>NZ_CP015164.1:0-360000 GCF_001766235.1 Acetobacter ascendens
GTTCGTGTTGGCATGTCTGTTGAAGTGAATATTGATACGGCGTCAAAGCCAGAAGGCCCGCATGCCAATAATCCACGTTATATCTGACAGTAATGTCATGAAGCGTCTTCTTCTTTCCGGCTTATCTGTGCTGGTGCTTTCTGGCTGCACAGTCGGGCCAAGCTATCATAAGCCGCAGGTTAAAGCGCCAGCAGATTGGCGCGCAACGCAACCACCAGCAGAAAGCCAGATTACGATGGCTTCAACAGATCCGCAGTGGTGGACGCTGTTTCATGATCCAGTGCTAACAACGCTGGAAAATGAGGTTGCAGCTTCCAATCTGGATCTTAAAGCAGCCAGCCTACGTTTGATGCAAAGCCAAGCAGAGCGGCGGATTGCCAGTGCCGCACAGTTTCCGCATGCCGAAGCCAATGCATCTTATGGGCGTGAACGGGCCAGCACCAATGGTGTTCTGGGTTTGCTGGGCACCATGGAGCGTGAACAGGCAGGATCTATTGCATCTGGCTCTCAGGGGTTTGGGCCAACGGCTTTACCCGGAAGTGTTGGCAACCCATCATTCAACTTGCCTCAATACGGTATGAACGCATCGTGGGAAGTGGATTTTTGGGGGCATGTAAGGCGGCAGGTAGAAGCAGCCACAGCAGCCATGCACGAAACGGAAGAAATGCGGCGCGATATTCTGGTATCTCTTATGGCAGAGACAGCGCAGGATTATATAGATTTACGCGCGATACAAACGCAGATTGGTATTTTGCAGCATAATATTCAGATTGCAAAAGATAGTGTAAAACTCACAACATTGCGGTTTGAGCAAGGTGCCGCAACACGTTTGGATGTGGCGGAAGCTACCGGCCAGATGCATACATTTGAAGCACGATTACCACCTTTGCAGGCGCAGGCAACGCATATGCTGAACGCTTTAAGCTTTCTGGTTGCGCGTGAGCCAGGCGCACTGGATGCAAAACTTGGGCCACCAGGGCCCATCCCGCTTGTGCCTGCTTTGGTGCCAGTTGGTTTGCCATCCGAACTGGCAGAACGCCGGCCAGATATCCGCATGGCGGCAGATCATTTGCATGCTGCTACAGCCAGTATTGGTGTAGCCATTGCAGATTTTTTTCCGCGAGTCACATTGTCTGGTAGTTTGGATGTGCAGGCCCTTCAGTTTAGTGGTTTGGGGTCATGGGCATCCCGCCAGTATGGTTTTGGCCCCACGGCAACATTACCTTTGTTTGAAGGCGGGCGGCTGACAGGCCAGTTGCATTTGCGTAAGGCGCAGCAGAAGGAAGCTGCAACCATGTTCCAGCGCACGGTTTTAAAAGCGTGGCAGGAAATTGATGATGCCATGGCCGATTTTACGGCTGCTCAGCGTCGGCGTGATGAATTGGCTGAAGCCGTGCATGAAAACGAAATTGCAGTGGATACGGCCAAGGCTCAATATGTGCAGGGATCATCCGATTTCTTGAATGTGCTGACATTGCAGAATGCACTTTTATCTTCTCAAAGTGCATTAGCAGATGCCACGGCCCGCGTGGCAGGGGCTGTCACGCATCTTTACCGTGCAGTAGGGGGCGGCTGGGAAGGGATGTACCCAGAAAAAACGAAAGCAAAAAAACATGTGTAAGATTAGAGAATGATAACAATCAGGCGTGCACCTACGCTAGGCAGTGCACATTCAGATACGCTGATGCTCCGCTGCCATTTCGCATTCGCCGATTATCAAGATCCGGCATACACGCATGATGGGCGTTTGCGTGTGCTGAATCTTGGCACGCTTAAGTCAGCGCAGGCGTATCATCTGGGGCCAGAAGCCAATGTAGATATTCTAACATGGGTATCTGCAGGAAATCTGACGAGTAATGTCGATGGTTTTGAACAGGAAGAAATAGGCACGAGAGGACTGCACCTTTTTAGTACGGGCACGGGGTACAAAGGGCTGGAATGGCGTGCTGGCCCAGATGGTGCCACGTTTATTCAGTTCTGGTTTATGGCAGATGTAGAGGGCGTATCCCCTGCGCAGGAAACTCGTGCAAGTTTTCCCCAATTGGAAGATGGTGGTTTTAGAATTCTTGCATCAGGTTTTCCAGAAGATGATCCAGAAGAAGAAAGCCAGATTACGGATGGTGCTCCGGTTGCCTTAACAGCGCGTGCACGTTTGTTACATGCAGCCATACCTGCGGCGGAGGGGGCTGCTTATAGCACTACCCCAGGGCGCGATCTTTACCTGCTGGTTGTATCTGGCACTGTCACTATAAATGGAAATGTTCTGCGTTGTGATGATGCTGCCGCAATAACGGATCAGCAGGATATGGTTGTGATCGCTCAGGAAAAAACAGAACTTCTTTTAGCTGATGTCGCGGCTAAGTAAGTATAAGTGGGTTCAAGCACTCGTCTTCTGATGCTTTCATCCGTTTATGTAACATCATACGCCTTATCCTTTGTGAGGGAGATAAGAGCCCTTTTGGAAATTCGCTATGATAGGTTTTCAAGAGGTTTTGAGCGTGATTCAAAGGCAGGATGTGGACGCCAGCACAACGAGGCCGCATGGCCGGAATTACACGCAAGACGAAACGCTATCCGTCTGATCTGACAGATGAGGAATGGGAGCGCATAGCGCCTCTGATGCCCCCTGCGAACCGGCGTGGTCGGAAACGGACAACCGATTTCCGTGAGATCATCAATGCTCTGCGCTATCTCGTGCGCTCAGGCTGCGGTTGGGAGATGCTTCCGGTTCATTTTGGCCCATGGCAAACGGTTTACTGGTGGTTCCGCAGGCTGATGCGCCGTTTCCTGTTCCAGACCATTCATGATGTCTGTCTGATGCTCGATCGTGAAGCGACAGGACGCGAAACCAGTCCATCGGGTGGTGTCATTGATAGCCAGAGTATCAAGGCACCCCACGCAAAGACACGTGGTTATGACGCAGGCAAGAAGATCGTCGGTCGGAAACGTCACATCGCAGTTGATACGGATGGCCGCCTTCTCCTGGTCCAGCTGACAACAGCCGATATTTCGGACAGTGCAGGAGGACAGATGATCCTTGATGCCATTCGCAAACGCTGGCCTTGGGTGAAGCACCTGTTTGCCGATGGAGCCTATGACCGCCTCCAGTTGATGGATAAGGCCACTTTTCTCGACTTCACAGTCGAGATCATCCGGCGGTCAGAGACAGCAAAAGGGTTTGAAATCCTGCCGCGTCGGTGGGTTGTGGAACGGACCTTCGGTTGGATGATCCGCTGGCGTCGCCTTGTGAAGGACTACGAACAGCGGATCGACGTCGCAGAGGCCATGATCCACATCGCCATGGGAAGCCTCATGCTACGCCGAAACGCTCATCCGTGAATTTCCAAAAGGGCTCTAAGACGTATGGTTGCGGAAAATTTATAACAGCTCTAGCACAACATCTGCCGGTCGGCAGGCTTTTGCTCCTTTGAGTGTGACCACAACGGGACGATTGAGAAGTTTGGGGTGTTCTGCAATAGCATCCAGTATCTGCGCATCGCTGATGCTGGGTGCATCAAGTTTCAGTTCCTTACATAAAGCTTCTTTACTGCGCAAAATATCGCGCGCACTCAACTTTCCTTTAGCAAGAATGTTTTCCAATTCTGCGCGGGTTGGAGGCTGTTTCAGATAAAGGATAATTTCCGGTTCAATACCAGCGTCTCTAATAAGGCCAAGAACTGTGCGTGAAGTGCCGCAAGAAGGGTTGTGGTAAAGAGTAACTGACATAGGTGCATCCTAAAGAGTAAGGCCTCAATTATGATATTTGAGGGTATCGTGGCACGCAAATAGAGTGGGATGGAGAGAATATGTCGCCCTTGTTAGGCATAAAAAATTGGCTCGGCCAGCGGATAACCAAAAAATCTGGGTCATGGTCGGATATGCTGGCAGGGCTTTCTTTGGCCTCTATGAACATTCCTCAGGTTTTGGGGTATGCGCGTATTGCTGAAATGCCGGCTGTATGCGGGTTATATACAGTGTTGTTTCCGTTGGTGGCGTTTGCCATGTTCGGCTCATCACGTCATCTCGTGGTGGCGGCAGATTCTGCTACCGCAGCCATTTTTTCTAGCGGCCTATCAGAAATTGTTTCCCCCGGCAGCGCCAGATATATGGAACTGGTTAGCGCAGTTGCCTTGCTGAATGCGGGATTTCTGTTGGTCGCTCGCTTATTTCGGTTGGGCTTTCTGGCAGATTTTCTGTCTCGCACCGTGCTGGTGGGGTTTCTGGCGGGGGTGGGCGTTCAGGTAGGCTTAAGCATGTTGTATGATATGACAGGCTTAGTCTCATCTTCTCATAATACACTGATTCAGGCGATAGGGCTGTTCCAGGGCTTTGGGCAAATGCAGGGGCTAAGCATGGCCATTGCCAGCCTGAGCTGTGTGGTGCTGTTGGTAGGAGCAAGGCAGGAGCCCCATTGGCCAGTGGGCCTGTGTGTTGTGGTTGTTAGTATTTTGTGTAGCTGGGGGCTGGATCTGCAGCATTACGATGTTGCCATTCTAGGCAGCATACGCGGTGGCTTGCCAGCGTTTTCCATGCCTCTTCCCGGCTGGCATGACATGTTGGCTTTGCTGCCAATTTCTGCATCCTGTGTTTTTGTTATTATTGCCCAAAGTGCTGCAACATCACGTGCTTTTGCAAACATGTTCCATGAACATGTTGATGAAAATGCAGATATTGTGGGGCTGTGTGCCGCCAACGCTGCGGCTGCCTTAACAGGTACATTTACAGTGAATGGCAGCCCCACGCAAACAGCTATGGCTGTGCAGGCAGGTGCCAGATCACAAAAGGCCCAGCTTGTTTTTGCTGCGGTAACTGCCTGTGTGCTTTTGTTTTTTCCTGCCCCCTTGCAGTATCTTCCTCGCTGCGTGCTAGGTGCCATTGTGTTTTGCGTAGCTGTGCGAATGATAGATATTCAGGCCCTTAATGGTATCCGCCATGAAAGCCCCGGAGAATTCCGTTTGGCGCTGGTAACAGCCGCTACGGTTGTAAGTGTGGGGGTGGAGCAGGGTATCTTTATTGCTATTGCGCTTTCTCTGTTTCGGCACGTTCGGCATAGTTATATGCCTCATACGCTGATAATGGCGCCAGAAGCCTCTACCGGCATGTTAGAAGCAGAAGCGGTAGCTCCCGGAGAGCAGAGTATGCCGGGAATTATCATTTATCGTTTTTGTGCAGATTTGTTTTATGCAAATTGTAACTTGTTTGCAGATGATATCATGACATTGATCTCATCTGCGCCAGATCCGGTAAAATGTGTTGTGGTGGATTGCAGTGCAATTACCGATATTGATTATTCAGCAGCGCAAGTTGTGCGGGATGTTCTGCAAAGGTTACATGCGCGCGAGATTACCGTTTTGTTTGGCCGTGTGGCTCCATTTTTTCTAAAAGATATGGAGCGTCATCATATTACTACCGTGCTTGGAAAAGAGAATATTTACATGCAACTTCACACAGCACTGGCGAGCGCTCGTAAGTTGTGTGGTGGCACAAAATCCTTATAATTTCTACACGCTTTGCCAGATCATATAAATTGCCACAATGAAAATGATGCAGGCAAAAAGTGTTGTAAGGTGGCTGGAAGATTTAGCCATATGGCGGGCTGTGCGGGTGCCAAATAGGCAACCAATGGCCCCACCTAAAATGAACAGAGCCGCTAACTGCCAATCTATATATCCAGAGAACATGTAGCTTAACGCAGTGCTGAACCCAAAAGCGGAAACGGCAACCAGAGACGTGCCAACAGCATTGAGAATAGGCATGCCGGTAGAAGCAATAAGCCCGGGCACAATTAGAAAACCGCCACCAATGCCAAAAAAGCCAGAAAGTAGTCCCGTGCCAAGGCCATAGCCCATAACTTTGGAGGCGTTATGTCTATTACAGCTTGCCCCCGGGCAGCCAACATTATGCCGCCCGCGGAGCATAAGAATGCCCACCCCAATCATTAACAGAGCAAAAAACAAAAGCAGCTTTTTACCATCAATTGTTTTGCCAATGGCTGCTCCGATAAACGCGCCAGCTATCCCACAAGATGCAAAAATACCTGCGCAGCGCCATTTAACCGTATGGTTGCGGGCATGCTGTGCTAGCCCCACTAATGCGTTGATAGCTACTGCCAGCGCGCTGGTGCCAATAGCTACGTGAGGGTTTTTGACCCCAACCAGATACACCATAAGCGGCACAGCCAGAATGGATCCTCCGCCACCAATTAATCCCAAGGTGAAACCGACCAGCACGCCAGACATAAGTTCCAGCAGGATATGAGGAGTAAATAAGGTGAGCATATGGGGTATCCAGAAAGATCAGTAAATTTTAGAGCTTGTTGATGGGGATCTTAATGTAACTGGTGCCATTATCTTCTGGCTCTGGCATGTGTCCCCCACGGATATTGACCTGAACGGAAGGCATAATCAGGTTGGGCAGGGCAAGTGTTGCATCCCGCGATGTACGCATATTTACAAAGTCATCCTCACTTACGCCTTCATGCACATGCACATTATGCGCGCGTTCTGCGCCCACGGTGGTTTCCCACGCATAGGTATCACGGTGGGGGGCTTTGTAATCGTGGCAGAGAAAAAGGCGCGTTTCTGCTGGTAAGGTGAGAAGGCGGCGAATAGAGCGATACAGCATGCGGGCATCCCCACCAGGGAAGTCTGCACGGGCCGTACCATAATCTGGCATGAACAGCGTATCGCCAATAAAGGCGGCATCACCGATAATAAAAGCCATATCTGCGGGGGTATGGCCCGGCACATGCAGCGCTATGGCGTTTAGGTTACCCAGCTTAAACTGCTCGCCATCTGTAAAAAGATGATCAAACTGAGATCCATCACGGGCAAATCTGGTATCGGCATTGAAGATTTTGCCAAAAACTTCCTGCACTTGCACAATGTTGGCGCCAATACCCAATTTGCCGCCCAGTTGTTCCTGCAACCATGGTGCGGCGGAAAGATGATCAGCATGCGCATGTGTTTCTAGTTGCCATGCAACCTGCAGTTTTTCAGCGTGCACATAATCTACAATTTCTTGGGCGGAATCGTATTTAATGTGGCCAGAAGCCGGATCATAATCCAGCACGCTATCAATAACAGCGGCTGTTAGGGTTTGCGGGTCATGCACCACATGGCTGGCTGTGAAAGTTTTCTCATCAAAAAAGGTTTTTACAACAGGTCGCTGTTCGGGGCGCTGCACAGCCATCAGAATCTGCTGGGTGGCTGTGGCGATAGCTGGATCTGACATAAGGGAAACTCCCAACAGTTTATTATTTTAAGTAAACATGAATATACACTTTAATTAAGAATGAAAGCGTCTTGCGTCAAGTGAAAGAATGCGCGTAAACACTGCAGCTATGAATGACCGCATCATAGATACCAGTCAGTTGGAGCCGGTAGTGGCCGCACCCAGAATTGGAGACATGGCTCCAGATTTTATGGCGCGGACAACCCAAGGCATGCTTACGTTAAGTGCTTTGCGTGGGCAGTGGGTGCTGCTGTTTTCGCATCCGGCAGATTTTACGCCGGTTTGCACCAGTGAGTTTATTGCATTTGCACAAGCTGCTGCGCAATTTGCTGCCATGAATTGTGCATTGGTGGGCCTTTCTGTAGACAGTCTGCCAGCACATCTTGCATGGATTGAAGCTATACGGGAAAGGTTTGACGTTCGGATTCCTTTTCCCGTGGTGGAAGATCCTTCCATGGCCATCGCCCGTGCATACGGCATGCTGGATGCAACGGCCCGGAATAGCGCGACGGTGCGCTGTGTGTACATGATTGACCCGCAAGGTATTGTGCGTGCCACAACATGCTACCCTATGACTGTTGGCCGATCTGTGGCGGAATTGCTGCGTTTGCTTGCCGCCCTTCAACGGGTAGATGAGGGGGATGTTCTGACACCTGAAGGTTGGACACCCGGAGGGAATGTGGTGCTACCAACAGCGCAAACCCAAGATGCTGTCATGCAGGCGGGGCCATCATGGTTTATGTGTTTAAAGCCTGATCAGGGGCAGTAAGCTCATGGTTGAAATGTCTTTAGACGAAGCAAAACAATTGGTGGAGCAGTTGAAGCTGTTTGCTCAGCCGCAGCGACTTATGATTCTGGATGCTCTTTTGCGGCATGGGGCGCTGGCAGTAGGGGAGCTGGAAAGCAAAACCAGAATTGGTCAGCCGACTCTAAGCCAGCAGTTAGGCACATTAAGGCGTTCTAACTTGATTGTGCCACGGCGCGAATCGCGAACGATTTATTATAGCTTGCAGAGTGAAGATGAAGCCTTGCGAGTAAGAATTCTGATTGGTCTTTTAAAAGGTGACAAAGGCCTACTGTCTGCCACGCATGAAATTGCCGATAAACTTGGAACAAAATCAACCAAAAGAAAAGACCAGATCCTTCGGGAAGAAGGCGCACAGTTTGCCTTCGTGCAGACAATACAGCCACCACGTCGCTTCTAGAGCCAGAAAATCGCATGGATTCTCATAGGCATCGTTGCAAATGGGCATGTGGAAATATGCTTTTGCGTGATTATCATGATGCTGAATGGGGTATGGCTATCAAGGACGCGCGAGCCTTATGGGAAATGCTGGTGCTGGAAAGTTTTCAGGCTGGGCTTTCCTGGAATACGGTCCTGCAGAAGCGTGAAAATTTTCGGAGGGCTTTTGCTGGGTTTGATCCAGAAAAAGTCGCGCAGTTTACAGAGCACGATGTGCAAAGGCTGATGCAGGATGCCGGGATTATTCGCGCACGCCTAAAAATAGAAGCCACTGTTAAAAATGCACATGCCTATTTGCAAATGCAGGCAAAAGGTGAGGATTTTGCAGATTTTGCATGGGGGGTGGCGCAACAAAACTTCGTAAAAACGGAGCATTCTCATGCGCTTGCACAAACGCTAGCTTCAGAGGTTCTCTCAAAGGAATTAAAAAAGCGCGGCTTTCGCTTTGTCGGGCCAGTTATTGTTTATGCATGGATGCAAGCTGCAGGCATGGTAAATGGGCATGAACCAGATTGTTTTCGGCATCACGCCTGCGAGTAATTCGATAAGCCACGTGAAATGGCTGTTCTCAGGCGTATTGCGGAAAGCAAAATTATGACTGAGGCAGAGCATGACAAAAAATGTAATTCAGCAACGCGTTGAATGGGCAAGGGAAGGGAAGTTCCCTCAAGTTATCGGGCGTATGCCTTCAGGCTGGCTCATTGTGGCCGATACCCAGCCTGTGCAAGGTTATTGCCAGCTTTTGTCAGACCCGATTGTGCCAAGCTTGAATGATCTGCACGGACAGGAGCGTATGCAATATCTGGCAGATTGTGTAACGATAGGTGATGCCCTACTTAAAGCTACAGGTGCTACCCGTATTAATTATGAGACGTGGTGTAATCAGGAGCCTTCACTCCATACCCATATTGTGCCGCGCTATCAGACAGAAGCGGATTCCGTAAAAACCAAGCCAGTTTGTGTGGGCTATGTGGGCATTTCTGCGCGCCCGTTTGCTTTAGAGCAGGATGCAGCTTTTATGGAAGAAATACGGAAATTGCTGAATATCCAGCCATAAAAAGTTGGTTTGTTCTCGGAGGGTTTATGAGCGTGACAATAACGATATACGGAATTAAATCTTGCGACACGATGAGTAAAGCCATGAAATGGCTAGAGGCGCATAGTGTAGCGTATAGCTTCCATGATTATAAAAAGCAGGGAATAGATACAGCAACGCTCAAGAAGTGGGCGCAAAGTGTTGGCTGGGAAAAGCTTTTAAATAAAGCCGGCACTACGTTTCGTAAATTGCCTGATTCTGAAAAAGAAAATATTGATGAACCACGTGCATTAGCGCTAATGGTTGCTTCTCCATCCCTTATAAAAAGGCCCGTTTTAGATCGGGAAGGGAATATTACGGTTGGCTTTAAGCCAGAAATTTATGCGGATTTATTTGCAGCGCATTTATAAACATAGAAAATATGGGGTGCTAATACGCCCCATATTTTTTGATCAGTGATTATGCCTGATCGGGTGCAGCAGCAGAGTTCAGCTGAATGTAGCGTTCAATACCGATCTGCTTGATCAGATCAAACTGACGATCCAGGAAGTCTTCGTGTTCTTCTTCGTTTTCAAGGATCTTCAGCAGTAGATCGCGGGAAACAAAGTCACGCACGCTTTCGCAATAGGCAATGCCTTCACGCAGATCACCCAGAGCTTTTTCTTCCAGCTTCAGGTCGCATTCCAGAATTTCCTTCACGTCCTGACCAATCAGGATGGTGTTCAGGCGCTGAACGTTAGGCAGACCACCAAGATACAGAATACGTTCGATCAGCCAATCAGCATGACGCATTTCTTCAATGGATTCTTCATACTCTTTCTTGCCCAGCAGGGTAACACCCCAATGGCGCAGTGTGCGTGCATGCAAGAAGTACTGGTTGATAGCCGTCAGTTCATTTGTCAGCTGGATGTTCAGATGTTCGATAACTTTAGGATCTTTTACCATGACTCGATTTCCAGATTTTGATGGAGGTTTGTGAAGTCTTTTTACGGATATTTTAGGCGCAATGCAATGAGAAAATCGTTAAATATCAACGAGTTTTAATAAGTAATTCTTATTCGCAAGTGTTATTTATGTTTTTTGTTGTCGAAACAGCATCTTAAGCATGTAACGTCATTTATAACATTTCTGTTATTTGTTTTGTGAAAGTGTAGGTACCTCATTCAAAGGTAAATCAGCTCGTATTTCTTGCGAATAGTGTGCATCTGGCGTTGCGCCGTCAGGGCGTTGGATGCGACTAAGGCGTTTGAGGGTGGGAAAATCATACTGTGGGTTCAACAGCCCTAAATCATATGCCAAAGAGGCCGTGTAGCCGCTTAGCAAGACGCGCCAATCCAACCGGTAATGTAGCTGCGCACCCGCACGGGAGAGTATTTCGGTTGTGCAGTTATCTGCGAGCGTATTGTACCAGCGTGGATGTGAGTGCAGGAAATGAATTTCCGAAAGGTAGCTTTTAAAGAGACGTTCACGCGTTTGCGGAGAAATGAAGAGCCGGTAAAGGTAGACGCGTTCTTTACGGATATCTGTGCGCACGCCAATGAGATCCTGTTCATCTGCGGTAACATAAAACATTTCATAATGATGGAAAAAGCCAGCAATCGCAGAATAAGGGAAACGTTTTTGTCTGCGTGTTTCAATAGATATGGCAAGGTGGTGCCCATCCTTGAACCCAAAGGTGAGGAAAACATGCGCAATACTTTCTCCCGCCCAATAGGATGTAATCATATCTACGGATGAAAGATCATCCAGATTATATTCTGCATCATAATAGCGCGGCGTATAATCTGTTTCTGTTTTGTATTTGAAATTTCGTATATTTTGAATGTGCACCGTTCGCCCAGTCAGAACGGCATCTGCTGGCAAGGCATACTCTCCAGCCCAATCCCGATGATTACGTGGTGGATCTGTTAAATACCATATTGCAAATATAGCGCATAAAACTGGAATGGTAGGGCGACTAATGCGTGCCGGAATAAAAAAGAACATCCCCAAAACAAGCAACGGAAAGATGATGCTCAGGCTTAAACGCAGAATATCTGGCGTTAAGGTAGAATAATAAAGCGCTGCTGCTGAATACAGGCTAAATAAGCAAGCGCCAGATGTTTTTACCCAGAAAAGCCAGCCATGTGTGGAAGAGTTATGGTGGAGCTTGTTCATGGGTGCACCGGGGGAGTGGTTGGCTGATATTCACCGCCAATACGTGTGATATTTTGTTTGTTCATGTCCCCAGTTTCTGGAACCCCCGGGGTAAGGTGCGCCAGATGCTCCAGCAGAATACGACGCACCTCTGCAATAGTGATAGGGTTGGATTGTGTGGAATGGCCTGAATGCCGCACAACCAGTTCCGAATCAGCATAAGGTATGTGCGCACTACGATATTTTACCACACCATCATCCGCGGTTGCTAATGGGCCATCGCCCAGAACGGGAATAATGGAGTGCGTACGCACTTCCGGCACAACAGGTATGGCGGCGAGAGAGCGGATAAAAGCACTATGGGGTGTCATGCCATACACACTGCCCATACGCCACGGGCTCATATTTACACGTATTGAACCAGACTCTCCGACAACAACCTGTTGCATTACTTCTGTTAGACTGACAGGAAATGTCACCATACGGCCAACAAGATGCGCTAAAGAAAGTGCAGCGAGGTAGCTTCCGTGTTGCGGTGTGGAAATAAACACAACCTGTTGCACCTCAGGTAGCGGTTTTGGAAACAGGGTTTCTTGCAAAAAACTATGGGCTTTGGGAGTAAGGTGTAAATTCTTGAAAGGGTGATGGCTAAGTCCATTCCAGAGTTTATCTTTGGCGTCTATTACTTGCATTTTTGCTAAAAGTCCCCCCTGACTATGGCCAATAAGCACCATATACCCAAGCGCGGGATCTGCCTGAGTGCCCCCATTGTTTTGAATGGCGGCCTCCAGAGCCTCACGAAGTTGAAAGGCAGAATAGGGAATAGGATTTCCCGTAGCATAAGAAAAAAACCAAAATTCAAAATGGGCGCGTATTTGAGGATCTTCCAGAAGATCATTCACCATGTCCGCCCATCGTCCGGGGCTAGATGCTGTGCCGTGCACAAGCACAACAGGAATACACCCGTAGCGGTGGGGTTCTATAGCAATAAGTTGGGGTTTGCGGCCATTATCAAAGAAACGGCCATCCAGAAAACCCTTATATTCGCTAGACCAATCTACGGCATTGCTAAGGCTAAGTGCGCGTGAGGCTGTTTGATCGTACTGTAGAGGGATAGGTGTATTATTGGCTGTGATAATATGCGCTTGATCATCCAAAGCTGTTAAGGTCAGGTGACCAAAAATATGATCGGAGAGAACTTGCCTGCGTGGATCTGGTATTTCCATAAATAGGCTAACAGGAATGCGTAGTTTGTCGGTTACTGTAAAGGAAGAGGGGGCGCGGCCATCTACATGCGGAATGGCGGCTAGAGGTTCGCCCAGCCCCATATGACTGTAAATGTTTTTAACGCCCTTTACAGTAAGGCGAGCTGTGGGACGAAAGTCTGTAAGCTCATAACCATGCCACATATGTTCTGATGCTTCGGCTGAAAGATCCAGATCACCCAATGGAAGCACCCAGTGTTGAGAATTCACGTTGGCGGGTGATCCTAAGGCTTCTGTCAGGCTGAGCATGTAAATATCACACGCTTGCCGAAAATGTGGATCATACGGATCTGGATGTTCCATCGTCTTATCGGCAGGATTGAGATAGGCATATGCATACAAGGCAGCAGCCATGAAATCTGTGCGGGATTTATGCTTTTTACCCCGTAGATAACTGAGCTCTGCCAGTGCAAAAAGTTGGTCATTTAGATCTGGTGTATAAAATTGGTCTTGCGTGCTTTTCCGTAGGATTTCAATGGCCGCGCTTGGGTGTGCCCGCCATATACCCAGCAAATTTTGGCGTTCCAGCACAATACGGGTGGTGTTGCTAAGGGTTGTTCCATTAAGGGCGGTATGAGTGCGATCTTGATAAGCCTCTGTTAGGCTGAGTTGCTTAACGGAAACAGGGGGAGTGCATCCTGTAAGGGCCAGAAAAACAGCAATGTAGCACGTCTTGCGATTCAATTTATTGATATAACTTATAGAAAAAACAGACATTATGCTTTCCGGAAGAACACACCCAAGCGTTAAAATATGGAGCGGAACTTACGATGTTCACAACAATGTGGCAAACAGTAATGAAAGAATGAGACCGATCTAAAATATTGGAAGAAATTTATGTGCACGCAACCAGTAGTACGCGTTGTTTTGGTAGGAAGTTTAATGCCTGATGATGTGCGTAGAGGGTATATATCCCCAAAAGATAAAGTAATAAATTTTCAATTTTCTAAAATAATTCAAGAAAAATTTTTGAGAGAATATAATATTTCATGTATTTTTTGTGCATCAGATATTTTTGTAGAGCCAGAGTATTTTCTTTTAGAGAAAAAAATTGTTTTGGAATCAAAGTTAAGAAATAGAGATTATGGAAATTTGGCAGGACGGAATTTAAAAAGTTTGTCGGCGGAAGAACAGGGGCAATTCATGAACCCCGAATATGCTCCAGTTGATGGAGAAAGTATGTATGCATTTCATGCCAGATTAAAGGGATGTCTGGACAACCTTTTTGATAAGGCCAAAAATCAAGAGACATTCTTAATTATAGCTTCTCCTGTCGTCATACGCGCATTAAGTGCATGCATTATAGCAGATGATATAAAAAATTCTTTTTGCATTCTAAATAAATTAGATGTTCATCCAGAAAGTTGGAGTATTTTTTCAGGTAGGATTGGAAATTGGCGCATTCTTACACTTTCCGCGCCTTTTTAAGGTATTAAAGTTCAATTATAGAAAATATCCGTAAAAATTTTGTTTGGTGAGAATAATCATTCACGATGTAGTGACATTTTGTGATATATTATATAAATATATACTTACGATAGTGATATAAAAATATTTATATTTAAAAAATAAATTATTAATATCAATATGTTATGCTGCTTTTGAGGCGTATAACAAAGAATGTTTTCTTTGTTATGAGATATATTTTTTATATGATAATCCATAGTTTCATATATTGGACATTTGTCTGATTGGGGGCTTTAGCTAAAAGTCGTTTTTTGAGGCTATTCCGATAGGAGTGATTAAACCATGACATATACAGTCGGCATGTATCTTGCTGAGCGTCTTTCTCAGATCGGATTAAAGCACCATTTTGCCGTAGCCGGAGACTTCAATCTGGTTTTACTGGATCAGTTGCTGGCAAATAAAGAAATGGAACAGGTTTACTGTTGTAATGAGCTAAACTGCGGCTTTAGTGCAGAAGGCTATGCACGTGCTCATGGCGCTGCGGCGGCAGTGGTTACCTTTAGTGTAGGTGCCATTTCTGCCATGAATGCCATTGCAGGAGCGTATGCAGAAAACCTGCCAGTTATTTTGATTTCTGGTTCCCCCAATAGCAATGATTATGGAACAGGCCATATTCTGCATCATACGCTGGGTACGAACGATTATACATATCAGTTGGAAATGATGCGGCATGTTACATGTGCAGCAGAAAGCATTACAGATGCCGCATCGGCTCCAGCCAAAATTGACCATGTAATCCGTACAGCTTTGCGTGAACGTAAGCCTGCATATGTCGAAATTGCCTGTAACGTATCTGATGCGGAATGTGTTCGACCCGGCCCGGTATCATCTTTGCTAGCAGAATTGCGGGTAGATGATGTTAGCCTGAAAGCTGCAGTTGAAGATTCTCTTGCTCTGCTGGAAAAATCTCAGCGCGTTACTATGATTGTAGGTAGCAAAGTGCGGGCGACCCATGCACAAACACAAACAGAACATCTGGCAGATAAGCTAGGGTGCGCTGTTACTATTATGGCAGCAGCAAAAAGCTTTTTCCCCGAAGATCACAAAGGTTTTCGTGGTTTGTATTGGGGCGATGTGTCTTCACCCGGCGCGCAAGAGCTGGTTGAAAAATCTGATGCCCTGATTTGCGTTGCACCGGTCTTTAATGATTATTCCACAGTAGGTTGGACCGCATGGCCCAAGGGTGACAATGTTTTGATGGCAGAGCCAAACCGCGTCACTGTGGGTGGTAAAACATATGAAGGTTTCACATTGCGTGAATTCCTTGAAGAGTTGGCAAAAAAAGCTCCCAGCCGTCCATTAACGGCGCAGGAAAGTAAAAAACATACGCCTGTTATCGAACAGGCCAAAGCAGATGCACGTCTGACAAATGATGAAATGACCCGTCAGATTAACGCAATGCTAACATCAGATACCACCTTGGTTGCTGAAACAGGTGATTCCTGGTTCAACGCCACACGTATGGATTTGCCGCGTGGTGCTCGTGTTGAGCTGGAAATGCAGTGGGGGCATATTGGTTGGTCTGTGCCGTCTGCTTTCGGGAACGCCATGGGCTCTCAGGAGCGCCAGCATATTCTTATGGTGGGTGATGGCTCGTTCCAGCTTACTGCGCAGGAAATGGCGCAGATGGTGCGTTATAAGCTGCCAGTCATTATCTTCCTTGTGAATAATCGTGGCTACGTTATTGAAATTGCCATTCACGATGGTCCGTACAATTACATCAAAAACTGGGATTACGCAGGTCTGATGGAGGTGTTCAATGCGGAAGATGGTCATGGTTTGGGGCTAAAAGCCACCACGGCAGGTGAACTTGCAGAGGCTATCAAAAAAGCTAAAGCAAACCATGAAGGCCCCACCATTATTGAGTGTCAGATTGAACGTTCTGATTGCACCAAAACATTGGTGGAATGGGGCAAGAAGGTTGCCGCGGCTAATTCCAGAAAGCCACAGGTATCCTGAAAAATCTGACATTTAAAATTTAGTAAGTTGTAGAATACCTCCTTTCAAACTGTGGAAGGAGGTATTTTTATATTCTTTTATGGTGGGTGATAACAGTAGATATAAACCAGCACGTCATGAAGATGGCAATAATCATGCAGCCTAAAATATCAAAGTTTTCACTAAGAGTTTCGCTCCAATTCCAGAAAGCATGCTCAGGGTTTAAATGGTTTCGTATAAGCTCAAGGGCTTCAATAGTACTGATGATGAGAGCGGTAATGATAGAAACTGCGGTAAGAGTCATATTATAATAAAATTTTCGAATGGGTTCTACAAAAGCCCAACCATAAGCTCCAAGCATTAAAATACCATCTAAGGTATCTACTAAGGACATGCCCGCAGTAAAAAGAGTAGGAAAAACTAAAATAGAGTAAAATGGCATACCGTGAGATGCTTGGGTTGCCGATAAGCTGAGTAATCCAATTTCTGTTGCGGTATCAAACCCCAAGCCAAATAGGAAACCAAGCGGATACATATGCCAAGATTTATGAATAAAACCAAATAATGGTTTAAGAAAATGAGCAAGTATCCCACCTTTGGCAAGAAAGGCATGAATATCTTCTTGGTGAGATATACAGCCAGATTTGGCACGACAAAAGTTTTGGTAGAGATTATAAAAAATTACAATATTCATAATGGCAACAGTTAGTAGAAAGGTGATAGAGGCCATCGGCCCGATAATTACACCAAATTTCTGGATAAGATGAAGCTTTTGTGTAAAAGCGGTAGCTGTTGTGGCAACCAAAATGGATGCAATAACCACCACACTAGAATGTCCCAAAGAAAAGAAAAGCCCTACGGAAAGTGGTTGTTTACCTTCCTGCATCAATTTACGTGTTGTATTATCAATAGCAGCAATATGATCAGCATCTACGGCATGGCGTAAGCCCAGACTATATGCAACAAATGCCGTGCTTAATAAGGCAGGAGAAGAGTGGAAAGCACTGAAAGCCCAGAGCCAAGTTGCGATGTTAAAACCGCCTAATACGGTAAATAGCCCGATAGCTTTCCATATTATATTTTCTTGGAGAGCATTGAGGTTATAACAACGTGTTCTTTTCATGTGTAACCTAAGAGCTATGGGAAGCTTGGTATTTTCTAAAACAGTTTTCGTTCAATAATCACAGCATATTTTATAATTTATAGCTTCATTTTTTATACGCAAATATGCGTATATCCCATCCTTATTGACGGAAGCATAATACCGTGTTCTATATTGAAAATGGTTCTTACAGGAATTGGATACAATTAAGTGTCTCTTCTGCAACGTGCTTACGGTCGTTTTGGGTTGGAAGTCCGAAATGATCATTCTCAAACCCGATGCCATGGGTTAGAGCAGAAGGGATGCTGCCGCTTGTTATTCCCTCGTGTTGCGGGGCAGCAGATGGAAGTTGTTACGGTAAATATTTCAGGTGGTATCGCAGCGGGAGACCGTATTGAAGGAGATTTGAACTGTGCCCCACATACAAATCTTCTCGTAACTTCTCAGGCGGCTGAGCGTATTTACCGTGCACGCCCAAATGATGAGCCAGCTCAAGTAAATATCTCTTGCCAGATAGCGGAAGGAGCATGTTTGGAGTGGCTACCGCATGGCACGATTTTTTTTGATGGCAGTCGGTTACAGCGTAAAATGATAGTAGAAATGGCGGATAATGCGCGATTTCTGTTTCTTGAAAGCCGTTTTTTTGGTCGTGTGGCTTCGGGGGAATGTGTTGAGCAACTGTCTGTCAGAGATGGTCTCTCCATTCGGCGTGCTGGTCAGCGGATTTTAGTAGATACACTTAAACTGGAAAGTAGTTCCGTAGATTTTCTTTTGCAGAATCCTGCAGTGGCGGCTGGGCATCATGCTGTTACAACGCTTGTTTTGGTTGCAGTTGATGCGTCAAGTCGTCTTGAATCGCTACGTCATGTGTTGGCAGCAGAAGAATGTAAGGGGTTTGCGGCCTCAGCATGGAATGGCATGCTGATTGTGCGTGGTATAGCACAGGATAATTGGCAGCTAGAGGTGATGTTGCAACGTATTTTACCAATATTGCGAGATGGACAGTCTATGCCAACCACTTGGCGCTCCTGAAGTAGAAAAAGTAGAGAAAACACGAGCTATGAAACTGACACCTCGAGAAAAAGATAAATTGCTTATTGCTATGGCGGCAATGGTGGCACGGCGTAGGTTGGAGCGTGGGGTGCGTTTAAATTACCCAGAAGCCGTCGCTCTTATTACAGACCACGTTGTTGAAGGTGCGCGGGATGGCCAGAGTGTTTCAGATCTGATGGCAAGTGGCGGTCGTGTCTTATCGCGTGATCAGGTAATGGCTGGCGTGCCAGAAATGATCCATGATGTGCAAGTGGAAGCAACCTTTCCTGACGGAACAAAACTGGTGACGGTTCATGCCCCAATACGTTGATGCTCTGCCTGCAGATGCCGTGCCCGGAGAAATTCTGGTTGCAGAAGGCGAGATTGTTTTGAATGAGGGACAGCCACAGCGTAAGGTGATGGTATCCAATACAGGAGATCGCCCTATACAGGTGGGAAGCCATTACCATTTTTATGAGGTGAATCCCGCCCTGCGGTTTGAGCGTGAACACGCTAAAGGTTGGCGGCTGAATGTACCCTCTGGCGGTGCCATTCGTTTTGAACCCGGCCAAATGCGAGAAGTGACATTAATTCCATTACGCGGCCTACGCCAAGTATTTGGCTTTCGAGGAGAAGTGATGGGGAGTATAGATAAATGACGCGTCTTTCCCGTTACGAATATGCAGGCCAGTTTGGCCCCACTACGGGGGATCGTGTTCGGCTGGCAGATACAGCTTTGCTCGTGGAAGTAGAAAAAGATTTTACCATTTATGGGGAAGAAGCGCGGTTTGGTGGTGGAAAAACCATTCGTGATGGTATGGGACAATCACAATTGTCTCGCGCACAAGGTGCTGTAGATACGGTTATCACAAATGCGCTGATTGTTGATCATTGGGGTATTGTTAAAGCAGATGTTGCGCTGCGCGATGGACGCATTGTAACAATTGGTAAGGCAGGAAACCCGGATATTCAGCCCGGAGTAGATATTATTATTGGCCCGGGCACAGAAATAATTGCAGCAGAGGGTAAAATTCTCACTGCTGGTGGAATTGATAGTCATATCCACTATATTTGCCCACAACAAATAGAAGAGGCTTTGTCTTCCGGCATAACGACGATGCTAGGAGGGGGCACCGGGCCAGCCACAGGCACCGCGGCTACCACATGTACACCTGGCCCTTGGCATCTAGCGCGTATGCTTCAGGCAGCAGATGCTTTTCCTGTTAATCTGGCGTTTGCAGGTAAGGGCAATGCATCATGTCCAGAAGCTTTGGAAGAAATGGTAAGGGCTGGGGCAAGTTGCCTGAAATTGCATGAGGATTGGGGATCAACACCAGCAGCCATTGATTGTTGCTTAAGCGTGGCCGATCATATGGATGTTCAGGTGATGATCCATACAGACACGCTGAATGAAAGCGGGTTTGTGGAAGATACAATTGCCGCATTCAAAGGGCGCACCATTCATGCTTTTCATACAGAAGGTGCTGGTGGGGGACACGCACCAGATATTATACGTGTAGCTGGTTTGCCGAATGTTTTGCCATCTTCTACCAACCCAACACGCCCCTACACAGTCAATACGCTGGATGAGCATCTGGATATGTTGATGGTATGCCATCATCTTGATCCGCAGATTCCAGAAGATATCGCTTTTGCAGAAAGCCGTATTCGGCGTGAGACCATTGCCGCTGAAGATATCTTTCAGGATATGGGCGTGCTTTCCATGATGTCGTCTGACAGTCAGGCTATGGGGCGTGTGGGCGAAGTGCCTTTAAGAACATGGCAAACAGCACACAAAATGAAATTACAGCGAGGTGCGCTCTCAGGAGATGGTGCCGCAGATAATAACCGCGTTAAACGCTATATTGCCAAATACACCATAAACCCGGCCATTGCGCATGGCCTTGCCCATGAGGTGGGGTCTATCGCAGTTGGAAAATTGGCAGATCTTGTTTTGTGGGAGCCTGCTTTTTTTGGTGTAAAGCCGGAAATGGTGATTAAGGGCGGTGCAATTGTTTATGCCATGATGGGGGATCCCAACGCTTCTATCCCCACCCCGCAACCGGTGCATGGCCGTATGATGTTTGGCGGATATGGTGGCGCACTTACACATACAAGCCTGACATTTGTTTCTCAGGCCGCATTGGA
Organism: Acetobacter ascendens; assembly: GCF_001766235.1. Classification (NCBI taxonomy): domain Bacteria; kingdom Pseudomonadati; phylum Pseudomonadota; class Alphaproteobacteria; order Acetobacterales; family Acetobacteraceae; genus Acetobacter; species Acetobacter ascendens. The sequence goes on from NZ_CP015164.1 coordinate 20,601, forward strand.
AGATGATTTGGGGCATAAACTTAAGCTGCAACGTAAACTTTCAGCAGTGTCCAATACACGAGAAGGTATTGGTAAACGCAGCATGATCCATAATGATGCCATGCCGCATATCGAAGTAGACCCCGAAACGTATGAAGTGCGTGCTGATGGTGTGTTACTGACATGCGAACCCGCAGAAGTTCTTCCTATGGCACAAAGGTATTTTCTGTTCTGATGCAACGTATAATTGAAATTCTTCCAGCAGGAAGTTGGCCTGCAGCCGCGGCAACAGAAATTTTTGTGGCTGATTATGAAGGGCGACACCGCCGCCGTATGGTTGTATGCCTGCAATCGGAAGAAAAGGTTCTTCTTGATTTGGAGCATGCACGTCTGTTGCATGCTGGTGATGGTTTGAAACTGGAAGATGGACGTATTATTCTAGTAAAATCACTTCCAGAAGAACTTATGGAAGTTACGGCAGCCAATAGCTTACATCTGTTGCGTCTGGCTTGGCATATTGGAAACCGCCATCTTCCCACAGCCATTGAGGAACATCGTATTCTGATACGGCGTGATCATGTCATTGCGGACATGATTCGTGGCCTTGGTGGCCATGTGCATATGGTCATGGCTGCATTTGATCCCGAAAGTGGTGCGTATGCAGGACGCATAGGTGCTCATCAGCATGAAAACGGACATGCCCACCATTCCCATGATTGATGAACAAATCATGGAAGGTAAGAATTTTCTGCGTCTTCTTTCATGGGTTTCACCAGCATTTCCAACAGGAGGCTATGCTTATAGTCATGGTTTGGAATGGGCTGTGGAGAATGATGATGTGCATAATGTTGCGTCGTTATGCCAATGGATAGAAGTTCTTCTTCATTATGGAAGTTTACAGAATGATTTTATAATTCTTCAAGCTGCTTGGGATGCAGCGCATGATCAGGCACAGTTGTATGATGTTGCTGAATTTGCCTGTGCATGTGCCTCATCGCGTGAGCGTTATGAAGAAACAGTATATCAAGGAGAGGCCTTTCAGAAAGCAGCCACAGTCTGGAATGTTGTTCCTCAGGACATTATTCCACCTGATGTCCGTTGGCCTTTGCCGGTCGCGCAGGGTGTTGTGTTTCGGTATGGCGGCATATCACGGCAGCAGGCAGCTTTGGCGGGGGGGTATTCCTCTATTGCTGCTTTGGTTTCTGCAGCCGTGCGTTTGGTCCCTTTAGGGCAAACAGACGGGCTGCGTGCTTTGGTTGGTTTGGAAGCTACGTTGCAGAAAGCTGCTCAGAAAACACATAACCTTACATTAGAAGATATTGGTGGAGCATGCTTTTGTGCAGATCTTGCTGCCATGCACCATGAAACTCAGGTTACAAGGCTATTCAGAACATGACAGACGCAAAATATGGCCCGCTACGCGTGGGAATTGGTGGCCCTGTAGGAACGGGTAAGACAGCATTAATGGATGCATTATGTCGTCGTTTTAGGGATGTATATAATATTGCAGCTATAACAAATGATATTTACACGCGTGAAGATGCAGAGTTTTTAACCAGAGCAGGCTCTTTGCCATCAGAACGCATTATGGGGATAGAAACAGGTGGATGCCCCCATACAGCAATACGGGAAGATGCCAGTATTAATCTAGCTGGTATTGCTGAATTATCAGAGCGTTTTGAAAACCTTGATCTTATTTTGGTAGAAAGTGGTGGGGATAATCTGGCAGCAACTTTTAGCCCAGAACTGGCTGATCTGACCATTTATGTTATCGATGTTTCTGCCGGAGATAAAATTCCGCGTAAAGGTGGGCCGGGTATTACGCGTAGTGATCTGCTGGTGATTAATAAGATTGATCTTGCACCATATGTAGGGGCAGATTTAAGCGTTATGGATCGGGATAGCCGTAAAATGCGTGGTCAACGTCCCTTTGTCTTTACAAATATTCGGGCTGGTGAAGGTGTAGAAGATATTGCACGTTTCATTATTGAGCGTGGTGCGCTTTAAAAAGAATATTCTTATTTAATAAACCTATGAGCTATCATTTTATCTTAATGTTGTAGGGTAGCTCATAGGTGTGATGATTTCATCTCACTTTAAATAAAAACCTATCTTCGGATAATAATAAAATAAATTTTGTCATTTCTGCAAAATTATAATTGGGTTTTCTATCTCTAGCCTGATCTAGGTAATTTCACCCATACCCCCAAAAATATTCGTTATCATAATGTAACAGTATGGCCATTTGGCAATTATGGCTTCAAGGGGGAAGGTCATGGTCGCGTTGCTATCGCGGTTTTCATTAAGTCGTAAAACAAAATTGTTCCAGTGTGGAACAAAAATTCTGTCTCTTTGTGCCGTGGTCAGCGCAGCATTGCCGCAATCATCTCATGCGGCGGCAACTTTTAACTTTGGTAAGGATCAGTTTTTTACCTTGGGTGTTGGTGTGCGTGGGCAGTATCTTTCTAATGACCCCAATGCCACGCCAGCACATTCCGGAGCAGCCAGTGCTAATGATTTACGTATTTATATGGGAGCACAGTTCCATAAATATGTAAAAAGCACGCTTAATCTAGAGCGTTTGCGTGATGGTAACTGGAACGTTTTGGATGGTATTCTGCAGATCGAGCCTTGGAAGTTCTTTAATGTTTGGATGGGTCGTATGCTGACACCAAGTGACCGATCTAACCTAGATGGTCCATATTTCCTAAGTACTTATGCCTTTCCCTTTGTTTCACAATATCCTGGGGCATGGTCCGGGCGTGATGATGGCATTACAGTATGGGGTAAGCTGGTAAAAGACCATTTCAGGTATATGACGGGTGTGTACCGAGGCCATAACTGGGTGCGGGGGGGCTCTAACTATGGTGAGCATCCTTTGTTTGCTGCGCGGTTGGAATATAATTTTCTAGACCCAGAACCTTCACCAGCTTATTACACTGCCAGCACGTATTACGGTAAAGCCGATATTCTTGCTATTGGTTTGGCAGGTCAGTACGAAACTGATGGTGTTGGTACGGCGCAGGATAAAGGTGATTACAAGGCTTGGAATATTGATGGTCTTTTTGAAAAAAAGATCGGGAAAAATGCCAAGCATGGTGTTTATACGTTAGAAGGTGCTTATTACCAATATTATACTGGTGGTGTACAGGATATTGCTTCTGGCTATCGCCAAAGGGCAGCAGAATACGGAAATGTTGGGGGAATTAGTGATGGTACAGCTTTTCTTGCCAGCACAGCTTACCTTATTCCGTATACATTGGGCTGGGGACGTTTGCAGCCACTGGTAAGATATCAGGAATTCCGCTTCAAAAAAGATTTGTATGATTCAGGGCATCCTAAAACTACGCAGTTTGATGCAGGTGCAAACTATGTGTTGGATGGGCATAATCTACGCTTTACGTTGGATTATGTCAGGTATCATGAAGCGCACACAAAAGCATCAAACGCTTTTCTGTTGGGTATGCAGCTTCAATACTAAAATCGTGTCTGCAGAACTTATCATATTCTGAAAAATTGGGTGTTTGAGAGATGCCGGGAGGTCACAAAATGCAGATCATGATGCGCCGAAGCTTGAAGAAAGCATTTGCGGTATTCTGCGGTCTTTTTGCCGGAGCTGCATACGCAGATTCAGATATTCAGAACCTTGATTGCCGCCATCTTTTTGCGCAAGAAGTGCAGATTTCCGATCAGGTAACTGCACTCAAAAAGAAAAAGGCTGTTGCTGAAAAGAAGAGAGCTGATACGGATAACAATGGCTTTTACATTAAGCTAGATCCTATTCCGGGTATTGGGGTGATGAACGGCATGACCCTTACGCCAGCAGGTAAGCCGTTAAAGGAAGATATTTCTGATGAACGTATCAACAATCTGGAATTGCAGCTTGCTGATATCCGAAAGGCTCAGGAACATAAAGTCTGTCCAGCAATGACATTGCCAGATGCGGATGATGAACGTTTATTGGATGAACAGACGCGATAAGTTTTTAAAATAAAAAAGCGTGTGGATCCTGCTTATCTTTCCTGCAGGATCCTAGATGCAGTTGCGGCGGCGGCAGAGCGGGTGCTTAAACCTGTTTTATTATAAATTTGTTCAATATGTTTATCTATGGTTCTGGGGCTTACTAGAAGAATATCTGCAATATCCCGGCTTGTTTTGCCACGAGAAATCCATAGCAACACTTCTGCTTCCCGCGCACTTATGCTGAGCGCTTCCTGCAAGGTTTTTTCTGGTAAGAGCGCACGAGCAGAAACGCGGAATAAAAGTTCATCTATAGATGAAACACCAACAAAGGTAATAAGAACTTCATTTTCTCCCACCTGTTTTTGTTCAATCACCTGTCCGGGTGGGGGGAGTGTAGAAAACCGACTGAGGGTGGCAGGTAAATTAAATTCATCTTTATCTAAAAGATCTGCGGCCTGGGGTGTACGCCATAATAAAGCGCCAGTCGAAGTTGCTGCGAACAGAAAGCGACCAGCACTATCCAGTGCCGTTTGAGCGGTACGAATACGGGCCGCTGCTTCTATATGCACACTGATGCGCGCAAGAGTTTCTTCAAGTCTTAAAGGCTTTGTAACGTAGTCAACTGCTCCAGCCTCAAAGGCGCGCAGCACGTGTTCTGTTTCAGTTAAGCCAGTCATGAATATTAATGGGATAGATGAAAGACGATAGTCCTGGTGTAGTGTTTCACATACATCCCACCCTGTCATGCCAGGCATAAGTGCATCTACAAGGATAAGATCTGGCACTGTACGGGCCACGACCTCTAGGGCAGAAGCCCCGGACTGTGCCAAAAGTACAGAATAGCCGTTATCAGAGAGTGTTTCATCCATCATGCCAAGAACAGATGGATCATCATCAACGATTAGAATGGTGCGACGTTGCGTGGATGAGATTTTCATGCCTCGTCCTGTTCCAGTTGGATGCGTAGTGCTTCCAGTTGATAGGTGGCCGCCATTTTTACCAATGGGGCAAGAATATCCTGCAACATAGGTTTTTCTGATTGCAGAGAGGCTAATTTTTCTCGCAGTTGTTTCAAGTTGCCCCCATTCAAAGCAGCCAGCAAATAAAGGCGGTCTTGCTCTAGTAAATGGCTTACGGGTTCCTGCAATTTAGCTTGTTCTGGTTGAGAGGTTATCTCAGAGTGTGGAAACACCCATGTTAAAGAAAGTATCTTTCCAATTTCCTGAATGAGGATTGAAAGGTTAACCGGTTTTCCAATAACAGGGCAATCTTCCAAGGAAGCAACATGTCGGTTAGCACTTTCTACAAGATTGCCAGTTAGAAACATTATAGGAATATGGGCTGTTGAAGTTTGTCGAATACGCAAAGCAAGTTCACGCCCATCCATTTCAGGCATAGTCAGATCAAGCAGCAATAAATCTGGACACGCAATATTAAGGCAGTCCAAGCACTCCTGCCCACTCTCAAAATCCCGCACATTAAAGCCGCAGCGCTCAAGCAGTTCCCGCATAATTTGGCGGTGGCTTGAGCTATCATCGACGCGGAAATCTCACAGAAGGGTTGTACATCGGGTTAGATTATGAAAAAGTCTATTTTGTGTAAAAGAAATTTTCGTAAGCTATAAGAAAACCCGATGCAGACAGAGTGTAGCGCAGGCGCGTATGAATTTCCAGCCTCCTATGGACGGCGTGTTGTAGCCCGTTTTGACGGGGGTCGCATGAGTTCGGATGGCGGTGTCATCCTGGTAAAGCAGGTCGATGATAGTCTGGGGTTCAGTCGCCGTTTTGCTGCATGTTTTCGCGATGAGCGGCATCCTGCCTTTGTGGAATACCGGGTTGACGCGGAAATCTCACAGAAGGGTTGTACATCGGGTTAGATTATGAAAAAGTCTGTTTTGTACAAAATAATTTTTCATAAGCAATAAACGAACCCGATGCAGACAGAGTGTAGCGCAGGCGCGTATGAGTTTCCAGCCTCCTGTGGACGGCGTGTTGTGGCCCGTTTTGACGGGGGTCGCATGAGTTCGGATGGGGGCGTCATTCTGGTGAAGCAGGCTGATGACATTCTGGGTCTCAGCCGCCGCTTTGCTGCCTGTTTTCGCGATGAACGGCATCCCGGCTTTGTGGAATACCGGGTTGAAGACCTTGTCCGTCAGCGGATCATGGGCCTGGCACTGGGCTATGAAGACCTTAATGACCATGACGCTTTACGTCATGATCCTGTCATGGGTCTGGTATCGGGACGTCTGTCAGGAAGCCGGGCCAACTGTGCGGCACTGGCAGGAAAATCCACGCTGAACCGGCTAGAGCGCAGTGGGCAGCAGGCAGATCGTTACTGCCGCATCATTGCTGATCATGAGGCCCTGGCTACCCTGTTCGTGACGCTTTTCATGGACCAGCATGAGCGCGCACCCGCCCGGATCGTTCTGGATGTGGATGCCACCGATGACCGTATCCATGGCCATCAGGAAGGCCGGGCCTTTCATGGATATTACGGCCATAACTGCTATCTGCCGTTATACATCTTCTGCGGGGACCATCTCCTCAGCGCTACCCTGCGCACGGCAGACAGGGACCCGGGGAAGGAAGCACTGGCAGACATCCGCCGGATCGTGGAGCAGATCAGGAGCCGCTGGCCCCGGGTGCGTATCCTGGTGCGTGGGGACAGCGGTTTCGCCCGGGACAGTCTGATGACATGGTGCGAAGACAACCACGTTGACTTCCTGTTCGGGCTTGCAGGCAACACCCGCCTGTATGACCGGATTGCCTCTTTGTCCGCTGAGGTTCGTGACGAAGCCGCCACGACAGGCAGAGCTGCGCGCGGTTTCGCCTCCTTTGACTGGATCACAAAGGACAGCTGGACGCGCCGCAGGCGGGTCGTGGCCAAGGCCGAATGGCGCCACGGCAACCGCTATCATCGCTTTATTGTCACCACGCTACCGCAGGGAATGTCCGACCCCCGCCATCTCTACGAACAGATTTACTGCGCACGCGGGGATATGGAAAACCGCATCAAGGAATGCCAGATGGATCTGTTCTCAGACAGGACCTCGTCCCACACCATCCGGGCCAACCAGCTCCGGCTGTGGTTCTCGGCCGCAGCCTATGTCCTGCTGACCGCTCTGCAAAGACTGGCCCTTGGCCAGACCAGCCTGGAGACGGCGACCTGTGGCACCATACGCGCACGACTGCTCAAAATCGCGACACGTGTAACGCTCAGCGTCCGTCGGATTGTCCTGTCCATGCCGGACATGTTCCCCTGTCAGCATGAATTCGCCCTCGCTCATGCACGATTGCGAAGGCTCCGGCAGGCCATCTGAAGAAACAGACAGTGCACAGACCACATAGCTTCCACCAACACTGCCTTCTCAGGCCGTGACACCCTCACTGCGTTCAGAACCCGCCGCCAGAAGCAGAATATCGTCAATATTCCAGATCGGGCTCCTGTGGGATGGCTGAATTCTACAAAATGACCCGAAATTGCCTCAAGTGTGAGAAATCCGCGTCGACGATGCCAATTGTACGTTTTGGCCCTTCATATCCAACGGGAAAAGCCGGTAGAATAGGGGAGAGTTGAATATCTTTATCTGGCAGCATAAGGCGTAGTTTAAAGCAGGAGCCTTTACCTATTGTGCTGGTGAAGGTTAATTCTCCCCCCATCACTTCCGTTAAAAGTTTTGTGATAGTCAGCCCTAGCCCGGTGCCAGGAATGTTGGCCGTTGCTACTGCACGTTCAAAGGGATCAAAAATACGTTCTTGATCTTCTACAGCAATTCCAGGGCCTGTATCTTCCACAGTAAATTCAGCAATCTGGGCATGCCATCGGGCAGAAAAAGTAACGGAACCCTGTTGTGTGTATTTAATGGCATTTGAAAGCAGATTGAGTAGGACTTGCCGGAGGCGATGCTCATCACATGTTACAACAGATGGTAGAAACTGGGGCTGCCAGTAAAATTTTAGCCCTTTTACTAATGCTTGCGGGCGCATCATCTGAGCGACAGATTCTAAAAAAGTTGCAAGAGGGATTGTATCGGAATGTAATTCAATGCGACCTGCTTCAATCCGTGAAATATCCAGAAGTCCGGAAAGAATGCTGGTGATATGATCACCACTTTCTCGCATAATGCTGAGTGTTTGTTGCCGTTCTAATGGCATGCGTGCATCATGCTGTAAAAGTTGAATATACCCCATGATTGCATTCAACGGTGAGCGAATTTCGTGGCTGATACCGCTAATGTAACGTGTTTTTGCCAGGCTGGCTGCTTCTGCTTTTTCACGTGCACTTTGTAAGGCCTGATCCATACGTCTGCGTGCGCGTATCTCATTCATCAATAGGCGTGTTTGATGCAGTGTTTCCCGTGTTGCTGTTTTGCGGCCTTCCTGCGCCATAACCAAAAGCCATGCACCTATAACGCAGGCCAGAAATACAATGAGCAATATGCCATCAAATGGTAGCCCCGTTTTGTGTGCAAGAAGCCCAAGCACAGAAATAATACAGATAAGAAGACAAACAAACCGCCCACCGGGAGAAACGAGAATACGTCTCAATTTAGCAGGCAAGGTGCGTAATGGAGTTGTGAGTTGGTACGAAATGTGAGTTGTAATAGGCTTACAACGATCATGGCATCGCCCATCAAGTGAGCAGCATAGAGAACAGATGGTTCCGCCATATGCTGGGCAGGATGTCATGTCTTCGGCTTCAAACTCATGCTCACATATCACGCAGCGCATTACAGGTTGGGTATTCCACTCTGTGGGCTGTTTGCGTGCCATGTACGTTCGCCCATGGGTTAGGTGAGCTAACAGAGGTGTTGTGCCACAGGCAACAAAGAGCGTTATAAATGGTGCAAAAGCAGCAGCATGCATGCCCAATAAGCCAGATAAGGCAAGGGTGCCAATTCCTGCTCCTAAAGCCCAAGCACCAATACCAACACTGTTGAGATCAGGTAGTAATGAGCGCTTAAATTCTATTTCTGATGGGCAAATCTTTAAGGGTTTGCATATGGTAATATCCCCAAGGATAACACCAATCCATGCACACGCCAGAACGGCATAAAAGGTGATACCGGTCTGGATTGTATTTACCAACCCAGCTTCCATAAGAACTAAGGCAATGGTGATATTAAAAAGAACGTAAAAAACCCGCCCAGGATGAGAATGTGTGAGACGGGAAAAAAAGTTCGACCAAGCGAGAGATCCCGCATACGCATTTGTAATATTAATTTTGATTTGAGATACAGCCACCAGAGCAATAGTAAGAGCTGTGGCAAGGGCCGGGGGGGTAAAACTGCCCCATGCCAAATGATACATCAGGCCGGGTTGTGTAGCCTGCAAAGGGGAAAAACCTGCCCGTAAAGCAACCCATCCAAGAAAGGATCCGGCAAGGAGCTTGCCCGCATCCAGAATAATCCAGCCCGGACCACCTAAAATAAGAGCACTCCACCATTGTTGTTTATTCTGTGCAGTAAGCGGAGGAAGAAAACGCAAGAAATCAATCTGTTCTGCACTTTGGCAAACAAGAACGATCATAACGGAAGCTGCACTGCCAATGGCAAGAGTATCAATGCCTGCTTTGTGTTGCACCAACCCAGAAAAATGTGTCCACTCAGCTAACCAGAGTGGATGTTGCATAATGAGTATAAATAACGGTAAAATATTAAGAACAAGCCAGATAGGGAATGTAATAATCTGAAATTTTGCAATAAATGTTATCCCTCGTGCAACCAGAGGGATGATAACAACAGCACATGCAAGATAGGCAAGCCACAACGGAAGATTAAGAAGGATGTGTAAAGTGCCCGCAAGAATGGCAGCTTCCAGGCCGAAAAAAATAAATGTAAAACTCGCGTAAATCAATGATGTAACAGTTGATCCAATATAACCAAAGCCTGTTCCTCGCGTTAAAAGGTCTACATCTAAGCCAGCTTTTGCAGCCGTGGCACATAGCGGTAGGGTGATACAAAAAATAAGAACCGTTACAAACGCAATAGCAATGGCTGTATTGGTAAAACCAAAAGCCAGTGTAAGTGTGCCCCCAATGGCTTCTAATGCCAGAAACGAGATAGAACCCAATGCGGTAAAGGCTGCGCGCATGGGGGTGGCCGTTCGGGCGCTTCGGGCTGTAAAGCGCAGTGCATAATCTTCAAAAGTCTGGTCTGCTGCCCAGCGATTATATGCCCTGCGAGTGCGCACGATACGCAGGCGGCTGGTATCATGAGGCAAAAGCGGATTCCTGATTTTCTGAATATCTCGTTATAGTATCGTAATATAAGGCTGTGTGGGGCTATACGCAATCATGCGTATAGGAAAATATACCGTGATGCGCTGACGTAGGATCTAGCAGCAACTGGAGTGCTTTCTTATGTCCGACATCTTGCCAAAACTTTCCCGTCGTGCGTTTGGGCGCCTAGCCCTAGCATCATCAGTTGCAGCCATAGGCGCAGCGTATCGTCCAGGCCAAGCCTTGGCAGCAGCGCCTACAGGGCAACCCATTAAGGTGGGTATTTTACATTCCCTTTCCGGCACAATGGCCATTAGTGAAACAACACTAAAAGATGTCATGCTCATGCTAATTGCGGAGCAAAACCGCAAAGGTGGCTTGCTAGGGCGACCTCTAGAACCAGTGATAGTAGATCCAGCATCAAATTGGCCCTTGTTTGCTGAAAAGGCTCGCCAGCTTCTTTCTGTTGATAAAGTAGATGCCGTTTTTGGATGCTGGACCAGTGTTTCCCGCAAATCTGTGTTGCCAGTATTTGAAGAACTGAACGGTATTCTGTTTTATCCGGTGCAGTACGAAGGACAGGAATGTAGCCGTAATATTTTCTACACGGGCGCAGCACCTAACCAGCAGGCTATTCCAGCGGTAGATTATCTGCTGAGCGAAGAGGGTGGCAGCGCTAAGCGTTTTGCTTTAGTTGGTACAGATTACGTTTATCCACGGACTACAAACCAAATTCTCGCCAATTATCTGAAGTCTAAAGGCATTAAAGACGAAGATATCATGGTGAACTATACACCATTCGGACAATCTGATTGGCAAACCATTGTTTCACAAATTAAGGCATTTGGGGCAGCGGGCAAAAAAACGGCTGTTGTTTCCACCATTAATGGTGATGCCAACGTACCTTTTTATAAGGAACTTGGTAACCAGGGTGTGTCTGCCACAGATATTCCGGTTATGGCCTTTAGTGTTGGTGAGGAAGAACTGGCTGGTATGGATACAGCCCCATTGGTTGGGCAGCTTGCGGCATGGAATTACTTTGAAAGCATTGATACGCCAGAAAACAAATTATTTATTAAAGAATGGCATGAATTTACAAAAAACCCTAAACGCACAACAAATGATCCAATGGAAGCCCATTACATTGGCTTTAACATGTGGGTGCAGGCTGTAACCAAAGCAGGCACTACAGATCATGATAAAGTTATAGATACCATGATTGGTATCCGCCAACCTAATCTTACGGGTGGTGTTGCGCAAATGCTACCGAACCATCATTTAACAAAGCCTGTATATATCGGTGAAATTCAGGATGACGGTCAGTTTAGCGTTGTTTGGAAAACACCCAGCACAATAGCTGGTCAGGCTTGGTCACCGTGGGTGCCAGAAACCAAGAATCTGATCGGAGACTGGAGCAAGCCAATTTCGTGTGGAAATTATAATACAGCAACCAAAACGTGTATCGGTAAAAAGCATGTGTAGGTTCAGCCGTTTTTTATGGGCTGGCGCGGTTTGCCTGCTACTTGCATTTTCAGGAATGCAAGTAGCAGTAGCAGACGAGTTTTCAGGTTTGGAAAGTGGCCAGTTTAATACTATAGCCAATACAGTTTCTGCTTTGGTAGCTTCAGGCAATTCGCAAGCAGGTGCTGTAATAGATGCTTTGGGAAAAAGGCATCTGTTTTATTCCCCTGCGGGTGGGGTTTTTATTCGCTCTGGCTCAACCTATGTTGATGCCCGGACTGGTCAATTTGTACAAAACACGCCAGCCGACCTTAAGCCTGTGCGGATGAACAATTATGTGCGGCAGGTTCTGGCAAGCGCTAATGCTGAGCTGGAATTGCTTTCTCCACAAGATGCGGTGCGTTTAAAAGCAGCAACTCAAATGTATGCGCAGCATAATCCAGTTATGTTGCCTGCAATTAATCATGCTCTGGCGCTTGAAAAGAATAGTCGTGTGCGGCTGAAACTGGAACAAGCCAGTGCAGCAATCGTGTTGGCGCAGCCGATGAAAACCGGGGATGAGGCCTCCCGTTTAGCGGCTGTAAAAGCCCTTGGTTCAGCTGCTGATCTGGAAGCTCGCGGAGTACTTTCTGCTGTGGCTATGTCTGATCATGAAACAGCAGAAGTACGAAAGGCAGCGGCAGATACTGTTTCCAGCATAGATTTAAAACAGCGTTTATGGAGCATATTGCAAAACGCCTTTTACGGGCTGAGCTATGGGTCTGTACTTCTGCTGGCGGCAACTGGGCTTGCCATTACATTTGGCGTTATGGGTGTGATCAATATGGCTCATGGTGAGCTGATGATGATTGGTGCCTATACAACATGGATGGTGCAGCAGGGTATTCGGGCTACTGTTCTATGGCTGGAGCCTGTTTCCCTTTTAGTGGCAATTCCTGTTGCTTTCTGTGTGTGTGGCCTATTGGGCATCCTTATTGAACGCGGGCTAATACGCTTTCTCTATGGCAGACCGCTTGAAACCCTGTTGGCAACATGGGGGCTTTCTCTTATTCTTCAGCAAGCTATCCGGTCTATTTTTGGACCTACCAATATCGCGGTTGTAACTCCTGCATGGCTTTCCGGTTCGTGGATGCTTGGTAGTGTGGATATTACCTTAAACAGATTGGCAATTTTTGTTTTTGCCTTTTTGGTTCTGGCTGCACTTATGCTGATTATGCGCAAAACATCTCTTGGTCTGGAAATGCGTGCCGTTACCCAAAACCGTCGTATGGCGGCATTGATGGGAATACGCACACCACGAGTAGATGCTCTGGCTTTTGGGCTGGGGGCAGGACTGGCCGGGTTGGCCGGGGTGGCCGTTAGCCAGATTGATAATGTGAGCCCTAATCTGGGCCAATCCTACATTATCGATAGCTTTATGGTGGTTGTATTTGGTGGTGTTGGTAACCTGTGGGGCACATTAGCTGCGGCCATGACGCTTGGCATGGGCGGAAAAATACTGGAGCCCACTATTGGGGCTGTATCGGCTAAAATTTCCATTCTTGTTCTGGTTATTCTCTATATTCAGCGGCATCCCAGAGGTATGTTCCCTGTGCGTGGGCGGGGGGTAGAATCATGAATGCGCTATCGCCTTCAACCACAAAGTCTTTTCCCGGTGCCATACGTATGGCTGCGGTGGCATTTGCGGTTACAATTGTGTTGGCGGGCGCAAGTCTGCTTCCAGAAGCAAATCCGCTGCATGTTTCGGCCTTTGTTGTCTCATTGGCAGGTAAGTATCTGGCATATGCGATTCTTGCTTTGTCTGTTGATCTTGTATGGGGTTTTGCAGGTATTTTGACACTGGGTCATGCTGCATTTTTTGCATTGGGTGGTTATGCCATGGGCATGTACCTTATGCGGGAAATCGGTACGCGAGGCGTTTATGGTAATCCCGATTTGCCAGATTTCATGATCTTCTTATCGTGGAAGTCACTCCCATGGTACTGGTGGGGAACGGACCATTTTGCATGGGCTATGCTGTTGGTGCTGATCGTACCTGGTATTCTGGCTGGTGTGTTTGGATGGCTCGCGTTTCGTTCTCGTGTTTCGGGTGTTTATCTTTCCATTATTACGCAGGCTCTAACATATGCTTTGATGTTGGCATTCTTTCAGAATGGTTTGGGCTTTGGCGGCAATAATGGCCTGACAGACTTTAAAGATATTTTGGGCGCTGATTTACATTCACCTCTTACACGCGCTGTGCTTTTGGTGATGACAGGTACTGTGCTTGCAGGGTGTTTGGTGCTGTCTCGCTGGCTTGTATCGGGTCGGTTTGGTTATTTGCTTGTAGCTGTAAGAGATGCAGAAAGCCGCACGCGTTTTTTAGGATACCGCCCAGAACAGGCCAAGCTGCTGATATGGGTTTTTTCAGCCATGGTGGCTGGTATCGGTGGTGCCCTTTATGTAACGCAGGTGGGTATTATCAACCCTGGTGAGTTTGCGCCTGCCAATTCTATTGAGTCTGTTATCTGGGTTGCCGTGGGTGGGCGCGGTACATTGTCAGGGTCTGTGCTTGGGGCTGTATTGGTAAACTGTGGCAAAACGCTTTTTACAGCATGGTTGCCAGAGTTTTGGCTATATGGGCTTGGTTTACTCTTTCTTGTTACCACTCTTTTTCTGCCTCAAGGGCTTATGGGGCTGCGGTATCATCTTGCTACAAAGCGACCCGAAGAAGTTACGCCTGAAGTCTCTAACCCGGAAGGAGAAGAGGCATGAGCGAAACATCTTTGCTAGAAATGCGTGATGTGAGCGTAACTTTTGATGGTTTTCGGGCCATTAATGCATTGAATCTTACGCTACATCCGGGAGAAATGCGGGCAATTATTGGCCCAAATGGTGCGGGTAAAACCACGATGATGGATATCATCACAGGGAAAACACGCCCAGATACAGGCACAGTTCGGTTTTGTGGAGAAGATTTGACCAAGCTGGATGAGCCAGCAATTGCACGGTTGGGAATTGGCCGTAAATTTCAAAAACCAACAGTGTTCGAAGCGTTAACTGTGCAGGAAAACCTATTGCTTTCTTTAAGCAGTATACGTGCATCTTTTTCTGTTTTGCTCGCGCGTTTTTCTGGCAAAGAACAGGAACGCATTGACCAGATTTTGGAAATTACGCGTTTGAAAGATCATGCAGCCCGGCAGGCTGGCGGAATGAGCCACGGGCAAAAGCAATGGCTGGAAATAGGCATGCTGTTAGGGCAGGAGCCAGACTTGCTTTTGGTGGATGAACCTGTAGCAGGCATGACAGACGCAGAAACCATGGCAACGGCAGAATTGCTCCGAGAGATCAATCAGACACGTAGTGTGGTTGTTGTAGAGCACGATATGGACTTTGTGCGTGCATTAGGAGTGACGGTAACAGTGCTGCATGAAGGATCTGTTCTGGCAGAAGGTGATTTGGAAGATGTCAGTCACGATCCAAGAGTTATCGAGGTTTATCTTGGCCGCTAAAATGCTGAGCCGTAAATGCAAAAAAGGAGAGCGTCCTTATGCTCAGGGTTGAGGATGTGCATCTGCATTATGGGGCTGCAATTGCTTTGCGGGGTGTCTCGTTAGAAGCATGTGCAGGTAAAGTGACATGTGTGCTGGGGCGTAACGGGGTTGGTAAAACTAGCCTCATGCGCGCCATTACGGGCATGCATGCTGTGAGTTCAGGTAAGATCTTGTGGGAGGAGGAGGATATTACAAACCTCTCTGCTTATGATCGTGCAAGGCGAGGTATCGCGACAGTGCCTCAAGGGCGCGATATTTTTCCCTTGTTGAGTGTGCGTGAAAATCTTGAAACAGGATTTGGCCTTCTAAAGCGACGTGATAGAAAAATACCAGACGAAGTTTTTGAGCTGTTTCCTGTTTTGGAAAAAATGCTTGATCGGCGCGGAGGAGATCTATCAGGAGGGCAGCAGCAGCAATTGGCTATTGCGCGTGCCCTTATTATTCGTCCGCGGCTTTTGGTGTTGGATGAACCAACAGAAGGTATTCAACCCAATATTATCAAGGATATTGGCACCATTATCTCTATGTTGCGAGACCGTGGAGATATGGCCATTGTGTTAGTGGAACAATACTTTGATTTTGCATTTAACCTTGCCGATACCGTAGAGGTTATGGATAGGGGCAAAATCATACTTTCTGGGCAAGTTGCAGAAATGGACGCAGAAGAAGTGCGCGCCAATATTGCGATTTGAGAGAGCAACGTTTTAAAACTACCAGCATTGCAGCGTATAGACAGATTGTTGCTTACGCTGCTTTGTAGGGTATTTTTTCAAGTATTGTTGCATCAGAACTGTGCAGAACAAGGCTGATAGCGAAATCATGCACAGTGTATTTTGCTGTGGCAGCTTGTGCATAGATGCAATAAGAATCAAAAAATATAATATTATTATTGAATAATTTGCCTATAAGTCTTTCTAAAGACTTGGCGTCCCGTACGGGATTCGAACCCGTGTTGCCGCCGTGAAAGGGCGGTGTCCTAGGCCTCTAGACGAACGGGACAAGAGGCTGTGTTGAGGCGCTTTGTAGAGATATTGCTAAGGGGCGTCAAGGCAGGAAATGGACTTTTACGGAGGTTTTTGAAAAAATCATCATTCCATACTATGCAGCCAGATTGCTGAATGATCATTCAGGCTCAATTGGCATGATACAAATACCAATTAAGGGCAGCAAACGCATGCAAGCCACGCATTTTATAAAAGGTCTAGGGCCTGTTAGATCTTGAATTTCTTCCCATATTGTAGGGATGGAAGAAGGAGACAGAACAGGCACCTTTACGGACGAGACATGGGCGATCTGGGAACCTCTGATTGAGGCGGTTCGCCCAAGGGGCAAGACGCCGCCACATGATCTGCGGCGTACGATAGCAGCAATTTTCTGGCGTCATGAGAATGGCGCGAAATGGCGGAGCATCCCCGCTGAACTGGGTCCATGGTGGCGAGCGGCGCAGCTTTTCATCCGCTGGGCGAAGCTGGGTGTGTGGGAACGCCTGCTCGCACTGGTTCAGGAACAACAGGGAGTAGCACTCGGCATGACTTTTCTGGATGGCACGAATATCAGAGCTCACCACAAGGCGGCGGGAGCCCCAAAAAAGGGGGCTCTTTTGAAGAGCGAGACCATCGTGAAGCACTTGGCCGCTCTCGCGGCGGCTATGGCACAAAAGTCTGCGTGATAGCAGACGGGCATGGAAAGGCTGTTGGTTTTGCCCTGGCGCCCGGCCAGGCCCATGAACTGCCGCTGGCTCCAGATATGCTCGATAGCCTTCCCGCCATTCCTTTGTGGGTGGTGGCGGACAAGGGCTATGCCTCGGACGCCTTCCGTGAACGTATCTGGGACATGGGAGCCCGACCGGCCATTCCCGCAAAACGACGCGATGCGCCGGTTGCCTGCCCCAGATGGGTCTATCGGTGTCGGCACCTGGTCGAGAACCTCTGGGCCCGTCTCAAGGAGTGGCGTGCTGTTGCAACCAGATACGAGAAAACCGCAGCGTCGTTCCTGGCCGTCATACACATCGCTGCAGCCGCAGACTGGATCAAGTGCTAACAGGCCCTAGTGGTTTTCTGTCTTGGGTTCCCTACAGCCGCATTGGGGCAAGGCATCATGCATAATGTTGCGGATTGCCAGCTTTCGGCTGGCCATCCTGTATTTTGTGGCATGCCTTTTACAGGGCAAGCCGTACTGCCTTTAATGCCGGAAAGCGACAAATATTATAGATGTTCCATTACAGCAGGAAACATCACATTCTGTGCTGTGCCCTATACAGGCAGGGCTGTTATTCAGCAGTCCAATGGTGTGTATGCATCGTGCTTGATTGAGTTGGGGCAGATGAAATTTTGTGGTCTTCCATACACTGGCCACGCTGTTATTCGCAGGGGGTAGGGAGGATATCAGAGGCCGAGTTCTAACAGCTTTTTCTGCAGGGAAAGGGGTAAGCCTACGGGCTGTGTTTCAGTGCTCTGCAAATCTGCTGGTGCATCTTGGCCTTGCAGGTAGCGCCACCCTTGAAATGGCCGTATGGCGCGAGGTTGGACAGGAATGATCTTGGGAGAAAGTAAGATAAGCGTGCCCTGTGTGCCATCAGCCCGTGTTGTGGTTTGAATATCCAGAATGGGCTGTCGGCACAGAATAAGCTCGTTGATGACGCGGTAAAGCGAACCACCATCCAAAAGGGCATCTTTTTGTTTAGGAAAAGAGCGTGTGTGCACCACGGGTAGGGGAGTATCATAATCTGGATGGGCGCGGGTATTGAAGGGCTGTTTCAGCCGTTCAGTCAGATCTTCGAGCGATTCAACACCCACAGCCAGCTTGATCAGATTAAGCATTTCTCCAATGTAGTGCGTTACTTACGTCAGACAAGGTTCTATTTTCAAAGCACCAGTGCGTGTAGTAGGGCTTCTAGCCGTAATCGGCCTTCTTCTGTGGCGTATAAATGGGTGGAAGTTTGGATAAGGTAGCCTTCTTCCACTGCAGCAGCCAGAATAACTGGGTCTAGGGTTTCTATCAGTTGTAGACCTGTGCGTGCCTGAAAGTGGCTGAGTGCAATGCCTTCCTGTAAACGCAGGCCCATCAGCAACATTTCTCGGGCACGTTCTTGCGGCACAAGTGGTTCCTGAGATGTCTGGCCTGAACTTGTGCGTTCCACAAGCTCGGCCCATGGTTCGGGGGCGCGGTGTCTGCGTGTGGCATAAAGCTGGCCATTCAGCGTAATGCGCCCATGTGCGCCGGGGCCAAGTCCCAGATAATCACCGTAATGCCAGTATGTCAGGTTATGGCGGCTTTCACTGCCCGGTTTGGCGTAGTTGGAAACCTCATACGCATTCAGCCCATGTGCGTGCGTAATTGCCGTTGTTGTTTCATAAAGTGCGGCGGCTGTTTCCTCATCAGGCAGGCTAAAACTGCCTTGCCGGTAAAGGGCTTCAAACTTGGTACCGGGTTCAATGGTTAATTGATAGAGCGAGACATGATCTGCCACCAGTTGCAGTGCTGTCTCTAGCTCCGTTTTCCATGCAGCCACGCTCTGGTTGGGGCGGGCGTAAATCAGGTCAAACGTAATACGGGGGAACAATGAGCGGGCCAGTTCCAGCGCAGCTAAAGCTTGCGTGGCGGAATGCTGCCGGCCCAAAAAATGCAAAGCCTCATCATTCAGGGCCTGAATGCCGAGGGAAACACGGTTGATTCCGGCCTGCCTAAAATCTTTCAGCCTTTCAGCTTCTACACTGGTTGGGTTGGCTTCCAGTGTAATTTCAAGATTGGGAGCGGCATCAAAGAGAGATGTGGCATCATCTATCAGGTTCGCGACGGTTTGCGGGGCCATAAGTGAGGGTGTGCCGCCACCAAAAAAGATAGATGTTAGGCGGCGGCGGCCTAAACGATTTGCCTCATGCGCAAGCTCCGTGCGGAGTGCCTGCGCAAAGCGCACCTGTGGAATTTCTGCCCGTACGTGTGAGTTGAAATCACAGTACGGGCATTTGGCCAAACAAAAAGGCCAGTGAATATAAAGAGCGAGTGCGTCCTGTTCCACAGTATCAGATAGCCACTTTCACACCCAGTTCCACAACACGATCCGGCGGAATACGGAAGAATTCCATGCTGGAAGTAGAGTTGCGGAGCATGAACAGGAAGATAGACATTCTCCAGCGCGACATGCGGGGAACAGAAGAGCGGGTAATGAGTTCGCGGGATGTGAAATAGGATGCCTGAAGAGCATCAAAATCCACGCCGTTCGCTTTCAGTTCTTCCAGCGCGCGGGGGATGTTGGGCATTTCCATAAACCCGTAGCGCAGCACAATGCGGTAGATATCTGGCGCCAGTTCTTCCACAGCCACACGGTGGCCGCGTTCTGCTTCTGGCTGATCCAAGTTCTGCACGGTTACGAAAAGCACGTGATCATGCAGGATTTTGTTATGGCGCAGATTATGCAGCAGGCACGGGGGCACAAAGTCGGGCGTGCTGGTCATGAACACAGCCATGCCGGGCACACGAATGATGCGGGACTGCGGAAGCCGGGCAATGAAGGACCCCATGGGCAGGCTGTCTTGCCGCTGGCGGGCAATAATAAGGCTGCGGCCTTTTTTCCATGTGGTCATCATCAGGGTCAGCACACAGCCAAGCAGCACCGGCACCCAACCGCCATCAGGAATTTTAAGGGCGTTGGCAGCAAAGAAGGTGCTGTCCAGCAGGAGGAAGCCGCCAAATATGGCTCCCACTTTCCATGCAGGCCAGTTGAAGTGACGGTGGAAAACCACAATGGCCAGAACGGAAGTGCAGATAAACGTGCCTGTTACCGCAATACCATAGGCGGAGGCCAAGGCATCGGAACTGCGGAAGGCTACCACCAGCAGAACTGCCCCTACGGCGAGGAAGCGGTTGAAGTCTGGCAGATAAATCTGACCTTCTTCTTCCGCATTGGTGTGGGTAATGCGCAGCCGGGGCATATAGCCTAGCTGGATCAACTGGCGGCAGATGGAAAAGCCGCCGGAAATGCCGGCCTGACTGGCAATAACGGTGGCAAAGGTGGAAAGCACCACCATTGGTCCCTGCATCCAATGTGGACACAGCAGAAAGAAGGGATTTGCCAGAGCTTTGGGGTCAGAAATAACCAGTGCGGCCTGTCCAAAGTAGTTCAGCACTAACATGGGCAATACAAAGAAGAGCCATGCATAACGGATAGGGGCACGGCCAAAATGGCCCATATCGGCATACAGAGCTTCTGCTCCGGTTACGCACAACACGACAGAGCCAAGGGCAAGGAAAGAAAGCTTGCCGTGGTAAAAAATGAATTCTAGCGCGTAGGTGGGTGAAAGCGCCATCAGAATAGCTGGATGATGCAGAATTTCCATCACCCCCAGCACGCCCAGCGTGCCAAACCACAGCAGCATGATTGGCCCAAATATGGTGCCAACTTTGCCTGTGCCAATCCATTGCACACTGAACAGGCTGATAATCACCAATATGGCTACGGGTATCACAAAATCATGCGCTGCGGGCACGCTTACTTCCACGCCTTCAATGGCAGAAAGCACGGAAATGGCAGGGGTAATAATGCCATCACCAAAAAACAGACAGGCCCCCACAATACCAACCAACCCTAATATCCATCGGGTTCTCTGGTTGACGACTACGCGCTGAGCCAGAGACATAATGGCAAGGATACCGCCCTCACCATTATGGTCCGCCCGCATGATCAGAATGACGTATTTGACCGTGACAATCAGGATTAGTGTCCAGAAAATCAGGCTGGCAACGCCCAGAATCTCCCATGGAGCGACCTGATGGTGGCCGGAGATAACTTCTACAGTAGAGCGGAAAGCGTAAAGTGGGCTGGTGCCGATATCACCATACACAACGCCCAACACACCCAGCAGTGCGGCAAAGCCAACAGGGGCGGCAGCGTGCTGCGGTTGATCGGCGTCAAATTCCGTAATGCGCCGCGGTTCCGGCGCTGAAGCCACATGCGGCTGATCTCCTGTAGGGGGAGAACCAGCCGATTTGTTGGCGGGGTCAGTCATGGTGTCTCTGGCTCCACGTCAGTCTTGCGGGGGCACGTTGCCCCGTTCGCCCTGCATAAAGGGCGCAGATAGGTGGAAGCAAGGCATACTGGCCTCCACCCAGAAAATGAAAATCAGGGAGAAGGTGGCCGCGGACCGAAAATTGCGGTGCCAACACGCACAAGAGTTGCCTCTTCGGCAATGGCCTGTGGGTAATCAGCAGACATTCCCATGGAAATAACAGGAAGCCCATGTTCCTGCGCCATACTGCGCAAAAGCCTGAAATGCGGCACTGGGTCTTGCGTGGCGGGCGGAATGCACATCAGCCCTTGCAGTTTGTTCCCAAACTGCTGGCGGCAGGTGCGGATAAAGTTATCTGCTTTTTCACGCGGGACGCCAAATTTCTGGGGCTCATCACCTGTGTTGACCTCAATCAACAACTCAGGCAGACGGCCTTCTTTATCGGCTGCTTTGGCCAGAGCTTCTGCCAGTTCCGGCCGATCCAAGCTTTCTATCACATCGGCAATGCGTACCGCATCACGCGCTTTGTTTGTTTGCAGGCCGCCAATCAGGTGTAATCGGAGATCAGGATAAGTTGCCCGCAGGGCGGGAAACTTGCTGGCGGCTTCCTGCACCCGGTTTTCTCCAAACACACGCTGGCCTGCGGCAAGGGCTTCCTGCACGCTGGAAAGCGGATGGAATTTGGAAACGGCAACCAGCGTAACAGAGGCGGAATCCCGGCCTGCTGCGTGTGCTGCTGCGTCAATATTCTGGCGAACGGCAGCAAGCCGGTCCGCCAGAACAGATGAGGGAAGGGTGGATGGTGTTTCCATGAGGCGTCAAAATTCTTGAAGATGCGCACTTGGTCAAGTGCCGCAAACGCCGCATACCTATGTTGGGGTGGGAAGATAGTCTTTTCAGGCGCCTAGAAGGTCTTGGTCTAAAGCGCCTGAAGGATGCCTAGTATAAAAGCAATTTTATACTGCAAGAGAATCGACTGTTAGGATAATTTTACCCAAATGGTGCCCATCCTCCATTGCCTGATGTGCAGATGCAGCCTGCGCCAATGGGAAAGTTTGATGGATAAGAGGGCGTATTGTGCGGTTGGTCAGCAAAGGCCAAACTTTTGCCTTAAGGTCTTGTGCAATGCGGGCTTTGCTGGCGCTATCACGTGGGCGCAACGTACTGCCTGTTACAATAAGCCGATGTGTCATAATCCGAACCAGATTGGCCTGTTCGGCCTTTGCGCCACCTTGCAGTGCGATAATGATGAGTTTGCCATCGAAGGCGAGGCTTTTGAGATTTCGCTCAAAATAGGGGCCC
Organism: Acetobacter ascendens; assembly: GCF_001766235.1. Lineage (NCBI taxonomy): Bacteria > Pseudomonadati > Pseudomonadota > Alphaproteobacteria > Acetobacterales > Acetobacteraceae > Acetobacter > Acetobacter ascendens. The sequence goes on from NZ_CP015164.1 coordinate 43,063, forward strand.
CCCACCATATCAAGAATAACATTTACGCCTTCGCCTTTGGTGAGTTCCGCAATGCGTTCGGCAAAGTCTTCCGTCTTGTAGTTAATGGCTTTTGCGCCCAGTTGTTCGCACAGAGCGCATTTTTCATCCGTTCCGGCTGTTGCAAAAGGCGTGCCACCAAAAGCTTTAACAAGCTGAATAGCCGTTGTGCCAATGCCGCTACTGCCACCATGAATCAATACGCGTGCATCTTTGGGCAACATGGTGGGCATAAAAAGGTTGGACCACACGGTAAAAAAAGTTTCCGGTAGGGCGGCTGCCTCTATGGCATTAAAACCTTCTGGCCAAGGCAAACATTGCCCAGCAGGTACAAGACAATATTCTGCATATCCGCCCCCATTTGCTAGGGCGCATATGCGGCTTCCTATGGCAGGCATTGTTACGCCATCTTGCGGTAGACCGTGTGCAACAACTTCCCCTGCTATTTCCAGCCCTAATCTTGGGCTGGCTCCGGGCGGAGGTGGATAAAGCCCTTTGCGCTGCATGATATCTGGCCGGTTTACGCCAGCAGCCATCACACGTATCAGCACTTCGCCTCGGCCTGGCTGTGGAACCTGAATGGTTTCCAGGTGCAAAACATTCGGCGCACCTGTTTGCGTAAAGCAGATGGCTTTCATGGTGGAAGGCAGAAGGGAGGGAGCAGGCATAGATAATTCCGCCGTCTGTGGTGGTTAAGCAAAAACGTTTAACGTGGCTGCATACAGTATGGATAACGTATGCAACTTCACGTCCACGCTATAATTAACAGTTTTCTCTTGTTTGTGATGTGCTAGCGCCGGTGTTTTTCTCCGGCGAGTTCTCGGCGGGTGCGTTCCAGTTCTTCTGCATACCGGCGCAAAACGTAACGCTCACTCAGTATACCAAGCACATTGTGGTCTGTATCTGTAACAGCCAAGGCAGGCAAACCTGTGCGTTCAAATGCAGTTAAAGCGCGGGAGAGACTGTCTTCCGGCGCCAGAACCATGCTGTCGGGGGGCAGAAGATTTTGTAAGGGTTGATGGGAAGACGTTGTCATGGATTGGACTTGCGCATACTCAACCAAGCCCATGCAGTGGCGCTGTCTATCCAGCACAACAATGTAGCGGGGTGCTCGCCCCATAAATGCAGTGCGTGCTTCGGCCACAGGCGTTTCAGCAACTAGGGTATCGACCTGTGTGCGCATCATTTGCCCCACAGTGAGCGTACGCATCCAGCCCACATCTACGCCAGAGCGAATGTTTTCTCCACGCAGGTGAAAGCGCTACGTGGTGAAGGAGTAACCAAAAATACGCAGTGTGGTGAGTGAGGATGTAATGGCCGCCAGCGCCACGGCTGCTGTCATATTGGCGCTGTGCGTTGTTTCCAGCGCCAGCAGAATCATGGTGAAGGGGCCGCCAATAATGGTTGTTGCCAATGCACACATGCCAGCAACGGTGCAAAGTGTAATAGGCAAAGGCAGAAAAGGTGCAGTAAGCCCAGTAAAGGCTGCACCAGTGAGAACGCCCAGATAGAGCGATGCAAAAAAGAGCCCACCACGAAATCCACTGCCGATGGAAATGGTAGAAGCCAAGGCTTTAAGTAGTAGTAGCCCTACGGCCAACCATAATGCAGGCGGCATCATCAGCCCTTCCCGCATGGCCATATGCCCAGAAGACAGTACAGACGGAGAAATCAGGGCCAGCAACCCAACCAGTAATCCACCCACTGCCGGACGTAGCCATAGCGGAGGTAAAATACGACGGAAAAGGGATTCTGTAAGCGTCACGCTTTTCATCAGCCCAACGCCAATAAGGGCCGTGGCAATGCCCAGCAGTATGAGAAACGGATATGCCAGCGGTGGAATGGCTTGTGGCAATGTAAGAGAGAGTTCGGGCAGATTAGCCCCAGCAAGATGCACAACAGCTAAAGCACAAAGAGATGCGCAGGCCACAGGCGCAAGTAGGGGAAAGGCGTAGGAGCCAATAACCAGTTCAAATGCGTAAAAAGCCCCCGCCAGTGGGGCATCAAACGCAGCACCAATAGCGCCTGCCGCACCACACCCTACCAACAAGCGTATATCTGCACGGTGCATGCGGAGGTTCCGCCCAATGCGAGAGCCAAATGCGGCTCCAATCTGGCTGAAACCGGCTTCTAGCCCAATAGAAGCACCGCAACCGTTTGAAAGAACAGTTTGTCCGGCAACAATCAGGCTGTCTTTCAGGTTCATACGGCCACCATGCAAGGCATTCGCCTCAATAGGGTCTACAGGCCGATGGCGCTGGCGGGTAAGGGCAAGGTTCCATAACCCAAGCAACAACCCTCCGAAGGTAGGAACCAGCAGGGCGTGTAGAGGTGTAATATGTTGCAGGCCAGAAAGCCGGGAATGACCGGGAGCCAGAATCTGATGAACCAGAAAGGTTGCTTTGGTCATAAGGCTGACAGCAGCACCGGCGAGCAAACCAATCAGAACAGCCAGCACAACAAGCCACAGAGAATCCGTACGCACTAAGGCGCGTAAGGTCAGCAAAAGGCGTGCAGGCGTTTTATGAGTGCGCAGGTGGTCCAGCAGTCCTGTCATGGATCGGACATAACAGGACGGCTAAGCAACGTCCAACACATCACATAAGTGTCATGCACTTTTATGAAATATGGTGCATGCTGGTTATAGAGCGGGCGGTTTTCCTGCCAAAATAAGATCAGCTTCCTGATCTGTTAAAGAGTAATGGAAGAACTTGCGATAAAAGGCCTGTGTGGCCTTGTGCATATCCGTATCTGTAAAAAGGTCTGGGTGCAGTTTTTGCGCAACCCATTGGAGTTGTAGCAGTTCCTCCGCACCGTATCTGTCCCATGCAAATACGCCTCGTGGGTTTATCCATGCCCGCCCGTTTTTGAAAGCGGTCAGAGATTTTAGAGGAGAAGCCGCATTAGGCATGCCTGTGGAAGCGCCAATAATAATAACATCCGGGTTCCACACAGCAATCTGCTCAAAAGAAACAGGCCGATGGTTACCGCTAACCGTAGCGGCATTTAGCCCGCCAGCGGTTTGTATCCAAGCATCTATCAGCGTGTCTGTGCCATCAATCTGCAACGGGTTCAGGCGCGCAATATGCAAAACACGTGGGCGATCTTTGGCTGGCACATTGGCCAAGCGAGTGCTTAATTGCTTAAGCGTTGCTTCCATGTCCTGTTTGTAAGACTGAGCAGCCTTGGAGGCTTCTGACGTATCCAGTGCTTGGGCTGTCATGTCCATGGATTTCAGCATTTGCGGCAGAGTTGTATATTCTGCACATAAAGTGGGCACACCCATTCTGCGCAGCTCTTCTGCCTTTGCGGCTGTTGGTACAAAAGCCAGACCGATGTTGAGAGCCAGCAGATTTTCTGCGCTGGCGGTATCAGGCCGCACGCCGGTATGGGCATTTTTCATGACAGGCGCCACCTTGAACAACCAAGGGCTATCTACTGGGTTCTCAGCAGAAACCCGGATGCGATCTGCCGCCCCTAGCATGACAGAAATTTCGTTATGAGCAAACCATAAGCCTGCAATGGGTGGGTGGTCGTCCTTGATCTCAACAGTATGCCCACTCATATCCGTAACGCTACGCGCCATGACGGAAGGGACTGCAAAAGAGCTAAAACCTGCAATGAGTAGGGTAGAGCAGCAAAGGCGTGTCAGTAATGAAGGCATGGGGCGTATCCTGTTTTTTATATACGATAGGATACAGATAGATGCACCACAAGCACCATGTTGCTACGGATATGGTGAGCTATTAGGGGGAAATATCGTGCGTAAGCACAAGGTTATGCTGGGGGATAAGCTGCTTTATCAGGCATCTCAGCTTTCACATGCTCAACGCTTTGCAAAAGCACGGCAGGCCGAAGGGGTGCCATGCCACGTTGTACCAGATGAAATGCCTAAACCACCCCGTAAGGTAAGGATCAATAGTCTAACCGGTAAACCTTACCGTAAGGTGACGTCGGAAAAAGCAGTGCGGTAACTGCCGTACTCCGTGCAAAAATTATACAAGCACAGAGCGATTGTTGCGCCACGCTTCTTCCAGCGCATCTGCTGGGTCTGCATGAGGGGCGCTCCAGCTTCCTTCCTTATCCGGTGCATGTGTGAGAGCGCGCCATGAGGCATCACCAGTCTGACGCTCCAAAGCAATGTGCCAGCCCGGTGGAATACGTGCGAGCAAGCGCTCCATTTTCTGCCCGGATGTAAGCGGTTTAGCGTAATTATGTCCCATTATCTTCTCCCGTAGCCGTTTACATGTTGGAGGGAAGAGTTCTCAAGCGTGTTAGAATTTCAGCAATCACTTCGGCCGGTTCAGGCAGCACGGAAAAAGTAAGTGCTTGCTCATCTGCCTGCGGTGGTTCCAATGTTTGTATCTGGCTGGGAAGTAAAGAGGTTGGCATGAAGTGATCTGGCCGATTTTTCAGCCTTTGTGATAAAATAGAAGTATCTGCGCTTAAATAGATAAATAAAGGTTTTACGCCATCTTGCCGGAGTTGATCACGGTAAACACGGCGGAGAGCAGAACAGGCAAGAATACCTCCTGTTTCGGCTTTTTGTTTTTCTGCCAACCAAGCATGGCATCGTGTGAGCCAGCCTTGGCGGTCTTCATCTGTGAGCGGAATGCCCTGGGCCATTTTTTCAATATTGGAGGGAGCGTGCAGGCTGTCTGCATCCAGCCAAGGCCATCCCAACTCATTATGCAGTCCCTCTGCCACAGTGCTTTTGCCAGACCCGCATACGCCCATAACAACTAGCAGATGCCGGGTAATACCCTGTGCCGCCGGTTGGGTAGAGAGTGTGCTGTCTGTGGGGGAGGCAGAAGCATTCTGTGGCATTGGTGATATTTTAATCCTGTTGCGGAGTTAAGACGCGTATGCCTTCTGGCCCCGCAGTAATGGTCTGGCATGCCATATGCAGGAACAGTCCGTGTTCAACCACGCCAACAATTTCCAGAATGGAGCGGCCCAGTTTTTCGGGCTCCATCATGGGGCCAAATACGCAATCCATGATCAGGTTTTTCTCATCAGTCAGATAGAAAGAGCCATCACGGTTACGCCGTGGCGTGACATGCGCGCCCAATACGCCTAACTGGCGTGCAACATTTTCCCAGCCAAAAGGAATAACCTCTACCGGCAAGGGGCATTTTGCACCCAGATGCTCTACATATTTGCTAGCATCGGCCACCACAACAAACTGCTTTGCGGCAGAGGCGACTATTTTTTCCCACAATAGTGCACCACCCAACCCTTTGATAAGGTTCAGGGTGCAGGGGTCAATTTCATCTGCCCCGTCTATGGCGATATCGAGTTCAGGATGTTCCCCAAAAGTGGTGAGGGGAATACCTTCTTCTTTGGCCTGCTTTTCTGTAGCGCTGGATGTGGGAATGGCACAGATACGCAGCCCTTCTTCCCGCACACGGCGGCCGAGTTCAGAAACAACAAATTTGGTGGTAGAACCCGTGCCAAGGCCAACTGCCATGCCATCCTGCACAAGGGATGCGGCCTTGATGGCAGCCTGCTGTTTAAAGGCAGCGGCGGGGTCGGGCGGTGTTGCGGTCATGCCTGTTTGTATCCTGTTAGTTCTGCGGTGCTGGAGCGGCTGGCTGATCTAAAAACCAGATCAGATCTCCTGCACTGGTAACGGCGCTGGCGGGGCAGGCGGGGTCCTGGGCTCTTACGCGGGTAACGGCTTCTTTTTTATCAGCCCCTTCTACCAGAAAAATAACATACCGGCTGGCATGAATGGCCGGGTATGTCAGTGTCAGGCGTGTGTGAGGGGCAACAGGGGGCACGCAAGGGGCAACCCATGCAGTACGTTCCTGTAACACCGGTTGATCGGGGAAAAGTGAGGCTGTATGGCCATCTGTGCCCAAGCCCAGTAGGTTTACGTCAAAAAGAGGTTTGCCTGCCTGAAGAGCATCCCCCCGATATATCTGTTTCAGGGTTGCTTCATATTCCTTGGCAGCCTGCTCCGCTGTGCCTTTATCTGGCATAGGAAAAATGTTTTCTGCGGGCACAGGCACGCGGGAAAACAGCAGGCGGCGCATCATGCCATAATTGCTGTCTGCATGATCGTGCGGCACAAATCTGTCATCCCCCAGAAAAAACTGCATGCGCTGCCACGGAAAGCGACTGACATAGGGTTCTTCTGTCATCAGACGGTAAAGGTGCTGCGGTGTGCTGCCTCCACTAAGGGCAATGCGGAAAGGTGCTTCCGGGCGCTGTAGTGTCTGCTTTACAAGCCAATCAGCCAGATCATGCATCAGGCTGTCTCGTGTTGCAGAAATGTGCAGGGCACCGGTGGCGGTATTCTGTTCTGTCACGATACTGTCTTTCCTGCCGAGGAGTCTGAAAGAGGAGCCACACGGGGCAATACAAATTGTTCTATAGCTTTGGCCCAGCCATCTTCCGAATTGGGCGCGGTTACGAAATGTGCCGTTTCTGCCACTTCCGGTTTTGACTGCCCCATGGCGATAGAAAGCCCACCAATGGAGAGCATGGGCACATCGTTGTTCATATCCCCAATGCAGGCCACTTCTTCTATGGGGATATTATAAAAGCTGGCCAATTGGCGCAGGGCATAGCCCTTGTTGGCATCTTTGGGGGTGATATCTAAAAAGCATTGGCAGGAGCGGGCCACGCTAGCCCGGCCTTCAAGCAATTGCCCGATCTCCAACTCCTGACGCATCAAAGCTTCATAATCAGCAGAAGATCCAGTTACCTTGCCAACATCCTGCCGGTAATCATCAAACGATGGCACTGCTGTGGGCGTCATACGCACGGCTTTTGCTTCGGGTTCTACGTAAGCGCCGGTTGCATTGGTTACTAACCATTCGTGCCCACGGAACAGCCAAGCCTCAATGTCATGCACCTTCAGCATATCCAGTGTTTCCTGAACTGCTTCTGGGTCTAATGAAAGGCGAGAGCGGATTGTGCGGTCTGCATTAAAAATGGTGCCACCGTTTAGCGCGCCATAAGGCGTGTGCAGGCCCAGCACATCAAAATACATTTCCATTCCACCCGGAGGGCGGCTGCTGACAAGACAAACAGGCACACCGGCCTGTTTGAGAGTTTGGATAGCGGCAATGCTATGGCGCGTGACCTGTTTTTCAGGCGTAAGCAACGTGCCATCCATATCAGACACAACAAGGCGGATGCGGGAGGCAGGCGGACGGCCCGGGTTGAGTCCGTTCTGTCCGTTATCTGTCATACTTCCCGACTCCTAACCTTGTGTTTAAAGCGTTATTTTAGTTCTTGTTTTCTACGTGGCCACCAAAGCCAAAGCGCATGGCAGATAGCACTTTTTCTGCAAATGTATTGCCACTGCGTGAACGGAAGCGCGTGAACAGTGCGGCTGTCATAACCGGTACAGGCACAGATTCTTCAATAGCGGCTTCAATTGTCCAGCGGCCTTCACCAGAATCACTTACTTCACCGCTGAATTCAGAAAGCTCACCATTTTTGGCCAGAGCTTGCGCGGTAAGGTCCAGCAACCAGGAAGATACAACGCTGCCACGGCGCCAGACTTCGGCAATATCTGCCATGTTGAGGGAGAAGCGTTCATCTTCTGCCAGCAGCGGTGAGTCCTTGCGGTACATCACGTCAAAGCCCTCAGCAAAGGCCTGCATCATGCCGTATTCAATACCGTTATGAACCATTTTAACAAAATGGCCTGATCCGGCAGGGCCACAGTAAAGGTAACCTTGCTCTGCACGGGGGTCGAGATCTGCACGATCACGGCCAGAGGTGCGTGGAATGTCACCAATTCCCGGGGCCAGAGAGGTCAGAATGGGGTCAATATAGTCAGCGGCTTCACGCGGGCCGCCATACATCATGCAGTAGCCACGGTCCAAACCCCACACACCGCCAGATGTGCCGACATCAATGTAATCGATGCCTTTTTCAGCCAGTAATTTGGCGCGGCGGATATCATCCTTGTAATAGGTGTTGCCACCATCAATAACGATATCGCCTTTTTGCATCAAGCCAGCCAAGGCCATTACGGTTTCTTCCGTAATGGCCCCAGCCGGAAGCATGGACCATACAATTTTTTTGGGTCCGTTCAGCTTTTCCACCACATCGGCAAGGTTGGTGGCGGCAACAGCACGACCGGCTTCTGCGCGGGCAACAGTTTTTTCCACCATTGCGGTATCGCGGTCATAAACAATAACGTCGTGCCCGTACCGTGTCAGGCGGACGGCAATGTTGCCGCCCATTCTGCCCAGTCCAACAATGCCAATCTGCATCATGTTCTCCTGTCTAATATTTTACAGGGCGTCATGCAGGGCGGAAGCAAGCGCTGCAAGGCCTTCTTTCAGATTTCCTTTAATATGTACCCGCAGGGCACGGCGTTTGCGCTCGGCCAGCACATCAAAATCTCCACGTGCCTGCGCAGCTTTTACAACGCCAAAGGAATAACCTGTGCCGGGCACAGGCAGGTCTCGCGCATCATCCGCAGTAATTTGCAGGAAAACGCCTGTGTTGGGTCCACCTTTGTAAGCCTGACCGGTGGAGTGTAGGAAGCGCGGGCCAAATTCTGCTGCCGTGGCAATGGTTTTGGCATCACGCACGTGCAGGCGCACATGCTGGATCCATTCCAGTGTTTCACGGTTGCGTTCAATGTAAGCCAGAAGTCCCACGTAATCCCCAGCTTTTACACGGTCAAAATGTGCTTTCAGGATAGCTGTTGCCGTATTTCCCTTAAGGGTAGCAGCATTTGCCTGATCTGCAAAAAACACCAGCGGTCCGTGCTCCGCAAAGGGTTCTTCTGCGGGCAGTTTGCCGGTTTTTTCGTAAGCTTCCATCAGCTTGCGTGTTTCGATCTTAGTGGATTCAACATCCGGCTGATCGAATGGATCAATGTTCAGGAATGCGCCAGCAACAGCGGTGGCAATTTCCCAACGGAAGAATTCCTGCGCAATCTGGCGCTTGTTGTGAAAGTTGATGGTGATGACAGGCTGCCCAGCATCAATCAGCGTTGAAATAGCCTCGTCCTGCTCATGCCGATGTTCTGTTGCAAGGCGCAGATAAACAAACAACCTGTCCTTGCCGTAGCGCTTGGGCCCACCCAGCGTTTCATCATCAATGGGGATGATGCCTTTGCCGTGTTTGCCGGTGGATTCAGCAATAAGCTGTTCCATCCATGCGCCAAAATCCATGATCTGTGGCGTGGCAATAATTGTCAGCTTATCCCGCCCGAATTGTGTGGCGGCAACACCCATAATGGTGCCGAGCAAGACGCCAGGGTTGGATGCGGGGGGCACGCTGCCATCGCACATGCGTACGCCACGCAGCGCATCTTCAAGGAATAGGCGTAGCGGCACACCGGCTGCGGCTGCGGGCACCATACCAAAATTGGAAAGCACAGAGTAACGGCCACCAATCTGCGGGTCACCAGCAAAAATCTTCCAGAAGCCTTCGGCCTTGGCGTAGGTTTCCAGCTTGGAGCCGGGGTCTGTAATGGCTACAAAATGTGAGCCTGCTTTTTCTTTCAGTGCCCGTTTGGCCAGATCCTGAAAATAGGCCAGCATGATATTGGGTTCCAGCGTGCTGCCGGATTTGGAGGCCACAATAAACAGCGTATGGTGCGGATCTATCTTTTTCTCAAAAGCGGCAACCTGCTGCGGGTCTGTGCTGTCCAACACGTAAAGATGACCAAAACCTTCGTGCTTGCCAAAGGTCATAGCCAGCACTTCTGGCCCAAGGCTAGAACCACCCATGCCCATCAGCAGAACCTGATGGAATCCGCGGGCTTTCACTTCAGCCTGAAAGGCTTCCAGATCCCCAATATGGTTCAGGCGGTCATCTACCGTATTTAGCCAGTTCAGCCACTTGGCTTCTGGCCCATTGGTCCAGACAGAGGCATCTTTGGCCCACAGGCGGCGGATGGAGCCATCCTTACGCCAAGCATTTAAGCCTTTATTGACGGCTTCCTGAAAATCGGCTGGCAGGCTTGTTTTCAGGGTGGTGAGCTTATCTCCCAGAAGGGTTGCCTGCTTGGCAGCAACAGAACCTAGTAGCCCATCAAAGGCATCTGCAAAGGACTGCACACCCTCATCTACAAGGGTTTTGGTAATACCTTGCAGATCAAGGCCAAGGCGCTGTGTATCTTCCATCACCTGTCGGGCGTTGGCGATATCTGTGCCAAGTGTTTCAGCCACAATGCCGTGGTCACGGAAGGCATCCATAGTGGCGGGCGGCAGGGTGTTAACGGTCTGCGGGCCAATCAGGCTATCAACATACAGCACATCGCTATAGGCTTTATCCTTGGTGCCGGTAGAGGCCCACAGAAGGCGTTGGGTTTGAGCCCCTGCGTCTTCCAGCGCTTTCCAGCGCGGTGTCTGCATAATTTCCTGCCAGTACACATAGGCCATCTTGGCATTGGCAATGGCAACTTTACCGCGCAGGGCCTTTAGGGTTGCAGCGTTTTCATCTCCAGCAGCAACACGCCGATCAATTTCCGCATCAATCTTGTTGTCAATCCGGCTAACAAAGAAGGAAGCAACGGATGCAACGTGAGATAGATCTCCGCCTTTGGCTTTCAGGTCTTCCAGACCGCTCAACCAGGCATCTACTACATTTTTGTAAGCATTTAGAGAGAAGATAAGTGTGACGTTAACGTTAATGCCCGCTGCAATGCTCGCCCGGATAGCCGGAATGCTTTCAGGCGTCGCGGGAATTTTAACCATCAGGTTGGGCTCAGCTACATCTGCCCACAGACGGGCAGCTTCATGCGTTGTGCCTTCTAGATCCCGCGCCAGATAAGGAGAGACTTCTAGGCTTACAAAGCCATCCTTGCCGTGAGCCTGCTCATAAACCGGGGTTAAAACGTGAGCGGCCGCCTTAATATCGGTGACGGCCAGCTTTTCGTAGAGCACTCCGGGGGAAACAATTTCATGCGTCAGAATATCACGCATCTGGGCATCATATTCCGTGCCTTCTCCCATAGCTTTTTGGAAGATGGCCGGACTGGAGGTGACACCACGAATGTCATCATCCTGCACGAGGCGCGCCAGTGAACCATCCTCCACAAAGGAGCGGCGGATGAAGTCCAGCCAGGGGGACTGATGGGCTTTTGCGAGTGCCCGTAGCGGATTGGCGCTTGGCGTGGCGGAGGATGTCATTGGTGGTTATCCTTTCTCCATCCTGCCCGATCAAAAACCGGGCAGGCCAATGTAATATAACGCGCGGTGAAAGATCAGGTTTGTTCAGCCTGCCTGCCGCTTGGCTGCCGCCAACACGACTTCTGGCGTGAAACCAAATTTTTCAAGCAGTTTACCCGCTGGAGCGGAGGCACCAAAGCCGCGCATGGCAATGATTTCACCTGTAGGCCCAGCATAGCGATCCCACCCAATGGGTGAGCCTGCTTCTATAACCACACGTCCTGTTACAGCGGCGGGTAGCACGCTCTCACGGTAAGATTGTGGCTGGGCTTCAAAAAGTTCCCAACTGGGCATGGAAACAACGCGGGCAGGAATACCTTCTGCGCTCAAGGCTTCATATGCGCCTACAGCCAGAGAAACTTCGCTGCCTGTTGCAATCAGGATAACCTTTGGGGTCTGCTCACTGCTTGCAAGAACGTAAGCACCTTTGCTCAAGCCAGAAGCCGGCGCGTAGCGGGTGCGATCTAGCGTAGGCAGATTCTGGCGGCTTAGGGCAAGGGCGCAGGGACCATTGCGATGTTGGATTAGAAAACGCCATGCTTCGGCCACTTCGTTGGCATCGGCTGGGCGCAGCGTTATCAGGCCCGGTGTGGCGCGCAATTGCACCAACTGTTCGATAGGCTGATGTGTTGGACCATCTTCACCCACCCCGATGGAGTCATGAGTGAAGATATATGTAACGGGCAGGCCCATAATGGAGGAAAGGCGGATAGGGGGCTTCATGTAATCCGAGAAAATCAGAAAGCCCGCCGCATAAGGGCGCAGGCCATACAGGGCCATACCATTTACAATGGCCCCCATAGCATGTTCGCGCACCCCAAAGTGGAAATTACGCCCAGCATAGCTGCCACCCCATTGTGCAGGCTGGAAGCTTTTTTCACCTTTAAGCAGCGTTTTGGTGGAAGGCGCCAGATCAGCAGATCCACCCAGCAGCCAAGGCAGGCGGCCTGCTACAGCATTAAGCACTGCGCCAGAGCTGGCGCGGGAGGCTTCGCCTTTGGCGCTGGTTTCATAAACCGGAATATCCGCATCCCAGCCTTCTGGCAGCGTGCCGTTGAAAATGGCGTCCAGTTCTGTAGCCAATGCCGGGTGTGAGGAATGGTAATTGGCAAATAGTTTGTTCCATGCAGCGCTGGCGGCAGCCCCACGCGCCCCTAAACCATCCTGCATATGTTGCAGTGCTACTTCTGGTACAAAGAAGCTACTATCTTCCGGCCAGCCGAAAAACTTTTTGGTTTCACGTACCTCTTCTGCGCCTAAAGGTTCCCCGTGGGCGGAGGCCATGCCTGCCTTATTGGGTGCTCCCCATGCAATAACCGAATGCGCAATAATAATGCTGGGGCGTGAGGTTTCCGCTTTGGCTTTTGCAATCAGTTGGGTGAAGGCTGCGGTATCATTTGCATCCTTCAATTCCAGAACCTGCCAGCCATAGGCGGCAAAGCGTTCTGCTACATTTTCTGTAAATGCAATGTTGGTGCCACCCTCAATGGAGATACGGTTAGAATCGTAAACCCAGATCAGGTTACCAAGCTGAAGATGACCGGCGAGGGAGGCTGCTTCGCTGCTAACGCCTTCCATCATGTCACCATCACCACACAGGGTGTAAATATAATGGTTAAACAGCTCGAAACCAGGCTTATTGAAGCGTGCAGCCAGCCATTTTTCCGCCATGGCCATACCAACGGAATTACCGCAGCCAGCGCCCAGAGGGCCGGTTGTGGTTTCTACACCGGTTGTATGCCCGTGTTCCGGGTGCCCCGGTGTTTTGGAGCCAATCTGGCGGAACTGCTCTAAATCAGCCGTTGTAAGGGCTGGAGCATTCGTAACCTTGCCATTTGTAACCTGCCGGATGCCGGACAGGTGAATCATGGAATACAGTAGAGCAGAGGCATGCCCGATGGACAGCACAAACCGATCCCGATTAGGCCACAGCGGATTGGTCGGGTCATAGTTTAAGAGATTTTGCCATAGAGTATAGGTAAGGGGTGCCATGGACATGGCCGCCCCCGGATGGCCAGAATTGGCCTTCTGCACAGTGTCCATGACAAGTGCGCGAATGGTGTTGATGCACAGCGTATCAAGGCTGGATGCGCCACTGCCCTGCGTTTGTGCAGGTGCGCGAACAGGAGTGGGAAGAGAAACGCGCATGCAGACCTATCCTCCAGACTGGGCCGTAATTACGAATTATGGCCGGAAAGTTATGAGCACCCCTAAGCGGTGTGCCTTGTAAGAGTTCCGCACAATTCCACGGTTAGGCGTTTTTCGGCAAGAGATGATGACGCGCAGGCAGCTTTTTATGTTCAACAGGTCTGCTGTCATAACTCTGTGATTTTGTGCCTGAAATGCTCTTTTTGCCTAGGCAGGGAGCAGGCGTGCCACTTGTGCGTTTGTGGTATGGACAAAGGGGCTGATATGGTTCTTTTTCTAAATAACGCGGCAGCGTAAGATAACCGTTGTTGCAAAACCATTCTTTTCCGGAGGTCAGTCATGACAGAAGTTTCTTCCCGGACTCCGTCCGAGCAGGGAACAGCCGCCCCGGCAACCGGTGGTGGCGCACAGGGCTTTACGCGTGAACAGATTGAAGCACTTTTCCTGAACGCTGCGCGGGAAGGAGATGCAGATATGCTGTCCCGCTTTTTGCAGGCTGGGATGGACCCGAATCTGAGGGCCGAAAAAGGGTATACCCCGCTCATTTTGGCATCTTACAATGGGCATAAGGATGCTGTGAGTGTGCTTTTAGCTCATGGTGCAAAGCCAGATTTGCAAGATAGCAAAGGAGCGACAGCGCTGGCTGGCGTGGCGTTTAAAGGAGATATGCCTATTGCCACCATGCTGCTGGAAGCAGGGGCGGGGGTGGATATTCCCAATGCTGTTGGGCGCACGCCACTCATCTTTGCTGTGATGTTTGGGCGGGATGATATGGCGCTTTTGTTACTGAACGCTGGTGCCAACCCAATATTGCGTGATGGCGAAGGCTTAAACGCTATTGATCTGGCCCGCAGGCAAGGCAAGCCCGCACTTGAAGAAGCGCTGAAAGCAGTGGCCGCCAGCCTTTCCTGAAAAGGATTGGCGGATCGTTTTGGTTTTACACCTTCAGATAAGAAGGGATAAAGCGGCCTGACATCAGGCTGCTTTTGTTTTTTTGGATATAGGTAGCATGAGTCGTTTCTGGAGCCCGCTTGTTCATAAGCTGACACCGTATGTGCCCGGTGAGCAGCCCAAAATGACCGATCTGATCAAGTTGAACACCAACGAATCGCCTTATGGCCCCTCTCCACGTGCGCTGGAGGCTATTCGTGCGGCGGATAATGACACATTGCGCCTGTATCCAGACCCAGAAGCCTTGGCTTTGCGCACAGCTTTAGGGGCCCGTGTTGGGCTGGGGCCGGAATACGTGTTTGTTGGCAATGGTTCGGACGAGGTTCTGGCCCATGCGTTTCAGGCATTTTTTGCGCATGGTGAACCACTGCTGTTCCCGGATGTGACCTACAGCTTTTACCATGTGTATTGCGGCCTTTATTCTCTGCCATTTCGTACGGTTCCGCTTACGGATGATATGCAGGTAAATATTGCAGATTACGCTGGCCCATGTAGTGGGGTGGTGGTGGCCAACCCCAATGCGCCCACAGGTATTGCCCTTAGCTTGGCAGAAGTGCGCAAACTGCTGGAACTTCAGCCAGACCGCGTTGTGCTGATTGATGAAGCCTATGTGGATTTTGGCGCTGAAAGCGCTGTTTCCTTAATTAAAGACTATCCTAACCTCTTGATTGTGCAGACTTTCTCTAAATCACGCGCACTTGCTGGCTTGCGGGTTGGTTTTGCATTTGGGCAGCCCGAGCTTATTGAAGGTTTGGTGCGGATTAAGGATAGTTTTAATTCCTACCCGCTGGATCGTCTGGCGCAGGTAGGGGCAACGGCTGCAGTGGAAGATGAGGCATGGTTTGCCTCTAGCGTGCAGAAGGTTGTTGCCAGCAGAACAGCGTTGGCAGAGGGGCTGCAAAAACTCGGTTTTGATGTCTTGCCGTCTAAAGCCAATTTTGTTTACACTCGGCATCCGAACCGGAACGCAGCAGAACTGGCCACCCAACTCAGAGAACGTGCTATTATTGTCAGGCACTTAAGGGGTGAGCGCACCGCTGCGTGGTTGCGCATTACGGTCGGCACAGATCAGCAGTGTGAGAACTTGCTTTCAGCACTGCGGGATATTCTGTGCAGCAATTCGCTATAACCAGACCTTAAAAGTCTGCTTTTCTTGCGCGTATAGAGGGCTTGCCTGCCGCTTTTTGCGGTGGGTGAACGGCTATGTGCGTTTGGCGCAGGTTTCAACAGGTCATTTCTGCACTGTGCAGGCAGCGCGGCCATAACGCTGGCCGCGCCTTCTTTTGTTGTAATGAGGTTCAGCTCATGCGTGCTTATCGTGGTCAGATGTCTGACAACCAGCCTATTCGTCGTTCTCTGCCAGAAAAACAGAAGCAGCTGCGCGATCTGAAAGAAACGCTGGGGGCAATGAAGGCTCATACCTCTCCGGCACTTAAGGAAAGCATACGCAAACGTATTGCTCAGCTCGAAGCCGAGCTTACAGCAGCGCCTGTTCTTAAAGCTGCACGTAAGCAGCAAGATGGCGCGCGCTCTGCTCGCCCAACTGGTGAGGGTGCGGGCCGTCGTTCCGGCAGTTTGCGGGCACGATCATAAGTATAAGTGTTGGCAAAAGGTGGTTTCCCTGCCTTTTGCCAATTTCTGGCCCATGTTATGCAGCCTGACTGGCGCTGGCGCCAAAAACAGGTTTTATTACGCAGCCCGCTTAGGGATACGCCCGTAAGAAAGCAGGGAGACCAGTGATGCCCAACCTACCATCAGCCGGAGCCCTGCCTGATCTTCTTTCTGAAGGGGGGTACCCTGTTGCGTGATGGCTTGGTGTGGGCCATTTTCTGCCGTCCGGGTAAGGAACCAGTAGAACTGGGGCGTGATGTTGTCACGCAGCGCCTTACAACTGGTAACTTTCCCCTAGAACTGATGAAAGAGGATGGGTGGGCTTGGTTCCATTTTGATATTGTCCATACCCTTTCTCGTGCGCAGATTGAAAGCATACCTTCGTTACCAGAAGAAGTTCGGCAGGTTCTAACTAACCTGGAACGCAGCACGCGGCTGGAAAGCGAAGGGGATATTGTTTTTGGTGCGCTGCCAGCGTTTGATGACACATCCACTGATGATGAAAGAAATGTCAGCACGTGGCGGTTCGCTCTAGAGCCAGACCTGCTGCTGACCACACGTAGGCATCCTATTCCTGCATTGGGTGTGGTGTATCACGAACTACAGCGTGGGCTTGTGCCCCGTTCTCCTGCCAAAGTGGTGGATAGGGCTCTTCTGGAATTTGCAGATACATTGCGGCGTGATTTTGCACGGCTGGATGATCAACTGGACCGTGCAGAAGATGTGCTGCTGATGCTGGACCGCGATACAGATCTGGGCCGTATGAGCGGTTTGTTGGGTGTTGCCCGGCGTCGTTCTACAGAATTACGGCGTGTTCTGACTCCTGTAGATCGTATTTTTCGTGATGAAGAACTGGAATTGCCAGAATGGGCTGAGGATGATTTGCGAGATCGTTCCCAGCGTCAGGTTCATGCGGCACTGGATGACCTTTTGGCTTTGCAGGATCGCGCGCGTTCTCTGCAGGACGAGCTCACATCCAATCAGGCAGAAGAAACCAACCGCCGTCTGTATATCGTTTCCGTTGGCACAACCTTGATGTTGCCAGCTACGTTTGTAACCGGGTTTTTCGGCATGAACACTGGAGGCATGTTTTTATCCGGCGGTGCGTGGGATACTGTTATTGCCGGAATTCTGTGCTTTGGCATTATGCTTGGCACATGGTTTGTGCTGAAGCTGACAAAGCTGCTTTAAAAATTACCCGTGCCGTGGGGCCAACAGAATAACGCCAGCTCCCAGAAGGCAGATAAGTGCTCCGGTAATTTCCCATTTATCTGGGGTTCGGCCTTCTACACAGCGCATCCATATAAGTGATGCCGTAATGTAAATACCGCCATAAGCAGCATAGGCTCTGCTTGCGCTTTCTTCATCTATACGTGTGAGTAATAGAGCAAACACACAGAGGCTGATAAGACCAGGAATAGTCAGCCAGCCTGAACGGCCTTCCTTGATCCAGAGCCAGACGGCAAAGCAGCCTGCAATTTCGGCAAAACCGGCAAGAAGATAGATACCGAAAGAACGCAACAGAAAAATAAGTGTATTCATGGTTCAGGAATGATCTTTCTGGGCGTTTTGCTCAGATTCTGTAAGGTATGCGTCCATAACAGATTTTACGGGGCCATCCATCCGTATCTGGCCATGCTCCATCCAGATCAGCCGGGTGCACCATTTTTCCAGCACACCTAGCGCATGAGAGGTGATGACCAGAATATCTGTGGAATCCACTACAGAGGCCAAGCGTTTTTCAGCGCGTTCCTGAAAGTGAAAATCTCCGGCCATAAACCATTCATCCATCAGAAGGATTTGTGGGGTTATGGAAGTGGCAAGGCCAAAACCCAGACGGATGGTCATGCCTGTGGAGTAAAGTCTTACAGGCAAATCCAAAAAGTCATCCAACTGCGCAAAAGCTTCTACGTCTTTTTCAAGTTGGTTGATCTGTGCGGAATTAAAGCCTTTTTGGTGGCCAAACAGGCTGATGTTTTCTCTGCCTGTAAGCTGTGGGTTCATGCCAGAAAGCAGGTCCAACAATGAGGCCACTTTACCATGAATGTGCACGTTTGGCGCTTCCGGCATGTAAATGCCCGCCATGACACGCAATAGAGTGGATTTACCAGCACCGTTATGCCCGATAAGTCCCACGCGTTCTCCAGCTTTAATGCTGAGAGAAACATCTCGGAGCGCTTCTACATAAACAGTGCCTGTTTCACCCTGCCCGAGGGTAACAGAGCCGCCTGTCTGAAGCCCGCGTGCGCTGGCCAGCAGAGACTTGCCGCGTTTGAACAGCATTTTCTTAAGTGAGCGTGCGCCACCATGAAAAATAGGAAAGCTGAGCGAAAGATTTGTAATGTTGATAGAGGCAGATTCAGCCGTGGTTTTTGTGCTCGCAAGCGCAGAAGAATCCGTCATATCCAGAACGCCAGTCTGCTACGGGAGCGGGAGAAGGTGAATAACGCCAGAATCCATAAAGTGAGGCTGAAACCTCCGGCAATCATCCATAATGTTGGTTCTGGAGCCTGCCCTAAAAACGGACGGCGTACAATTTCTAACAATGCGTAAAATGGGTTGAAATATAGCCAGAAAGTTGTGTTTCCAAGCTGTTTAGGCTCCCAAATTACAGGGGTAATGTAAAACATAATCTGGAGAATACTGCCCACGATAGGGGGAATATCCCTAAAGCGGGCGCAAGCACTGCCCAATAACAGGCAAAGCGCTACATTGTTGGCCAACCATATTGCAATGGCTGGTATGGCCAAAAGCATAGTAAGGCCCGGCCACACGCCCAATACCAGAAACACCACAATAGGCACGATGATGTTGTAGCCAAACATAATCCCGCACCGCACCATGGTGCGAAATGCCTGCACGGAATACGGCATGTTGACCGAACGCAGGGTTTCTGCCGCACGTGTAAAGGTAGAACAGCTTTCTTGAATAAGAGAAGAAAGCCCTGCCTGCCATAGAATAAGCGAAATTGCCAAGTATGGGAGGTAATCGTGCAGAACCAGATGGAAGAGCTGAGAATATATCAGCCCCATGGAGCCAACCATGACACCTGTAGTGAGCGTGAGCCAGAAGGGGCCGATGCGTGACCCATTGAATTGCAGCCGGATATCTAGCCAGCCTAATGAAAGGGCAAGCCGCCATAAGCGTAGGCCGCCCGCAATATCATTGCAGGCAGAAACAAGGCGGGAGCGCGAAGCCTGGCCTGGTTGTGTGGGTAACCCAGACCCTGAAAACTGCGCGGAAGAACCAGATGTGGCCGTCATGCTTTATGGCCTATCCGATCAATTCGGTCTCTGCAACAGGCAGTATAATGGGGAAAGAACGACAGCAGCGATTTCTTGCATGAGAAACCTCCGAGGTATAAATACCAGCATGAGTTTTATGCCAGATCGTCAGGAAAACTTCCCGACAAGCCGGTGCCTTGCCTTCCACGAATGGGATGACCAGATAGCATGACATCCAGACAGATCAGCCAGCATAAGCGGTGTTCTGTGGCATGGCGAGGTAAAAAGCTGGCCCATGCTGCCAAAGGTTCAGTTATTCTGGGGCTTCTGGCTTTGCTTTCTGCCTGTGCAAATCAGCCCAGTGGGGAAGATGTTACCATGCCTGTGGCAGAAGAAGCCGCACGGTATCGGGCACATGCACGTTCTTATTATGCACCGCCCGGCACAGCGGAAGATCCTTGGGGCCCTTATATTCAGGAAGCCTCAAAGCGGTTTGATGTGCCGGATGAATGGATACGCGCCGTTATCCAGCAGGAATCGGGTGGGCGGCTTTTTCATAATGGCCAGCTTGTAACATCCGGGCCGGGTGCTATGGGCTTGATGCAGTTAATGCCCCCCACATATGATGAAATGCGCCAAGCCTATAGTTTGGGCGATGATGCGTTTGATCCGCATGATAATATCATGGCGGGCACGGGCTATATTCGCCAATTGTATGATGTGTATGGTTCTCCGGGCTTTTTGGCTGCTTACAATGCAGGCCCCGGAAGGCTTGAAGATTTTCTTACGCGCAACCGTACGCTCCCGCGTGAAACCCGTAACTATGTTGCCTCTATTGGGCGCAGAATTGTCGGCATTTCACCTACTAATCGCTCTCAGGCAGATTTGCTGGTGGCCAGCCATGATAGCATGGCTCAATCCTACCAGCCCATTCAGTCTGTAGGGGAAGTAAACTCCGTTAAATCTGCATGGGCACAGCGGAACGGAAATAGTGGCGCACAGCCGGTACAACTAGCTGAAGTGGTGGGGAATGACGGAGATTCTGCAACCACTTCTTACACGCCAGAATGGCAGCCGGTTGCCCGTAAAGGCCGTATTAGCGGGCTGTCAGAAAGCCCGGCGGATGTGCGTGCAGCTTGGGCGCAGCGGTTAGGATCTTCTGAAACAGCGGCTTCAACTGCGCCAGTGCAGGTAGCAGATGCGTCTGACCCCATTCCAAATCCGCCAGAACAACCTACAGCACCTTCTCGCCTTGTGTTGGGGAACACATCTTCCCAACGGCGTGTGCAGATGTTTCCTGCCGCACATGCAGAACCTGCACCGTTATTGACACATCGCACACGCGGCGATGAATCAAAAACATGGGCTATTCAGGTGGGGGCTTTTGGCACGCAGTCCATGGCACAGAGTGCAACCGGACAGGCACGTAATCGGGCGGCTCTTTCTAGTGCGCGTGCGCAAATAGCAAGCGTTCAGGCAAAAACAGGCAAATTGTATCGGGCTCGGCTGACCAATCTTTCGCATGAGGAAGCATTGGATGCCTGCCGCAAGCTGAGCGGTTGTGTGGTGATTTCCCCCGGTTCGCGCTCATAAGGCTTCTATTTCTCTGCCTATCTTCAGAGACAAGCAGAGAAGTAAATTCACGCTTTTCTTACGGTAGGGTCGGCGCCACTGGTTGGTTTGGCTGTGCCGGATTTGCAGTACCATTTGTGCTGTTGGTAGCCTGTGTTGGCTGCGGCTGTTTTGCTCCAGGTGCTGCTAATGGTGCGTTATCCCGCCCAGAATAGCGGCCGATAATCTGTTTAACGGCCTCTGCAGCTTCCTGCGCAGCAGCAACAGCAATATCTCCCCAGTAATTATCTAGGGAATGGGCATCAATATCATGTAGCTGTGTTGCGGCTCCGGCTTCCTTGCTCTCCTTATCCACAACGCGCCACACAATTTCGATATGCTGCTGTGGATGCCCTAACGTGCCTGTAGGGCCGGGAGTAAGTTTGACGGTGGAGCTGACCGTGAAATCAGCATTTTCCTTTGAATTTTGGATTGTATCTTCACTGTCCCGGAAAGAGGCGGTGAAGGCACGAGCCAAAGATATATTACCATCGCCCGGCGCACCGGTTACGCCGGTAAAGTAAACCCGTGCAGCACGATGCTTCAGGCTGTGTGGGTCTTTTTCCATGTCATCTGCTTGAATGCCCGTCAGCACAGAGGAAATGCGCGGCGCGGCATCCTGCGCAACCAGCGTGAAGAAGGGTGCATCTCCGGCAGACCATTGGGCGGCGGGTACGGCTTGCCCTTCTTGCGTAGCGCGAATCTGGTTTTTGGGCGTCATGATTGTGTAAATGGGCACAACCTGATCACCCCTCAATTCCGCCCGCATTTTCAGCCACCAATCTCCGGGCCTTGTGGGTTGGGCAATGGCCGGAATGGTTTGCTGTAGAAGTTCTGATGCAACATCCTTAGCCCATATCTGGGCAGAAGCATCAGGCAGCAAGGAATCCGTAGGGGTAGGAACATCTAACCGGGATGGTGGCGCATTGGCCGCCAGTTTTGAAGCCCCTTTGCCGGGGTTGGAAAACGGATGCGGCACATCCAAACACCCTGCCAAAAGCAGTAGAGAGGAAAGTGGCAGGGCAGTATGGCGGAAAAGGCGGCTCATCCGTTCTGAGGTCCCGTAGCAATCGCTGAAATCTGGTGTCCAATTTGTCCACCACCCGCCAGAGTGCGGCGGCGATGGCTAAAAAAGCATTTTTCGTCAGAGAGTGTATCAACGCCTAATGCGGCAGCATTGCGCACACCAGCTTGTTGCAACCTAAAAACACACCAGCCTGCCAGATCAAATTGATAATGGCCGGGGCGTGTGCCCGGTGCAAAAAAGCGTGCGGCCTGTTTGTCTGCGGTAGTAATGGCTGTGTGCATGTCTTCAGCCGTTTCGTAGCTTTCCTGAGCAATGCAGGGGCCAACAACAGCGCTAATACTTTCTGCGTTAGCGCCAAGGGCCTTCATGGCTTCCAAGGTGGATTCCAAAACACCGGCCAAGGCCCCGCGCCAGCCAGCATGGGCAGCGCCAACAATGGTGCCTTCTGCATTGGCAAACAGCACGGGTGCGCAGTCTGCGGTAATAACACCAATGGCGATATCTGGCTGATTGGTGACAAGTGCATCGGCTGGCGCGCCAGAGCCGGGCGGCCAAGGTGCTGTGGCGGTGACCACCCCACGGCCATGCACTTGTGTAACGCCTAACAAGTGGTCTGCCTGAACGCCCAGATGGGTTGCAACCCGCTTACGATTTTCAGCCAGATTCTGAGGGCTATCGCCAGATTTTGTAGAGCAGTTGAGGCTGGCATAAGGGCCGGTGGAAACACCACCTTCCCGCGTAAAAAATCCGTGGCGTGTATGCCCAAGCAAAGGGCTGGTGAGAGGTGAGAGCGTTGTGGTCATACGTCCGCTCCTTTCATGAAGCCGGGAGGTGAGGGCAGGCCGGGAGAGGCAAGGGCCATAACACGGAACAGATGCCCCATTTTTTCAGGGGCTGCTAGCCGATGCGCGGCACTGCGTAATATGGCGGCATCTTCTGCTATTGCATGTCTAGCAAGTTGCTCGGTGCGTTCCATAAGGCCTAATGCACGCAAAAATGTGCCTTGCGTTTCTGCACCATAAACATAGGCGCCAGCCTGTTTGGCTGTAGTGCCAAAGGCAGTAAAATCAACATGGGCAGTCAGATCAGCCTCTCCGGCGGCTTCCAGCGGATGTGTTGGGCGTGCATGGCGTAAGGCCTGAAGGGAATCTCCTGTTAGGGTGGAATGATGGCCGTAATCAATAAACAGAGCCACACCCTGCTGTGCTGCAAAACGTTGACCGAGATAGTGTGCAACCTCCAGCGCAGGTTCGCATAGCTCTACAATGGTGTCAGGCTCCAGTTTTCTACCGTCCGGCAGTGCTGGCGCATTACATGGAACAAGATGAAATGCTTGTTCCATAACGTAGCGTTCGTGCCAGCCAGAGGCCGTTTGCACAAACTGGCGAATGGGTAGGGCATCCAGAAATTCATTTCCCAATAGAATGAGCGGGCCAGAGGGAAGTCCTTCTATCCGATCATGCCATGTTGGGCGTACATAAGGTGCAAGGGCCTGCTTTTGTGCTTGCCGCATAAGAGGGGAGGCTTCTATCAGATGCACATCAAGGGCACGTGCAAATTCTGGGGCGCAACGTGTAATCAGGCGTAGCGCGTCTGCCATCAATGTGCCGCGCCCCGGTCCTGCTTCAGCAAGAATAACTTGCGCAGGGCTGCCCATATTCTGCCAGACCGTGGCGGCCCAAGCCCCTAGCAGCTCTCCAAAAACCTGAGAGATTTCGGGGGCGGTAATAAAGTCTGAAAGCAAGGGCTTGGTTGCATAATAGCGCGTATTGGCACGCGCCATAAATGCATCCAGCCTTTCAGTTTGTGGAGGCAAAGGGGAAGGCATGAGCGTGCTTACGGCTTGGCTTCTGCCTCTGGGGGAATGCCCTCGTAAACCGGATGCTGGTTGGCATACACCATAAGCGCAATACCGGCTGCCAGCATGGGGCAGCACAACAGTTGCCCCATTGTGATACCACCGGGCAGAAACCCAAGAAATGAATCCGGTTCACGAAAGAATTCGCAAAAGCTACGGGCGCAGGCATATCCAGCAAGAAACAGGCCGGCAAGAAAACCGGGATGTTGACGGATGGAAAGTTTGCGGGAGGCTGCAAACATAACCAGAAAAAGCAGCAGCCCTTCTGTAAGTGCTTCGTAGATCTGAGAGGGATGGCGCGGGATTGGCCCACCATCGGGGAAGATCATCGCCCATGGCAGAGAGGCCGGAGCTTCACGCCCCCATAGTTCGCCATTGATAAAGTTGGCCACACGGCCCAGCCCCAAACCGATTGGCACCGCAATGGTTACGCGGTCTGCAAAAGCCAGAAAGTTCAGCTTGTATCGCCATGTAAACAGCATCATGGCGATAATCACGCCCAGGGCGCCACCGTGGAAGGACATACCTCCGTGCCATACTTCCAGCATGGCCAGAGGGTGTGTGATGTAATAGCCGGGCTGGTAAAATAGCACGTATCCCAGCCGGCCGCCCATTAGAATGCCAAGGGTGACCCAAGCCAGAAAGTCATCTGCCAGTTCTGGCGTGCCAGCACGCGGAGGAAGATTAACTAACCGCCGTAGCAGCGTAATACCCAGCACAATGCCGATGATGTAGGAGAGCGCATACCACCGTATGGCAAATGGCCCGACATGCACCAGCACCGGGTTAAACTGAGGAAACATCAGAACAGGAAGCATGATGGGTGATCCGGTATGGCTGGGTCAGAGATAGGGATTATCTGTGGCAAGATAATCTTGCACGTAGCGTTTAACGCCCTCTTCCAGCGGTGTGAACTGGCCAGTGTAACCAGCAGCCCGCAGGCGGGAAAGTTCTGCCTGTGTGTAGGATTGATACTGCCCATGCAAGCTTTGGGGCATATCAATAAATTCTACGCGGCGTTCGCAGCCAATGGCATCACATACGGCATGAGCCAGATCCAGATAAGTGCGCGCCGTGCCTGTGCCGCAGTTAAACAGATCTGATACCTCTGGGTTGTCATACAGCCAGAGCATAACATTTACGACATCACCCACCCATATAAAGTCACGGGCCTGCATGCCATCTGCAATATCTGGCCGATCAGACCGGAACAGGCGTGCAGGTTGGCCTGATCTCACCTCATCATATTTCACTTTAACCACAGAGATCATTTTGCCTTTGTGGTATTCGTTCGGCCCATAAACATTAAAGAACTTTAGCCCGGCCCATTGCGGCGGGCGTGGTGTGTGTTGGTCTAGGGTGGTGGTAACATGCTGATCAAACACGTGTTTAGACCAACCGTACAAATTAAGTGGCCGCAGTTGTGAGAGATGGCCGGGGTCATCATTAAAAAGTTCTGGTTTGTCAGCCGCGCCATATGTGGCGGCGGAAGATGCATAAATAAATCTTGCGCGGTTGCGTGTGCACCAGTCCCATAATGTTTGTGATAGCTCTACATTGGTGCGCCATACCAGATCACCATCTGTTGCGGTGGTTTCACTGATAGCGCCCATATGGAAGATGGTGTCTATTTTTGGGGTTGTAGCCAAAAATGCTTCCAGGTTTTCTGGGGCAATCAGGCGCGTGGGCGCATGCTGGGACACATTGCGCCATTTACCTTCCCGCCCAAGCCAATCAACAATGATGGTTTCCAGCCCTCTGGCGGCCAACGCAGCCTGTAGGCATGAGCCGATAAAGCCGGCTCCCCCTGTAATTACTATCATGGGGGGAGAGTATAAAGGGCGGCTTCGTGCACTCCAAGCTGTCAAATGCCTGATGTGCTGAGAAGTGAGGTTTCATTCCGTAGTCAGGGGGCAACATATTGCCTACTATTTACGTGTGATTGCAATTTAGTAGGAAAGAAGCGCATAGCATGAGTGAAGAAATTACAGTTGTTGCTTTTTTGAAGGCAAAGCCGGGCGCAGAAGAAAAAGTGGCGCAGGCTATGGTCGCGTGCATCAAGCCATCTCGCGCAGAAAGTACTAACAGCCAGTATGTGCCCAACCGTGATCTGGATGATCCGCAGACATTTGTTTTTGTAGAACGTTGGGCAAGCCGCAAGGCATTGCACGATCATATGGAAACACCGCATTTTAAAACACTTGCGGCAGAACTGAACACACTGTTGGATGCGCCTATTCAGCTTCATATTCTGCAGCCTTTGCCCGGTGCCTGAGCACGTAGTGCATTCTGCATAAAAAATAACGGCCCCACTTAGATGGGGCCGTTTTTGTTTGCGTAACCGGATGACAGTAAGCCTGCTACCGCAGCACAAATTGCTGCAAGACAACGACCAACCCGATACAGAAGGTTAAAAACAGGCTGTGCTTAAAGGTACGTGCCAGCACGGTGCCTTCCTGACCTTTTAGAGATGTAACAGAGACGCCGGTGGTGATGTTCTGGGGCGAGATCATTTTTCCCATCACGCCACCGGATGAGTTTGCAGAAGCAAACAGCACCGGATCCAGTGAAAGCTGATGCGCTGCGGCCACCTGCAAGTTGCCGAAAAGCGCGTTACCGGAGGTATCGCTTCCTGTCAGGAACACGGCAATCCAACCAAGGAAAACAGAAACCAGCGGGAAGACCATACCAGCGGAAGAAACCGCATATCCCAAAGTATAGGTCATGCCGGAATAGTTCATCAAAAACGCCAATCCGATTGTAAGCGCAACAGTCACGACAGCCAGCCAACCTTGTTTAAGTGTGGTGCGGGCCGCTGCGCCAAACTGTTGCAATGTTGTGCGGGTGAACAGGGCTGTCAGAATGGTGGCGACTAAAATAGCCGTGCCTGTGCCCAAGGGTTCAAACTTCCATACGGCGGCATAAGGCGTTTTATACAGAGAGATAAATACCGCATTATCCAGCCCCGGCCAATGAATGGGCAGGGTGCCAATTTTGGCAATATGCAGTGCATCCCACACAATCACCACAGCAATAACCGTAATCCACGGAATCCATCCTTGCCAGCGGGGAACAGGGGCAGCGCCTGTTTGCTGGTTGTTCAACTGGGTGAGATCAATAGCGTATTGTGGGTCTGATACTGGCTTCCAAAAGCGCAGGAATCCAATAGTAGCCACAAGTGCCACGCTGGAAGAAAGCACGTTGCTCAGACTGTAAAGCCCAGCGCCAGAGATAATCAGCAGTGTTAGGGCAAAGCTGCCACCTGCTACCAGCAGTACGGGCCATGTTTGCCGTATAGAACGCCATCCGCCGTAAAGTGCCATAACGTAAAAGGGAATAAGCAGCGCAAACGGGGTAAGCTGCCGTCCAATGGTTGCCCCCAATACATCTGCGGGCAGCCCTGTAATAGAGCCCAGAACGGTAACGGGAATACCCAAGCCACCAAATGCCACCGGTGCGGAGTTAAAGATCAGCACATAGGTGAGGGCATCCAATGCCGGAAAACCAAGCATAATCAGCAAAGCACTGGTAATGGCTACAGGTGTGCCAAACCCAGCTACGCCTTCCAATGCAGCGCTAAAGCAGAAGCCCAGCACCACCAGCATGATGCGCCTGTCATTGGGCACGTGTTGGATAATCCAGTCTCGGAAGGCATCAAATCGTCCGTTCTGTACGGCCACATTGAACAGGAAGAGCGCTGAAAGCGCGATCCACATAACCGGCAAAAGGGAAAACACAACACCGTTGCTGATGCTGGCGACTGCCAACTTGGCAGGCAACCTCCAGATAGTGGTGGCAACAAGTAGCCCTACAATCAAACCGCCCAAAGTAGCCTGCCATGCCGGGCGGCGCAGAATACCCATAACAAAGAGTGTAACGATAATAGGTGAGGCCGCGAGCAGAAATGACAGCACAAGGCTGTGCCCCGCCGGAACAAGTGGCTGTATGAACATGTCAGTTCCTGAATAGGCGTTATTCCCCTTCTTACGTGGGGGATAAAACGATCTTAAGGGAACGGTTGCGGCACGATGCAAGAAAAAATGTCGTTATAACAATATGTTGTGATGAGGGAACTTTTGGAAAGGCAGCTAAACAGCCATCTTTCATGAAAATGACATATTGGTAATGGATGTGGAGAAGTCCCGTAATCCGTGCTTTTTGTCGCAAGTTTATGGGACAAGCTTTATGACAAAAGTTCATACGGAAGGGGACGGCTGGTGTCTTTTCGGGTTCAGCAACGGCAAATGGTATGTGCCGCGCTACTGTTGGGGTTGGCGGGATGCGCTACGCCTGCCGTCAGATCCGGGGGCTATGCATCCTCCCAAGCGTATTATCAGGCCGCATATGAAAGGTCAGAAGCCAATCCTGCTGCCTATAGGCCTGTAGGCCCGGCAGAAGATCCGTGGGGACCGTACATAAAGGAAGCGGCGCAGCGTTTTTCTATACCGGAAAGCTGGATACGTGCCGTGATGCAGCAGGAATCAGGTGGGCATCAGTATCTGGATGGCCAGCTTACAACATCATCTGCCGGTGCAATGGGGCTGATGCAGTTGATGCCCGCTACCTATGCGGATATGCAAAACCAGTTCAATCTGGGGGGAGATCCGTACAACCCACATGATAATATCATGGCGGGGGCAGGTTACATCCGTCAGATGTATGATCATTATGGTGCCCCCGGATTTTTGGCAGCCTATAACGCTGGCCCACAACGCGTGGATGACTATTTAACATCCGGGCGGCCTTTGCCGGATGAAACGGTGAATTACGTTGCATCCATTACACCTCATCTGGGTACAGCAACGGCACCAGTAGGCAGTTTTGCCCCGGCACCTTCACCTGTAATGGTAGCCAGTGTTGGTTCATCCGTGGCATCCGCCCCTGTGGCAGAATACGCACGGGCAGATCTTTCACGCACGGCCGATGGCTGTTTGCGTGACCCCAATGCAGCATATGATCCATCAACCCCCTGCTTGATGGACAAGGATACTCCGCACCCAGATCCGCAACCGATTGAAGAAGAAGCTGCTCCTGTAGAGGTAGCACAGGCACAACCGGCTGGTCTTTCAGATCAGGCGGTAACAGCTACACCGCTTGCTATGATGCCAGTAGGGTCTGGCAGCGCACCGGTGCAAGCCGCAGCGTATAATGTACCTTCGGAACAAAGACGATATGCGCGTTCCAGTCCAGCGCATGTCCTCACGCTGCCTCCCTCATCTTTGTCAGCAAGATCATCCGGGGCGGTACAGGTAGGAGCTTTTGCCTCTTATGCCGAGGCACAGCATACGCTGGAATCCTTACATCGTCTGCTAACAGCGCACGCCTTATCTGTGCGTCCTACTGTTACACAGGCTTCTGTGGCAGGGCGGTCTTATTATCGGGCACAGTTTATTACGGCGCAAAATACTGGTCCGGCTGATGTTTGTCAGGTGCTGCGAGCACGTGCTCTGCCCTGTATTCAGGTACGTGGAGGATAAGGGGAGAAAGTCTTTTCTCTTTTCATCCAATTACCTGTAAAGCCTCTGCGTCTTCCAGAAAAACAAAGTGGAACAATAAATGGAAAACGCAGCAATGCCTGATGAGGAAACAGAAAACACTTTTCCCATAAAGGTTGTGGTTGTTGGTGTTCTGGCTGCAACGGCAAGCCTGATGTCCGGATTGGATATTGGTGTTATTTCCGGGGCGTTAGATTTTCTGGCGCGAGATTTCAACGCATCTACTCTGGCGCAGGAGTGGATTGTCAGCGCCATGATGGCAGGTGCGGCCGTAGGCGCTGTAGGTGCAGGGTGGATTACCCGACATACCGGGCGCAAATGGTCTCTGGTTTTTGGGGGCGGCGTTTTTATTGCAGGCTCCTTGCTGTGTGCCCTGGCGTGGTCTGTGCCTGTGCTTATATCTGGCCGCGTGCTGATGGGGCTGGCCATTGGCGTGGCAGCTTTTGCAGCCCCCCTTTATCTTTCTGAGGTATCAGACCAATCCAGCCGTGGCGCCATGATTTCCACCTATCAGCTTATGATTACGATAGGTATTTTTCTGGCGTTTTTAAGCGATACATTTTTCAGTTACCACGGGCAGTGGCGATGGATGTTTGGTGTTATTGCCATTCCCGGCATTGCCTATGTTATTGGTGTTTTGTTTCTGCCCTATAGCCCGCGCTGGCTGATGATGCGTGGCCGGAGGGCCGAGGCGTTGGAAGTGCTGACCAGCTTGCGCGCAACACCGCAGGAAGCGCGGGCCGAAATAAAGGCTATTCATCACCAGTTACAGGCCCGGCAGAATGGTTGGAGCTTATTGCGTGCCAACAGCAATTTCCGCCGTTCGGTTGGTTTGGGTATGTTGCTACAAGTTATGCAACAGTTCGCGGGCATTAATGTGGTGATGTATTATGCCCCGCGTATTTTCCAGCTCGCAGGTTTTGTAGGTACGGCACAGATGTGGTGCACTGCCATGATCGGGCTGGTGAATGTGATGGCAACATTTCTGGCCATCAGTTTGGTGGATAAGTGGGGGCGTAGGCCAGTTTTGTATTGTGGCTTTGCCATTATGGTGCTGAGCATGGCGAGCTTGTCTCTATTGCTCCACGGCAGCATGGTGGATCAGGCATCCCGTATGGCATGCGTCTTTATGGTTATGGTTTTTATTGTGGCTCACGCCATGTCTGCCGGGCCGATTGTGTGGGTGCTGTGTTCGGAAATTCAGCCAATGCAGGGCAGGGATCTGGGTATTATGCTCTCTACCCTTACAAACTGGATTGCCAACATGATTGTTGGTGCCTCTTTTTTAAGCGTACTGGCGTGGTTAGGTGGTTCTGCCACCTTTGGAATGATTGCCGCATTGAACGCCTGCTTTTTAGGGCTGACTTATCTGTTTGTGCCAGAAACTAAAGGCATGAGTTTGGAACAGATTGAACGGAATTTAATGTCCGGTAAAAAATTGCGAGATATCGGTATTTCTTGAAAGAGGCACAGGAACGGGCGTAGATTGACTGCGTCCGCTCTGAATACAAGAAAACACAAATTTATATGCAAAATGTTGCATATAAATATTTAAAATTTTCTTGGGAAAATATGGTGCACCCGAAGAGACTCGAACTCCTAACCCCCAGATTCGTAGTCTGGTGCTCTATCCAGTTGAGCTACGGGTGCGCCGTGAGCAGGTGTTTAGCCGAGGGCGGTGAGGTCGGCAACCCCTAAAATGCAAAAAAATGAAATTTTTTGTCAGTCATTACCAAGGAAGTTTTTCCAACTGCGATTTTCAGGGCGATGGAGCGTAACATGTGCACGGCATTCAGGGGTTCCGTATACGCCTTCAAACGTATCGCCAGCAGGATGTGCTTCAAACACCATGGGGAGAGGTTGGTTTTTGGCGTCCTTTAAAACAAGTTGGGCATGATAATGCTGCTTGCTCTTATCTGGGGTACCACGCAGGATAAGCGTGCCCATTTCTGGCACAAAGATCATGCGTTTGGGTTCAATCTGTAGGAGAGATGTGCCGTTAACGGGGCAGTTTTCTCCTTTGTCTTGCACCAGAGTACCAATCCATTCGCCGTATGGATCATCTGCGGCAGAGGCAGGTTGCTTGGCGGCTTGGGCAGATATGCAAAAAAAGCCAAGGCTGCCCAATGCTAATGCGCCATATTTCAGCCAACAGGAAAAACGTGTGTGCTTCATGCAAAAACTCCTGATTTCATTGGTAATCTGTACCTTGTGTATGGCACAGGCAAGGTAGGTATCAGGCGGAATAGGTGTGCATCTTTCTGGTTTTTAGGGTGACGCCATGACAGCATGGCTTTATATCCGCCTGTAAGAAAGCCCGTGCAGCCCTACTATGTGGCTGCACATCCTTAGGAAAAGCCAGTTCTGGCACTGAAATCAGAAAGACCTGCAGTTCATGTCTGTTGATGCCACTCCGCCTGTTTCGCCTTCCAAGCTGGATGAATCCTTGCACCATGACCGTATTCTGATTCTAGATTTCGGAAGTCAGGTTACACAGCTTATTGCTCGCCGTGTACGCGAAAGTGGTGTGTATTGTGAAATCTGGCCGTTTACGGCAGATGCTGAACGGATTCGTCAGTTTTCACCCCGTGGTATTATTCTTTCTGGTGGCCCTGCCAGCGTAAACAATCCAGATGCCCCACGCGTGCCGGATGTGGTGTTTGAAATGGCAGTGCCTGTGCTGGGGATTTGCTATGGCCAGCAGGCCATGTGCAAACAGCTAGGCGGGCAGGTTGAAAGCGGGGATCACCGTGAATTCGGTCGTGCTTTTGTTGATATTGTAGAAGATTGCGCACTGTTCCGCGGTGCATGGGCACGTGGCGGCCGTGAACAGGTATGGATGAGCCACGGTGACCGCGTGGTGGAACTTCCCCCCGGTTTCCGTACTGTTGCAGTGAGTGAAGGCGCACCGTTTGCGGTTATCGCAGATGAAGGCCGCCGCCTGTACGGTGTGCAGTTCCACCCAGAAGTGGTGCACACGCCGCATGGTGCCGCATTGCTTAAGAACTTCACCCATAATGTTGCAGGTTGCTCTGGCACATGGACGATGGCTGGTTTCCGTGAAATGGAAATTGCCCGGATTCGTGAGCAGGTTGGTGATGGCAAGGTTATCTGCGGTCTTTCCGGCGGCGTGGATTCTTCCGTTGCGGCTGTGCTGATTCATGAAGCCATTGGTGATCAACTTACCTGTATCTTTGTTGATCACGGTATGCTGCGTGCTGGTGAAGCCGATGATGTTATCAAAACATTCCGTGGCCAGTTTAACATTCAGCTTGTGCACCGTGATGCTTCAGACATCTTCCTGAAAGCGCTGGAAGGTGTCACAGACCCGGAAATCAAGCGGAAAACCATCGGTCGCCTGTTTGTGGAAGTGTTTGAAGAAGAAGCCACAAAGCTGGGTGGTGCGCAGTTCCTTGCTCAGGGCACGCTTTATCCAGACGTAATTGAGAGTGTTAGCTTTACGGGTGGTCCTTCCGTTACCATCAAGTCTCACCACAATGTGGGTGGCTTGCCCGACCGGATGAACATGAAGCTGGTTGAGCCGCTGCGCGAATTGTTCAAAGATGAAGTGCGTGATCTGGGGCGTGAACTGGATATTCCCGAAATTATTGTTGGGCGTCATCCGTTCCCGGGGCCGGGTCTGGCTATTCGTATTCCGGGTAATATCACGCGGGAAAAACTGGATCTGCTTCGTAAGGTGGATTCTGTGTTTCTGGAAGAAATTCGCGCTGCCGGGCTGTATGATGCCATTTGGCAGGCCTTTGCTGTGCTGCTTCCAGTACGTACCGTTGGTGTTATGGGTGATGGTCGCACGTATGATCAGGCCTGCGCCTTGCGTGCCGTGACCAGTACAGATGGCATGACAGCAGACGTTTACCCGTTTGACATGGGCTTCCTCACTCGTGTTGCTGGGCGCATTGTTAACGAAGTGCGTGGGATCAACCGTGTAACGTATGACATCACATCCAAACCACCGGGCACGATTGAGTGGGAATAAGTTTTCCGTCATAAAAAAGGCCGGGTGGCTGTAAAGCCCCCGGCCTTTTTTATTGGTTTGTTACCAAAGATCTTATTTATTCAGCCAAGGTGCGATTGGCAGATTTTTTGCTCGCAAAAACTCAGGGTTAAAAAGTTTGGATTCATAACGTGCACCGCCATCGCAAAGAATGGTGACAATCCGATGCCCCGGGCCGAGTTTGCGTGCAGTACGGATTGCAGAAGCTACGTTAATGCCAGAGGACCCGCCAACGGAAAGACCTTCTTCCCCGAGTAGACTATAAATAATTTCCAGTGCTTCCGGGTCAGGAATCCGCTCAGCGTCATCAATAGGTGAGCCTTCCAGATTGCCTGTTACGCGGGACTGGCCAATGCCTTCTGTAATGGAAGATCCAGAAACAGACAGATCATTGCTTTTTACCCAGCCATACAGCCCAGAACCTTCTGGGTCTGCCAGCACAATACGAGGGGCTGTTACGCCATCGCGCTTGACAGCATCATGCAGCCCCAAGGCTACGCCAGCTAACGTGCCGCCTGTGCCGCAGGCGCAGGTGAAAGCATCTACCTTACCGCCCATCTGCTGCCAGATTTCTGGTGCAGTGGTGGCGCGGTGGCCTTCACGGTTGGCAACGTTGTCAAACTGGTTGGCCCATACCCATCCATTTTCTTCGGAAAGACGGCGTGAAACGTGCACGTAATTGCCTGGATCACGGTAAGGCTTGGCAGGCACAAGGCGGAGGTCTGCCCCAATCATGCGCAGGAAGCCGATTTTTTCCTGGCTCTGGGTTTCGGGCATGACAATAACGCACTTATATCCACGCGCATTCGCAACCAATGTAAGCCCAATACCGGTATTACCGGCCGTGCCTTCAACAATTGTGCCGCCGGGCTTAAGCACACCCCGGCGTTCTGCATCTTCAATAATGGCCAGTGCCGCACGATCCTTGACGGAACCGCCCGGATTCATGAACTCGGCCTTGCCGTAAATATCGCACCCTGTGGCTTCAGACGCTTTGCGCAGGCGTACCAGCGGGGTTCCGCCCACCGCGCCCGGCATGTCGGCAGAAAGCGTGGTCCAGCCGGGATGAGGGGTGGAAACGGCGTTTTCAGTCATTTGGTTACACCTTATGCTGTCACGTTATAATGCGTTGGTCAGACTATCATGCTCCATCTAAAAATTCTGCCCCAAGGGGCAGTAGATGGAACATGGGGCTTCTTTACTGGCCAGCAGTGGGTTCTTGTTCTGCATCGTACAACACTTCCAACATGGCTGCCCACGGATAGCGTGAATCATAGCTCTGGCCATCGGGGGAAGCGAGACGCCCTTGGGTGTCTGTTGGCACATGTGTCAAAGCAACGGCATCATCAATATTGCCACCAACAATGCTGATCTGCCGGCCAAAAGGCTGCCCATTTTGGCCAATGGCAACAACAAAGCCGCAATGCGCAGGAAATCCATAAGAGGTAGGGAGGCTAGAGAATCGGATCGTGTCTTTGCTACGGCCACGTGCAACACAGATCAGATCTCCCGGTTTGGGGGTATAATTTGCCGGATCCTGTGCTCGCAGAATGGGAGACTGCCCAGAAGCTGCGGCGTTGATATAAGTGGAATGGTTAGGAGAATAGGGGAAGCGGCTGTTAGCTCCGGCTACGCGCATAACGTAGGAAATAAAGGCAGCGGACCACGCATAAGATCCATCATGCACAAAGTCAGTCAGTCGCCCGTTGGCATCGTGCTTGCCGGTCCATGATGTTTCGGTCATGTCCGGGTCCATACCAATCCACCAGTACTCTCCTACACGCTCCCACAGGCCGGGAGCACGTTCTGGCTTAACAGAGGCAACTTGCGGCTCGGGGCGTTGCTCGGGGTCATCATCATTCACCGGGCTTCCAAATAGGCGCCATTCACGCATGGCAATGCCTACAACATCTTGCCGGTTAAAAGGCTCAAAATTGCGGGTGGCAAAATCAGGCACATGGCCACCATAGCCGTAGCCACCGCTGGCTGTATTCCACGTGTTTGTGGTGGAAGCACTAGAGGTGGGGCGTGCGCCTGGCTGTGGTTGCTGTGTGGCGCACGCTGTCAAACACAAAGGGGCCAGCAGGGCAACGGTAAGCTTGCGTGACAATCTCGTCTCCATACCAGAACAACTCTCCGGTAGATCCGGAGCGCGAGACAACCATTGGTCGGAAGTCTGAATGATATAGCAATAAGCGCCTGTTGTTCTGGGTGGAAGAGGGTTTGTGTTTTTGTGCGGCGTCTGTTTCTTTTTTGTGTCTGTACTATCAGGCGTCAGGAACGGTCACATCTGCCGTGCGGGCATTCACGCATTGGATGGCATCTACCGGTTTAAGCGCCACCACCAAGCCTCTGCCGCCGCCGTTAATATAAAGTGTATCCAGTTTGAGAACACTTTCGTCTAACACAACCGGCACTTGCGTGCGTGCGCCAAAGGGACTGATCCCTCCCACCTTAAAACCGGTCAGGGCTTCAGCTTTTTCTGCACCCAGCATACGTGCATTGCGTCCACCAAACAGAGCCGCCACTTTTTTCAGATCCATTTTTTTATGAACAGGGATGGCTACGCAAACAATCTGTTTTTTATCAATTTCGACCATCAGGGTTTTGAAAACCTTGTTTTGATCGATACCAATGCCTGCTGCGGCATGTAGACCAATTTTTCCGGGATCAGACACGTAATCATAATCATGCAAAGTAAAGGCAACGCCATGAGCAGTCAGAAACTGCGTTGTTGGTGTTTCAATGGTTTCTGACATGGTAGCCCTTTCTGGAAAGTCCATGAAGCATTATGCCTTTTGCAAGGCATGCGCATGGTTTCGCTTATTCAATAGTTACTCTTAGCGTCAAGTCATGGAGACTGCATACCGCCATGCAACATGGCGGTATGCAGAAAGACCTTTAGGTATGGTTGGGGAAAAGGCTGAGGAGACCGTTTTCTGTGGCAGGGCAGCAGCCTTTTTCTGTAATCAGCCCAGTGACAAGTCTGGAGGGCGTGACATCAAAAGCAGGGTTAGCTGCTGGACTATGATCCGGGGTAATTTGCACGGAGCCTATTTGTCCGTCTGACATACGCCCCTGTATGTGTGTAACTTCGGATGCTGCTCGTTCTTCAATAGGAATATCACGGATGCCATCTGCAATACGCCAATCTATGGTTGTAGAAGGTAATGCAACCCAGAATGGTATTTTATTGTCCTGAGCAGCCAGTGCTTTCAGATAGGTGCCTATTTTGTTTGCAACATCCCCGTTGCGGGTTACGCGGTCTGTTCCAACAATAACAATATCAACTTGGCCATGCTGCATCATATGGCCACCTGCATTGTCTGTAATAACAGTATGAGGAACACCGTGGCTTCCCAGTTCCCATGCTGTAAGGGCAGCTCCCTGATTACGTGGGCGTGTTTCATCTACCCACACATGCACGTTCAGGCCTTGGTCATGTGCCATGTAAATAGGGGCCAAGGCTGTGCCCCAATCTACCGTGGCAATCCATCCAGCATTGCAGTGGGTTAGAATATTCAGGCGCTGGCCTTTTTCTTTTTTGGCGGCGAGATCCTTTAAAAGTTTAAGGCCATGCTTACCAATAGCCTCATTTTGGGCAGCGTCTTCATCGCAGATACGTAGGGCTTCTGCGTAAGCAGCGGATATCCGGCTTTCTGGCGGAATGGGCCGGAGGGCATTTAGCATTCTTTCAAGAGCCCAACGCAAATTTATGGCGGTAGGACGTGTTGCCGCAAGCATGGCTGCGTTTTGTTCAAGGCTGGTATCACTGCTGTCCGTGCGTAATGCCAGGGCCAGACCATAAGCGGCAACAGCGCCAATAAGTGGAGCACCACGTACCTGCATACTGGTAATGGCATGGGCTACATCCTGAACAGAGGTAAGCCGCAGGATATCCAGTGAAAAGGGAAGGCGTGTTTGATCGAAAATATGAATAGACCATTGGTCTTTTTCATCAACCCATACACTGCGAAAAGAGGTGCCATTGATTTTCATGAAGCATGTTCCGTGAGAAGGAGAGGTCTGCATTTAGGATATAAGGATGATTGCCTATTTTGGGCAATATGCCGCAAGCACGTGAAATTTTTGAGAACGTATTTAGAACATACTTAAGGTAAATAGACCAGAAGAATGAAATATATCTTTAAATATGGAAGTATTTTTTTGCATTTTCTATAGCATTTGTTATGTAGAGTGAAAATCTAAGGCTATACCTGTTCTTATAGGTGTGTGCTTCAGTTGAAGAAGTTTTGTAGTTTAAAAAGTTTGTTTATATATCTCCTTATTTTTAAAGGGGGTTGAGAAGGAGTTAAAATGAGTGAGACAAGAACCCGCCGAAAACCAGCTGCGGGTAAAACGGTTTCCAAGCGCAAGGTTGCAACTGCGGCCCCCAAAAAGCGTGCACCTCGCGCAAAAGTTGTCGAAGTAGAAGAACTTTTTGATTTTGAAGAAGAGCCAGAAGCTCCTAAGCCGCGCCGTGCTTATGTGCGTAAAGCTGCCCCCCGTAAGGCAGCCGAAGAAAAACCAGTAGCACCCAAAACAACAACGCGTAAAAAAACAGCATCTGCCAAGGCTGAAAGCAAGGTCGCCCCCAAGGTTACGTGGCGTACTAAAGCCAAAGTAGAAGAGGTTGCAGAAAAGCCAGTGCGCGCAACCAAAGCAACGCGTGCCGCTAAAGCCCCAGCCGCTGCAACAGCGCGTAAAACGGCAAAGCCAGCTAAGGCTGAAGCAGCAAAACCTGTGCGTGCTACACGTGCCACAAAGGCCACCACTGCCAGCAAAGCTGTAAAGCCAGCAGCCTCAGCACGCGGTGTTCCCGCTCAGGCAACCCGTAAGCGGGCTGTGCGTGCAGTAGAGCCTGCAGCTAAAAAGAAACTTTCTGCTGTAGAAAAGCTGCGTATTGTACAGGAAGAACGTCGCCGTAAGCGGTATGAACGCCTGGCAGCAGCTGCAGAAGCAGAGAAAACTGCAGCAAAAGCACCAGCCGCACGTAAGACAAAGGCTAGAACAACCCGTCGTACCCGTGCGTCATAAAGATAGCGGTATTTTATCTAATTTAGAGATATCTTGGTAAAATAATGCTGTTTTAAAAAGGCCTGTTCCAATAAAAACGGAATGGGCCTTTTTTTATTTAAATACCTTCTTGCAATATATTTTTCAGAATATCTTGAATTTTACGATTGGTGGATTCTGCAAGGACAATCTTTTGGATTTGAATATAAAGATACACAGATTTCTATTTAGATGGTGTGCGAAAATAGAGTTTCCTTTTTAGATAATCGTGCCATTAAAGTTGCCGCTTAGCAGATAGCAGTTACTTGCAAACTCTGCTGTATGATCAGGATCAGGCTCAAGTGCATCTTCTACCATTACGCGGCGCAAACGTAAGATAACGGCTTTTTCGGAAGCATTGCCCTCAATATATTCCGTTATTTTTGCCAACCATGCACTGATGCCATTTTGCTCTGTTAACATAAGAGGGTGACGCCTATTAAGGGGAAGCCCATGTTGCAACAACAGAGAAGCCACGGAGGCATTGGCAATATGGTACAGAAAATTGTCTGCGCCTTTGGTGTATACGGCTGCCAAGGAGGGTATGCGTGTCAGGCGGATTTCGTCTGGCAAAAAGTGCGTACGCAAGGGAGGAAGAAGCGGAAGAGAGAATAAGTCCGTTTGTATTTTTTCTACGCTGGTTGGGCGCTTCTGTTGAGCATGATGTTGTTTTGAGCGTATTGTGCGGGGTCTTCCTTTTGCTAAGGGCAGTGATAGCCCTGGTAGCGCATTCTGTAAGGAAGAAAGGGAATGATTACTCATTATGCACCTTGGCAAACAAGCTCTTTTGTAGGTTATTTAGATGCGCAATGCGCGCACAGACCTTCTACCTCAACCGATGTGCTCTGAATTACAAAGTTCTCATTTTTGCAAATGTGTTTCAGGGTTTCCAGAACAGTTGTATCGGCTATTTCCGTTACAGTTTTGCAGTTGCGGCAGATGAGAAACTGTGCAGTGTGCAAGCAGGCTTCTGAGTGTTCATGCGTATGAGAACAATGGCGCAAATTGGTGCATGGAATAAAAGCCGATAGGCGTTCAATACGATGGATCAGGCCGTGTTCAAGAAGAAAATCCAGTGCCCGATATACTGTAGGAGGGGCGGGGCGTCGTTCTGCTGTTTTAAGTTCTTCCAGCAGATCATATGCTCCAACCGGACGTTCATGCATGAGAATAAGCCCGAGTACATCACGGCGCTGGGCTGTCATTCGTGCTCCTTGTTGGGCGCATAGTGCAGTCGCTTTATCTAGCTGATGCTTAATATGTGCAGGAAAGTCATGGGCAGGTGTTGCCGTGGAAGAAGACGTAGGGTGGGGCATGTTCATCATCCGTTCTCTGTATTTCTTAGCGTAACTGATCTTGGAGGTGAAGACCAAATTTGCGTGTGTGAGGAGGTGACGTGCGGCTGATAAAATGTAATAGTATTACATTACGTTCAGGCATGGCAGGATAATGAGTATGGACTTGAGAAAAACAAAAGGCGCTTCACGCCGGATGTTGTTTGGTATGGTAGGTGTGCTTGGTTTTGCAACCATGGGCACAGGTAGTGCGGCTGCGCGCCCTTTGTCTGTTGTGGCGGCAGAAAACACATGGGGGGATCTGGCAGCGCAGATTGCTGAGCCAGACATGCACGTTACATCTATACTTGTATCACCAGCGGTTGACCCGCATTTATATGCTCCTACACCGGGTGATGCGCGCCGTGTGGCAGATGCTACATTGGTTGTGGCCAATGGTGCTGGATACGATGCATGGATGGATCATTTGGTGCAGGCTTCTGCTTTGCCACAGGCGCACTATGTGCGTGCAGATACATGGTCAGACTGGCACGAGGGCGGTAATGCCCATTTATGGTATGATCTGAACGCTGTGGCAGATTTTGCTCAAAGGTTTGAAAAAGCATGCGAACAGGCAGATCCAGTACATGCAAAAGCATATGCTGCGGGGGCTCAGAAGTTGCAGGCTGATATTGCCAGCGTGCAAGTTCAGGCTGCAGCATTACGCCCACATGTACAAGGCATGGCTGTGGCAGCAACAGAACCACTGTTTACGCCTTTGGCCAACTATCTTGGTTTGGACATGAAGGAAAATGCCTTCCAGATTGCTATTATGAATGATGTTGAGCCACCCCCTGTTGCGGTAGCTACGTTTGAACAGGATCTTGCGCAAAAAAAGTTACGGTTACTTGCCTATAATGTGCAGGTAGAAGAACCAGCCAGCAAACACCTGATTGATCTGGCACATAAAGCAGGTATACCCATTTTGCCGTTGGCGGAAATTATGCCGCAGGATACGCATTGGCAGATATGGATCGGCTCAACTCTTACGCAAGTAGCGCACCTTTTGGGTGTAGCGCAGTAATGTCATCTCCTGCTGTGCAAGTGGCTGGCGTAACCTTGTTGCGCCAGAAAAAAACAGTTCTGGATAATATCAGTTTTACAGTTCCTGCAGGCAGTTTTGTGGCTGTTTTGGGTGGAAATGGGGCTGGTAAAACAACCCTGTTTAGAACTCTTTTAGGATTAGAAAAGCTCACGGCTGGCCAAATACAAATAGAAGGCCAGCCGGTGCGAAAAGGCCATATGCCGATAGGGTATATGCCGCAAGTGCGTGGCATGGTGGCTGCACAGCTTAGCGGTTGGAGCACGGTTGCCGCAGCACAGCAGGGATGGAAATGGGGCCTGCCATTTTACGACAAACAGGCCAGAGCAGATATTGATGCTGCCTTGGCTGCAGTAGATGCGCAGGATCTGGCACAGCGGTCGGTCGGCTCCCTTTCAGGGGGGGAAAGGCAGCGGCTCATGCTGGCGCAGGCCCTACTGGATAACCCTCATATTTTGCTGCTTGATGAGCCTTTGGCCAGTTTAGACCCCGCCCGTATGCGCGAAACAGCAGAACGTATTCATGCACTGGCACGAGACAGGCATATGACGGTGCTGATGTCCACCCATGATATCAATCCACTTATGGGGTTGATGGACCATGTGCTTTACATGGCACATGGCAAGGCGGTGCTAGGGCGCGTGGAAGAAGTGATGACAACCCAAACACTCAGCGCACTTTACGGTGCACCAGTTGAGGTGATTAAGGCGGGAAACAGATTGTTTGTTGTGGCAGAAGGCGGTGGAGCATCACTCCAGTCCTGCATGTGCGTGGGACATGGTGCCTGAATGCTCGACTACGAATTTATGCGCACCGCTTTTCTGGCGGCTTTTCTGGCAGCCTTGGTGTGTGGACCTGTGGGCTGGTTTCTTGTTTTGCGAGGACAGAGCTTTGCCAGCCATGCGCTTTCGCACGTGGGTTTTGCGGGAGCCGCCGCCGCTCTTCTGTTGGGGCAACCAGCTTTGCTTGGGCTTGGGTTTGGTGCAGTAGGGGGCGGTGTTGCGATAGGGTTAGTGGGAGATAGGCTTGTAGGCCGGGATGTAACAATCGGGCTGGTGCTTTCTGTTGCCATGGGTTTTGGGGCATTATGCCTGCATTTTTTAACCCACTCTGCCAGTTCGGCCACAGCACTGCTTTTTGGAGATATTCTGGGTATTGGGCCTTCTATGCTGGGCTGGCTGGGCGCTCTTTCTGCGTCTTGTTTGGTAGCCTTGGCATTTGTGGCAAGGCCGCTTCTTTTTGCATCACTTCAGCCAGAACAAGCTGAGGCGCGGGGCGTGAATATGCGCCTGCTTGATATTCTTTTTCTTATGATTGTGGCCGTAGCTACAGCGCAATGCGCCCAGATTACAGGTGTTTTGCTGGTGTTTACGCTTATGATTGCACCTGCCGCGGCAAGTTTGCGTATGGGTTTTTCACCCTTATTGGGAATGGGCGTTGCAACGTTACTTGCGTTGCTGGAGGCATGGCTGGGTTTGGTGCTTGCTTGGTACACCAACTGCCCAACAGCATTTTGGATTGCGGCTTTAGGCGGCAGTGTATTTATAGCTGCCAGCCTATTTTGTCGCTTACGCGGAAGTTAAAAAGCTGTGGATTGGCCCTTTACTGAGGCAAGGACCAATCCAACCAAGACCATAAAGCTACGGCTATTAAAAGCGCAACATGTATGATGATGAGGGTTCTAACCGTAATAAAAGGGACGTAATCCTTATCGCCTTTTACTGGATAGTCATCATGATAATCCTGCGACATGTTTTAACACCTTGGTTGTATGCCCAAAGCCCTTAGGGCTTTGGGGCCGGGGTATGGGGCAGAGCGTGATACATTCTGTTGAAATAAACAAGCCCATGTGCCGTTGCATGGGTGCGTAACGCCTGCACAATACCAAACATTACGCTGTGTGTGCCAACTTCTACAATCTGGCTGATCTTGCAATCAAACGAGGCAACAGCC
This sequence comes from Acetobacter ascendens, assembly GCF_001766235.1. Lineage (NCBI taxonomy): Bacteria > Pseudomonadati > Pseudomonadota > Alphaproteobacteria > Acetobacterales > Acetobacteraceae > Acetobacter > Acetobacter ascendens. The sequence goes on from NZ_CP015164.1 coordinate 85,558, forward strand.
TCTTCCAGCACAGGTGCCCCTGTTGCCAATGCAGTCCAATGCCCGGTGGCAAACCGTTCCTGCATGGAGTTGGGGCTGGCAAAATGGTTGGAGAGATGTTGCTGTGTAGATGCCAGCACGTTTACGCATAATGCGCTACCTTCATGAAAAGCCTGGCGGGCGCGGCTTCCACGGTTCAGGCAGACCAGCAGCGTAGGTGGGGTGTCTGTTACGGAACACACTGCGGACGCGGTAAAACCAACAGGGTTTTCCAGCGTTCCTGTTGTAACAATGTTCACAGCTGCGCCAAGCCGGGCCATGGCATCGCGGTAGGCGCTAGTCTCCGGAGCCAACATCTGCTCTCCTTAAGTCAATCAAAAATGGTCTGTGCGTGTTTGTGCATGAAATAAAGAGGAAAGCAATGACAGAGCAAACTCTTTCCGCCGTATCTGGCGTAAGAATGCAGCAGGAAGGACATCTGGGACGTATTATTTTAGACCGTCCCAAACGATTAAATGCCGTTGATATCAGTATGGCCAGTGGCATAAAAGCGGCTTTGCAGATATGGCGGAATGATCCGTCTATTCACACCATTCTCCTGGAAAGCAGTAGCACGCGTGCCTTTTGCGCGGGGGGAGACCTACGCGCCATTCATGATTGCCTGAAAGCCCAAGGGGCATTGAAGGCATACGACCTTATGCAGCGTGTGTATGATGTTATGCTGCTGTTGGCAGATTACAAAAAACCCATTGTTTCTTTTTTAGATGGCGTGGCTATGGGCGGCGGTATCGGTTTGGGTGGCCATGTGCGGTATCGGGTAGTTACGGAAACATCTGTGCTGGCCATGCCTGAAACAGCTATTGGTTTGGCCCCGGATGCAGGAGGTAGCTGGCTGTTAGCTCGTGCGCCGGGTTTTTCTGGCTTACGGCGTGCGGTTACCGGTGGGCGCATGAACGGAGCAGAGTCTGTAGCCATGGGGTTTGCAGATATTCTGGTTTCATCAGCTTCTCTTACAGATTTGAAAGAGGCATTGAGTATTGAGGCTGCAGAGCATGTATTTGCCCGCCTCCATTCCCAGCCCGAAAGTCTGGACGTGCAAGATCTCGATTTTTGTTACGATGCACCAAATATCTTGCAGGTTATTGAAAAGCTGAAAGCGGAAGGATCAGAAGAGGCGCAGGAGGATCTGGAGGCTTTATCTCGTGCCTGTCCGTTTTCTGTGCAGGTAGCATGGTATGGGTGGCACCGGGCGCGTGCAGCTTCCTCATTACATGAAGCTTTTGCTCTTGAGGAAAATATGGTGCGCCATATGGTGGCTCGGCCTGATTTTGTAGAGGGTATTCGGGCACGCTTGATTGATAAAGACAACAAACCAGCGTGGATGCCGCCAACTTTGACAGAAGTGAATGAGCAGGAAGTTCAGAATTGCTTTAATAACTAATTCAAACATGTCGCCCCGGAGCATTTTTTGCTGCGGGGCATGATGCTTTTGAGTTTGTTTAGGCGGAGGCAGTTCGGAAAGAAATAGAAGCCGGAGCAGGTTTGCCAATCGGGAGTATTGCATATCCAAATGCTTCTTCCAGAATTTCAGCCGCAGCCAGATAGATGGCAGAAAAACCGCAGAATAACCCTTCATATCCAGCAAACTGGGTAACAACCGGCATAGCCAGCATATCACCCGTGGCAAGCAGACCGAAGAGAATAGTCAGGCTTAGAAAGATAACCTGATGCGCCCGTGTAGCGCGTAGCGTGGCAATAAACATGATAAATGTGAACAATCCCCACGCAAGCAGGTAGCTTCCTACAAGGTGGAGGGTTCGAAGAACCGTTGATTGATTTCCCTTCTGCCTGATTTCAGGTTTTTAGCGAGTTGATTGCTGGTTCGTGGACCTGATTTTCACTCTGCGTATTGAGCAGAGAGAGGGTCTCATGCCCTGAATTGCTACGCGCTCGCGTTAATCCGCTCCAGGAGGAGAAAGCGGCGCATATTATAGACGATATTGGCCAGCCCGATCCTCATGGTGGCTCGGGTTATCCCTACGGTTCGTATGAACAGTCCTGTCTGCGATTTCTGATCGGCAAAAACATGCTCGACACGCGACCGAATAACGGACTTTCCGGCGTTGGATCTCTGGATATGTCGTGGCATCGGCTTGAGATGAGGCTTTTTCCTGTGAACCTTCGAGACAAAGCCATGCTTGTCCATGAAGTCCTCATTGGCTTTTGAGCGGTAGGCTGTATCCGCCCAGACTGTTGATGCCATATTGGTTTTATCCAGCAGGCCCTCGCGTAGTCTGGCACCATCGCTGGCCGCTGCATCGGTCGCTTTCCATTTGCGGATCAGCCGAAATTTCCGGTCGATGGAAACATGCGATTTATAGCCAAAGAAAGGGATGGCCAGATCTGTTGCGGGCATACTCCCGTCATCCTGACGCTTTGCTTTCGTGAACTTCAATGTCCATCGGGCATGACGATCTTTATGGGACAGCTTTGAGGGCTTGTCCTGCCAATCCTGCGGGATCCGTCCTTCGCGCAGATCGGCCTTCTCTTCATTGGTATTGCGCTGCTTTGGGGCCGCTACCAGTGTAGCATCCAGGATCTGACCTGACATGGGGAGATAACCGGCATTCCGCAGGGTCGCATCAAAGCGGTTGAACAAAACATCAATTGCTCCCGCCTGTGTCAGACGCTCACGAAACAGCCAGACGGTCTTGGCATCAGGCACGCGGTCAGACAGCCCCAGACCAAGAAAGCGCATGAAGGACAGGCGGTCGTTGATCAGGTATTCCGTCCGTTCGTCGGACAAATTGTTCAGCGTCTGGATGACCAGAATTTTGAACATTAGCACTGGATCAAACGGAGGACGCCCGCCTTTGCTTCTGTCTGAATAGGCCAACGCCTTGTTCAGCTCCGGACGGAATACCTCAAAATCCACAGTCTGGGAAAATGCTTCAAGTTGGTCACCAAGCCCACTCAACCGAGCAAGCCGCTCTTCAACATCAAAGAAACCAGACTGCGTCATCAGCCACTCCTCCAGTCATCACACAAGAGAGGGAATCACACAGAGAGACCTAAAACCAGAGGGTTTTTCGAACCCTCCAGGTTGGGGCTGCTGGCATCCACAATGCCGGTATGAGGCAGGCCAATAAGTGCGACGAATGAAAGCCAGAAAGCACCGTAGGCGGTAAAAGCTGTCATGCCAAAGGTGTTGCCATTGCCATATTCCAGCATCCCTGCCAGAATTTGGGCAACACCTCCAAATGTTAAGCCCATGGCCAAAATGGCAGAACCCATCGGCACCAGATCTGCATTATGTAAATTGAGAAGAACGGTTGTTAGCCCAAAGCCCATTAAGCCTAATGGGGCTGGGTTGGCTCTTCGGTATGTCACCGGAGGCGAGGTTTCGGAGTATGCCATGCCAGATACTTCTTGTTATGAGTGATAACCTAAGCATTAAGTATCTGGTATGGGATAAGTTCTTTATAAATATAAGGAATAAGATAAAATTAAATTCATCATCATGACTTTTATTTTAGGAAACTTTTTCTTTATTTCATCTCACAAAAGCAGACTCCATGGGTGTAGAAACGGGAGCATTTGCGCCAGCTTCATCCACAGCGCGATGAATGGGGCCATATTTATCATAAAACGCTGGTATGGCGCGGATAATACCCGCTGCTTGCGTGAGACAGGAAATGGTTCTGTCTCGCATAAGGGTGACGCCTTCTTGCTCTGTGGCGGTGGCATGAATAACTGCGGCAGCCTGTTCTAAAGCATCTGCTGTGGCCAGTGGCGTATGACGCAATAGGGCAAAGGCTTTTAAGGCATTCTCAAGAGCAGTGTGGGCCTGCGCATTAAGCTTGGTGTGTTCTGCATTCCAGCGCAGGCGTAAAATTAGCCGCCCTAGAGAAAGTGTTGCAAAGGCTGCATCTGTATATCCCTGTCGGTCTATACCGGAAGGAATAAAGGAAAGACGCATCATCAGCCGCGTAATTTTCTGGAGCTGGAGTCCTTCCCAAGCAATCCATTGTACAGGCTTGCCGCTGTGGGAAAGAGCAAGTTTTTGCAAGCTGCGCGTAAGGGAAGAAACCAATCGCGCAGCATCCAACCGGTGATCTGGTGGCAGAATAACTCGGAAAACCAGCACTAACAGCACGCAGGCAGCCACCATGGTCAGCCAGTTATTGGTGAGTGCCAGATCATTATAAACAATGGGGTTGTTGATAGAGAGCAGCATGGTGAAAAACACTGCGTATCCAAATGCACCAATGCTGTAGCGTGGGTGAAACTGTAACCATACGCCGGGTAGCAGAAACAGGCAGAGAGTCAGCCATAAAAGTGGGTAGCCATCTATGCGGGGCAGGAACAGGGAATGGCATAAAAACCCCATAGGCACAGCCAACATAGTGCCAGTTGCCATCATGGGGCTTGCTTTGCCGGCGGAGGGAGCTGTTGAAAGCAAGCTTGAAGCAGCCACCACATACAGGATCAGCATAGGGCCTGCGCTCCAATGGAACACATACCATAACATGCCAGCCAGAAGTGCAATAAACATGCCGCGCACACCATTGCGCAAGGCAACGGGCCATTCCAGATACTGGCGCGTGTAGGAAGATTCACGATCACGGCGCAGGCTCGTCAGATCGTACAAGGCCAGATCTATCTGCACCAGAATGTCACGCGTATTATCCAGCGTTGCCAGCAAGCTGGGGGCCGGATTGTTGCGTGAAAGTTGCTCCAGATTTTTCAGGCATTCATGCAGGCAGGCCGATACCGGTGTAGGGTTTTCTAACCAACCGGGTTGTTCTGTAAGGTGCAGAATATGCTCTAAGGTTTCGGCAACATATTGATGTACAGGGCGTGATTGTGCGTCCACCAAAGAGAGATTTAACCAATAAGGGTGATAGCTGACAATAAGCCCGGTTAAACGGTTAAGTGCCAGACGCAGGTTGGAAATACGGGCCTGCATGTCGGGGTCATCCGCAGCAGCAAATTCTATGGCAGGTGTTAAGCCCGCCATGCCTGCCAGAAGGCGACTCCGGCTATCATAAAGAGGTTGCGGTAGGCTACGGAATGCTGTGCCCGTGGTTGTGGTATCTGTTATTTCGGAAGGGTTGTTTTCTTCTGTCGTGTTTTCTTTTGGCGCAGAGGAAAGACCTTCCTGTGCATGAAAATTTTTTGCGTGGAGAATGGTATCACGAAAAGCATTTCCCAGTTTTTCCAAAACGGCGCTGGGCTTGCGTGGGCTTGTTACCATAAACACACAGGCCGTTACTACCACGCCTGTTACCACGGCAGACAGGCGCCCCATTGCAGAAAGGAAAATATTGTCTGGGTCTGCAAAAGCGGGTGCAGCAATAATAACAATTGTATAACCGGTTAGCACCGCAGCATAGGCACGAAAGAAGCGCAGAAACGTGGCTACCATGCAGGCTATTCCGACAAAAACAGAAAGAGCCGCAAAATACAAAACGGGAGACTGCACAAATACAGCCATAATGCCAATGCTGATAACGGCCCCAATAACTGTGCCAATAACACGCCAGACACTTTTGGAAACCATCGCCCCTACAGTTGGATTTGCCACAATAAGAACAGTAGTGGCCGCACTGAGGGGGGAATGAAGCTGGAACATAAACGCCAGAAAAACGGCAATGCCAATGCATAAGAACACGCGGGCAGAATAGCCTGCTGTGGCCTTAAAGGTATTCCATTGGGCTTCATCAGAAAAAAAGGCTGGTAAGCAGCGAGACAACACAGAGCTAAAGGAAAAGAGCGTGTTACTGTTTTGCTCAGATCTAGCGTTCATGATGTGTTTCCAGCATGCAGGAAAGATCATGAATTAAACTACGTACCTGATCTTCCGTAAGGTTCTGGCGAACGTTCTGTTCAAGTTGTGCGGCAATGGTATGGAACAGTGCGCATCTTTCCTGCCCCGCAGAAGTGAGCACAAGTTTTTTGGCACGTCGGTCCTGCGTATCCTGCAGGCGTGTGATCAGCTTCTGTTTTTCTAACAAATCAAGAATACGCACCAGTGCAGAGCAATCCACATTCATGGCGGCGGCAAGATCACTTTGCGTGGCACCATCGGGCATCATCATCAGATAAGCCATGGGGCGCATGCTGGCCAATGTCATGCCATGCGGGCGTAAGGCCCGATCCAGTTGTGTACGCCAGACTGTGGCTAACCGCATGATGCGGAAGGTAAGCGCCATGTCTGAAAAACGCGTTTCATCCAGAATGGGCAGAACGCGTGGGGAGGTCATGGAATCCTCATTAGTTAGCGAAAGAATATTTGACATATAAAGTATATTCATACGAATATATCATAGCTGTTTTGCACGTCAATAATGGAAATAGAGCTGCAAAGCACGGGAATATTAGCGTGAAACCTCAATCCTGTTTCAGATCAGCAGACCTTAAAATTGCAGGACTAAAAACTGCGGGTTGAAAGCAAAGGCAGCTTGTGCGCATTGTGCGTGGGCTGATGGTGTCCTTTACGGGATGAAAAGGGAAGAACGGTGTAAGGCCGTCGCTGCCCCCGCAACTGTAAGTTACCCATGGTGTTCCTTATGGGCTGTTTAGCCCAATATGCCACTGGCCTGCACGAAGGCTGGGAAGGTAGGGAGCGCTGTTTTATGTTTTGGCCGATAGGTTAGGGCATATGTGGGTACAAGCCAGGAAACCTGCCATCGGTGCCTGTATGCGTAAGTACACAGGTAGGCCTTATTTATTAAGTTCTAGCGTTGCTGCTGGCGGGGTGCCCGGCAGGCATAGATGTACCGTTTAAGGTATATTTCCCCTGCCATCTCTGAGGTAGGGGCGCTGGGTTACTGCACCCCTTCAGGCAGCTATTCTTTTAGAATGGCGGTTATTTCAGGGATACAGCATGGCCGAAGCATCCGATTCTTCTCAAAAGTCACCTCAGAATCATCCTGTTTTGCATGTGTGTGTCACATGTCGGCGTGGCGGGCCTGCTATGGATCAGCCGCCGGGTGCCCAGTTGTATGCACGTTTGCAGGCTCTGGTGCAGGAAGCAGAAACTATTGGGCAAGAAGCTCCAGTTTTGTTGCGTGAGGTGCAGTGCCTGGCCGCCTGTGATCGTGGATGCACCGCAGCCATTGCCATGCCAGAGCGTTGGACATGGTTATTAGGGCATCTGGGTGCCGAAAAAGCAGAAGATATTCTGGCGTATGCCCAACTCTATGCAAAGTCTGCGCGAGGAACAGTTATGCCTTCGCGTCGTCCGGCATCTCTTTCCAATATGGTGCTGGGGCGTGTTCCCGCACAACTTTATGATGAACAGGAGCCTTCATGACAATTGCATCTCGCGTGCCTGTAACCATTATCACTGGTTTTTTAGGGGCAGGTAAAACAACCCTTTTGCGCAATCTGCTTCAGCGTGCAGCAGGGCATCGCATTGCCGTGGTGGTGAACGAATTTGGTTCTCTTGGCATTGATGGAGAAATCCTGCGCGGGTGCGGTGTGGAAGGTTGCAAGGAAGATGACATTGTTGAACTGACCAATGGCTGCCTGTGCTGCACGGTAGCAGATGATTTTCTACCAACCATGGAAGCCCTGCTTGATCGGGCAGATCCGCCTGAACATGTGGTGATTGAAACATCTGGCTTGGCGCTGCCCAAACCGCTGCTCAAGGCCTTTGGCTGGCCAACGGTGCGTAACCGTATGACTGTAGATGGCGTGATAACTGTAGTGGACGCACCAGCAGTCGCCGCGGGTCGTTTTGCAGATGATCCGGAAGCTATTGCTCAACAGCGTGCGGCAGATCCTTCCCTGGATCATGACAACCCATTGGCGGAGGTTTTTGAAGATCAGATCAACGCCGCAGATCTGGTGGTGTTGAACAAGACAGATCTGCTGGATGCAGATGCGCTCGCCCGCGTTGAAGATGAAATCCGCCGCACCGCCCCGCGGCCTGTGCAAATTGTACGTGCTACGGAAGGTAAAGTAGATCCTGCTATATTGCTAGGGATTGGAGCTGCAGCAGAAGCTGACTTAGCCGCTCGTCCTTCTCATCATGACGCAGAAGATGGCGAACACGAACATGATGACTTCGAAAGCTTTGTGGTGCGTGTGCCTGAGCAACAGAGTGTGGAGCAGTTTTTAACGCTCTTACAAGATACAGCACGCCGTCATGATGTGCTGCGCATGAAAGGTTTTGCTGCTGTGGCAGGTAAGGCTATGCGTTTGGCTGTGCAAGGTGTGGGAACCCGTTTTCGGCACGAATTTGATCGTCCTCTTTCTGTCAATGAAGGGCGGGAGGGCCGCATTGTCGTGATCGGGCAAAAAGGGCTGGAGGCTTCCGCTATTGCCAAGGCTCTTGGTGGCACGTTGGTAGCGGCCTGATTAGGAGCGGAGTAAGCTTATGCATCTTTTGGTGCGGGAAAACCGGACGCTCGATGAACAGGAAGTAGCGGAAGATCTCAATCTTCCCTCAGCTGATCTTGTTGTTCTTTCTTTTACAGAAAGTGATCTTCTGGCCCTGCGCCATGCAGAAGCCTTGCTGCGCGCCCAAACTGAAGAAGGCATATTGCTTCCCACCTTGCAGGTTACAAGCCTTGCACGGTTACGCCATCCGATGTCGATTGATCTGTATATTGACACCACGTTGCAAAAAGCACGCTGCGTTGTGGTGCGGCTATTGGGTGGTTTGGATTACTGGCGTTATGGAGCAGAAGAACTAGCGGCATGGAGCCGAGAAACAGGCGTGCCGCTAGTTTTGTTGCCCGGCGATACGTTACAAAGCCATGGCTCTGATGTGCAGCAACAGGCGGCACATACTGGGGATGATGGGCGGCTGGCACAACTTTCCACTGTTTCTGCAGAACACTACGCCCGGTTAAACGGTTTTTTTCAGCAAGGTGGGCCGGATAACATCTGCGCAGCATTAGCATTGATGTCTGCACTTGCGGGAATGCAGGAAGATAAAGGCACACAACCCAAAGCATTGCCTACATGGGGCGTATATCGTTCTTATGCTCCTACTATCACCATGGCTCAGGCACAAATAAAAGCGGTGATACTCCTGTATCGCGCGCATTTGTTGATAGGGGATGTGGCAGGGCCAGAATGTTTGGCAGAAGAACTGGCTCAACGTGGCTGTGCCGTGGATATTGTGTATGTTACATCTTTAAAGGATCCATCCGTTGCTAAAGATGTAAGTCATTACTTGCAATCTACAAAACCTGATGTTGTTCTGGATGCTACGTGTTTTTCTGCACGAAGCCAGAGTGGTTTTTCACCATTGGATGTGGCAGATGCACCTATTCTGCAACTTTTGCAGCCAGGGTGCACACAGGTATTGTGGGAAGAAAGCCCACGTGGTTTGGCGCGGGCAGATATGGCCATGCAAGTTGTGTTGCCAGAGCTGGATGGCACAATTGCAACTTTTCCAATTTCCTTCAGAAAGGATGCTCAGCCCGGACATCCTGCATTTAGAGAACCTTATAAACCGGGTATAAAGTTGGTGGCAGGCCGTGCAATCGCATGGGCTAAATTACGGAAAATTCCACAATCAGAAAAGAAAATATCTCTTATTCTGTCTGATTATCCAGGCGCGGGTTTGGAAAAATCTGGAGCACATATAGCGCATGCTGTGGGGTTGGACGGTTTTGCATCCACATCTTCCATTCTCACGCTTTTGCATAATGCAGGCTATAATACGGGAGCAAAAGATGTTCCCGATGCAAAGGTTCTTGCTTCTACGCTGATTGGCGGCTATTCAAAGCCTGTTCTTGATACAAAGCTATATCGTCAGCTTTTAGCAGGTCTAGCTCCAGCTTTTGTGCAATCTGTTTGTGCAGCATGGGGTGAGCCTGAACAGGATGCTAATGTAAAAAATGGCGTTTTTTGCCTGCGTTACATCCAGTTGGGCAATATTTCTCTGGCTGTGCAACCAGATAGAGGTGCAGCGGCTGACCGTAAAGCGCTGTATCATGATCCAGATACACCTCCATGCCATGCATACGTTGCGTTTTACTTGTGGTTGCGGCATGTGAAAAAGCTGGATGCTATGGTGCATTTGGGTACGCATGGCACGTTGGAATGGTTGCCCGGTAAAGCTGTGGCGTTATCTCCATCCTGTGGGCCAGCCGTGCTGACGGGTGATTTGCCAGTGATTTACCCGTTTATTGTCAATAATCCGGGCGAGGCAGCCGCTGCTCGTCGGCGTTTGGGTGCTGTTATTATCGGCCATATGACGCCTCCTGTTATGCAGGCTGAACTTTCAGCAGATGCGCAGGAACTCGAACGCCTGATTGATGAATACGCTGAAGCAGATGGTCTGGATCCTCGCCGTGGTGCTTTGTTGCGTGCTGATATTTTGGATAAAGCCGTGCGTACGGGTGTATTGGCAGAAAGTGGCGTGCGCCCCGGAGAACTGGACGAAGCAGAAGCACTCGCACGGCTTGATGCATATTTGTGTGATGTAAAAGATCTACAAATTCGTGATGGTTTACATGTTTTTGGTAAGCCAGCCGCACATTCCAAAAAACTGGTGCAGATTATTGCGCAGGCATGTGAGCGGCAGGAAGACACAGTGTTTGTTACTGATGTAGCGCATAAAATTATGCAAAGCGGGAAAGCAGAGGCCCAAGCGCTTCTTGCTGCATTGAACGGGCGTTTTGTAACACCCGGTCCAGCGGGGGCGCCAACTCGCGGACGGGTGGATGTACTGCCTACAGGGCGCAATCTGTTTACGGTGGACCCACGTGCATTGCCCACACCTTCCGCCATGGTGCTGGCCGAGAAGATGGAAAAGCTATTGCTAACAAGGCATTTGCAGGAACAAGGCGAACATCTGACACATATGGTTATGGATATGTGGGGTTCTGCCAGTTTGCGTACCGGTGGGGAAGATATGGCGCTTGCCTTACGCCTGATGGGGGTGGAAGTGCAGCGCACATCTGGTACGGGGCATGTTTGTGGGTTTGAGATTATTCCTTTGCCATTGTTGGATAGGCCAAGAGTGGATGTAACTTTGCGTGTATCTGGCCTGTTTCGTGATGCTTTTGTAGATCAAATTGCCTTGTTTGATCAGGCTGTAGCTGCTGTTGCGGAACGGAATGAGCCTGCCGAATGGAACCCTTTGGCAGCATCTGTCAAAGGGTTGGAAGGAGAGGCCCGAAAGCGTGCAACGGCCCGTATTTTTGGGGCTGCGGCTGGTAATTACGGCACAGGTGTTGAGGAACGCCTGAATACGGGATCTTGGGATACCAAGCAGGAACTCGGAACAGCTTGGCTGGAAGGTTCATCCTGGACTTATGGTGGTGGAAGAGAGGGTCAGCAGGATATGCAGGCTCTTTCTAATTTGGTTGGTCAGGCAGAAGCTGTGCTGCATGTGCAGGACAATGCTGAAACCGATATTTTAGAAAGCCCGGATATTGCTGCGCATGAAGGTGGTCTTTCCGCTGCGGCTGCTACGCTAGGTGCAACACCAACTGTATTGCACGGTGATACATCTCGGCCAGATATGCCCCGCTTGCGTACAGCAGAGCAGGAAGTGGCGCGTATTGTGCGCGGGCGGTTGGCTAATCCGCAATGGATTAAAGGAATGCAGCAGCATGGATACGCGGGTGCGGCGGAAATGGCGCGCGGGCTGGATGCGTTGCACGGATTTGCCGCTACATTGCCCCAACGCTTTGATAGGCAGTTTGATCTGGTTTTTGATCAAACCTTGGGTAATGCCGCATGTGATGAGTTTTTGAAACAGGAAAACCCTGCAGCACGGGAAGCAATACGTATGCGTTTTGTCGATGCATGGCGGAGAGGGTTGTGGCACCCACGAGGCAATAGCGTGGCCTGTGTTTTGGATGAGGAAAACAAGGCATGACAGCCCCTCGTGTTATTATGGTTGCCGCTCCTCGCTCTGGGGGTGGTAAAACAACGGTTACACTCGCATTGTTGGCAGCTTTTCAGCGCCGTGGGTTACGGGTTGGAGCCGTTAAAACCGGCCCAGATTATATAGATCCCGCTTTTCATGCGGCTATCACCAATCGGCCACCCCTTAACTTGGATAGCTGGTGCATGCCTGCAGATTTGCTGGCTGGTATTATGGATGCCGCTGCCAAAGATGTAGATGTGGTTGTGGTAGAATCTGCAATGGGGCTGTTTGATGGGTTGATGGCCCCAGAGGGTGCACGCGGCGCGCCTTCTGACATTGCAGCTTTATTTGGTATTCCTGTTTTACTGGTGCTGGATGTTTCTGGGCAGGGGCAATCTGTCGGGCCGATCGCACTGGGGTTTGCTAGGTGGTCTGATGCTGTGCAGGTGCATGGTGTTGTACTAAACCGCGTTGCATCCGAACGGCATGAGCGTTTGGCGTGCTCTGCCGTAGCTATGGCAGACTTGCCTGTTTGCGGTGCCCTCATGCGCCAAAAGGGCGAGGTATTGCCAGAACGGCATTTAGGATTAGTGCAGGCGCGTGAGCACGGCAATCTGGCGGGGTGGTTATCTGACCTTGCAGATAAAGCTGAGCGTGAACTGGATTTGGATGCCATTTTAGAAGCGGCAGCCCCTTTGGCTGAACGGAAAGTTGATCCCGTATCTATGTCAAAGGCGTGTATTCCGCCTCCGGGCCAACGTATTGCCGTAGCGGATGATGCCGCTTTTTCCTTTTTATATGGGCATCTTTCTTTGTTCTGGCGGCAAGAAGGTGCGGAATTGGTTCCATTTTCTCCCTTGGCTAATCAAACACCAGATGCTTCTTGCGATGCTTGTTGGTTACCGGGGGGGTACCCAGAACTTTACGCAGGTCAGATTGCGCAAGCTGAACATTTTAAAAAAGGCTTGCAGGATTTCGCGCTAAAATACCCTGTGCATGGGGAGTGCGGAGGCTACATGGTTTTGGGCCGTGCGTTGGAAGATGCGCAGGGGCAAACACATTCCATGGCAGGCTTGTTAGGGCACGTGACTTCCTTTGCACGTCGGAAATTGCATCTGGGTTACCGTGAAGCCACATTGTTGGCAGATAATGTATTGGGCTGTGCAGGTACACGCTTGCGCGGGCACGAATTCCATTATGCCACAGTCACAGAAACAGGGAGTGATGCGCCATTGGCTGATCTGGCAGCGGGGGACGGCGTAGCGCTTGGTGTATGTGGCGGTCAACGAGGGTTGGTATCTGGGTCATTCTTTCATGTTCTGGCACGGTGTTCCAATCAGAATATTTTGAATTCTTCCTCTTTATGAAAAGAGCATATGCAAAAACGAACGCGGAAACTTGTGTGATAACAAGGTATGCACAAAGTGCTCTGCCGTCCTGATAAAGCCGGGGCAGGCGGTGAGAAGGAGATATTGAAATGCGATCTTTTCCCGTGTTGCTGGTAAGGCATGCTCCTGTTCAGGTTGCACAGGGCGTTTGTTACGGCAGGCAGGATGTTGCTCTTAGCCCAGGGTGGGAGAGTATTGTTTCAGGGCTTTCCGTTCTGGCCAAGGGCGCAGTTTGCCAAGTGTTATACAGTTCTCCTGCGCAAAGGTGTTGGCAAATGGCGCTGCGTTTAGCGCAAAGCGCGGGTATGGAACTGCGCGTGGATCACCGATTGGCAGAATTGGACTTTGGTCGGTGGGAAGGCATACGCTGGCAGGATATAGACCGCGCATTGCTGGATGAATGGGCCCAGAACCCAGAAGGTTTTGCTCCTCCAGAAGGTGAAAGTGGGCAAGACCTGTATCAGAGAATTCAGAGCTTCTGGCGAGAAGTGCGCCAGCGTGAAGAAAATGTGTGTGTCTTATCGCATGGGGGGCCACTGCGTTTGCTCAGCGCATTTGCTGGTGGGTATAAACCCCAGCTTCTTGCGCCTTCCATGCCGCAGGGATTTGCGCGTCTGTTTATGGTGGAAGAAAAGAACGAACTTGTTTCAACAGAAGCAGATTTTTTAAAGCATCATAAAAAGGAAGAACCGTGTCAGGTATGATAGATCCGCAAAAGCCAGCATCAACACCGGATGCAGAGCATCATCGTACCAAAATGCAAAAACGCAAAGCTGTGCAAGATAAAGAGGTTGCCAGCAAGACAGTGGAAAAGGGCCTGTTAATTGTAAATACAGGTGCCGGAAAAGGAAAATCTACTGCAGCGTTTGGTCTGGCTTTGCGAATGCTGGGGTATGGGCGGCGTGTTGTTGTGATCCAGTTTATCAAAGGGGCATGGCATACGGGAGAGCGTAAGGCGCTGGAGCGGTTTGAAGATTTGGTGGAATGGCATGCTCTGGGTGAAGGCTTTACGTGGGAAACGCAAGATAAAGCACGGGATATCGCTGCATGCCAGCGTGCATGGCAAGTTGCTCAGCAAACATTGACAAACCCGGATATTGGGTTGGTTATTCTTGATGAACTGAATATTGCGCTAAGGTATGATTACTTGCCCATGGAACAAGTGCTTGCTGATATTACAGCGCGTCCGGCAAACCAGCATGTTGCAGTAACAGGGCGTAATGCCAAGGAAGCCATGCTGGAAGCTGCGGATTTGGTAACAGAAATGACATTGGTGAAGCATCATTTCAAAGCAGGTGTAAAAGCGCAGGAAGGCATAGAGTTTTGAGTGCTCGTGTTCTGATGGTGCAGGGCACAGGGTCCAGCGTAGGAAAATCAACACTCGTTGCAGGCCTTGCGCGTGCCTTTACCCGGCGTGGGCTGCGGGTTTTGCCGTTTAAGCCGCAGAATATGTCTAATAATGCTGCTGTAACATGGGATGGTGGTGAAATCGGGCGTGCTCAGGCTTTGCAGGCGCGTGCCTGTGGAGCACCTGCAAGCGTGGACATGAATCCGGTTTTGCTTAAACCGCAAGGGGAAACAGGTGCACAGCTTGTTGTGCAGGGGCGGATTGAAGAAATGGTGCAAGCGCGGGATTATCAGAGCCGCAAAGCCCTTTTGATGTCGGCTGTTTTGCAAAGCTTTTTCAAACTTGCTGCAAAGGCGGACTTAGTTTTGGTAGAAGGCGCTGGCTCTGCTTCTGAAGTTAATTTACGCGCACATGATATTGCCAATATGGGGTTTGCAGAAGCAGTAAATGCCCCAGTGGTGCTTGTGGGTGATATAGATAGAGGCGGGGTTATTGCCAGCCTTGTTGGCACACAAGTTGTTGTAAGTCAGGAAGATGCCCAGCGCATTAAAGGGTTTATTGTAAACCGTATGCGGGGTGATCCAACACTGTTTGCGGATGGCATGCAGTTTGTTGCCGAACGCACAGGGTGGCTGCCGTTAGGGCTTGTACCAGATTTGCCAGAGGTGAGAACCCTGCCAGCAGAAGATGCAGCAGATCTGGATGAAAAACTTACGCATGCAGTAAAGCATTCAAAAGCAAAATTAGATCAAAATACTCCGCTACGTATTATTGTGCCTCTTTTGCCGATGATTGCAAATTTTGATGATCTGGACCCATTGTCTGCAGAACCCGGTGTGCACCTTATGCTGGTTAAACGTGGCCAACCTTTGCCAGAATGTGATTTGATTATATTGCCCGGATCAAAAGCTACCTTATCTGATCTTTCTTGTTTGAAAGAACAGGGCTGGGGCAAGCAGATTGCAGAACATGTTGCCAATGGTGGCTATGTAATGGGTATTTGTGGTGGCTACCAGATGTTGGGGGCTACTGTGGTGGATCTTTATGGAACAGAAGGTGTAGCAGGGCAGACGGAAGGATTGGGGCTGTTAAAAATTGATACAGTTTTAAGCCGAGATAAAAGTCTAGAACACAAAAAAGGAAAACTGACGGTAGAAGGCTGTAAAGTTGCTGGATATGAAATGCATGTAGGGCAAACAACAGGAGTTGATTGTCAAAATCCGTTGATTTATTTGGACAATCAGCCAGAAGGTGCCGTTTCTGCCAATGGGCGCGTATGGGGCACCTATTTGCATGGCATTTTTAACCACCGGGCTGCGCGTATGGCTTTGCTTGCACGCGTAGGTGGGGTGGCATTTCAGCCAGATGGTGTATGGTATACAGCCGGGGCAGACTTACCTACGCGCCATGATCAGAGTGTAGAACAAGCGCTGGATGCGCTGGCCAACCATTTGGAACAGCATATTGATTTAGATGCTTTGTTGCAGTTGGCTGCCGTGCCAGCGGGTATTTAAAAGCAACACATGCTTTAGCGTTGAATCCAGCGCCTTCTGGCAGGGTTACGCTTTTCCCACCCGCGGCGTTCAAGCTCTGGCGTGCTGGCATGTTGTTCAGGAAAGCCAACACATAGGTAGGCCAGAAACTGCCAGTTGGGTTCTACGCTTAAAGCAGTATGTGCTTCCTGTGGACTAAGGATGGAAACCCATCCTACCCCAACACCATGCGCCGTGGCAGCTAACCAAAAAGTGTGAATGGCCATAACAGCAGACCATGTGGTGGTTTGCGGCATGGTAGCCCGGCCGAGCCCGCGCCCCTGTTGGGGGTTGGTTTCACAAAATACAGCAATATGGTGTGGAGCATCATCCAGTCCGGCAAGTTTTAGCCGTGCGTAATGCTGGGCGTCTTTTCCTTCTCGCCCTTCCAGTTCCTGCGTGTTGCTGCGCATAAAGTTCTGACGGATGGCATCACGCCGGCTCGCATCATTTACCAGCACAAAGCGCCATGGTTCGCTCAACCCGACAGAGGGGGCCAAGCAGGCTGTTTCCAGCAGTTCATTCAACACAGGTGTTGGCACAGGTGTTGTACGAAAATGTCGCACATCCCGTCGCCATATAAGCAGTTGCTCTAATTGGTTCTGAAAGGAAGGTGAGAAAAAAGGTGTTGTCATGCCTTTATCATGCAGCCAATAGCGGCCAGCAGCAACCCACCTATCAGAATACCACAAGCCCTGCGGTAAAGGGTAAGGCCGCGTTCCAGATCATGCAGGGTGGCGGTTGTGGTGCCTTCTCCAATCCACCCATCATCAACCACAGTTCCTGCATAATTACGGGGGCCGCCAAATTTTACGCCAAGGGCGGTGGACAGAGCTGTTTCAGGCCACCCCGCATTAGGCGAACGATGACGTTTGGCATCTCGCCAAATGGTAGACCAAATCGTACGCCACTGTGTGGGAGGGGTAGATAGTAAGATACATACAGCGGCCAGGCGGGAAGCTGGCAGATTAATCAGATCATCCATTTTGGCGGCAGCCATGCCGAATGCTGCATAACGTGGGTTAAGATGACCGATCATGCTATCTGCTGTGTTGACAGCTTTATAAAAGACAGTTCCGGGTAAGCCGAGCAATGCAGTCCAGAATAAAGGGGCAACAATGCCATCGGAGAAATTTTCTGCCAGACTTTCCAAAGCCGCACGCACAACGCCGGTTTCATCCAGAACAGATGTATCTCGCCCTACAATTTGACTTACAGCTTTGCGTCCACCTTTTAATCCGGTCTGTTGAAGTGCTGTGGCAACGGCTTTGACATGCACCCATAAAGACTTCTGCGCCACTAACGTGCATGCGGCTACAGCCTGTATACAAAGCATGAAAGCTGGAGGCAAAAACATATAACCAATATGCAGTATAAAGACCGTAAGCCCGACAGGAATACCGGCAAGCAGCAAAAGCGTGAACAAACCGGATACCCGGCGTGCGGTATCTGACCATTCAGGCCTGTTGAACGTCTGCTCCAGCCTGTTTATCAAGAAGCCAATCCACACAACAGGGTGGCTTATTGCAGCAAACAGCGGTGCAGGATATCCGCACAAGGCTTCCAGCCCCGCAGCCATGGCGGCAACGGGCAGGGTTACAGAAAAAGGATAAAGCAGCATGGCAGATGCAGGCGTGCGGGAAAAGCGGCAAGAAGGCAAGGGGTATCCGCCGCAACAGGTGCCTGCAGTTTCTGTGTTGCCTTCAAAAACCTTATCAGCACCAAGCTATATTCCTGCGCATGGCGGGCAGGTGCAAAAAGTGATGCAGATGTTTGCAGATGCACCGCAACCATTTGTGGACCTTTCTACAGGTATCAGTCCCTTTGCTTATCCTGCAAAATTGCCTGATATATCTGCTTTGCGCATATTGCCGGAAGAGGCAGAAGAAATAGCGTTACAATGTGCCGCCGCTACAGCATACGGAGTTTTTGATGCCAGCATGGTGGTTGCGGGTGGCGGAAGCCAAAGCTTGATTGCTTTGTTACCAAGGGTGTTAAAGGCTGAACGGGCATGCATATTGGGGCCAACGTATTCTGGACATGTGCAGGCATGGACGCAGAATGGTGTTCCGGTATCAGAGGTACCGGATTTTCCTCAGCTACAAGTGGTGGCACAGCAAAAAAATACGGTGTGTATTGTCTGTAACCCCAATAATCCTGATGGACGTTTGATACAGGCTTCGCACCTGCTTGATCTGGCTAATACCTGTCAGGCTGCAGGAAGCTGGTTGGTGGTGGATGAGGCTTTTGCAGATATGACCGGCCAGAGTGTTGCTCCCGCGCTGCCACATCCTGCTCTGCTTGTTTTGCGCTCTTTTGGTAAAACATATGGATTACCCGGAATAAGGCTTGGGTTCTTGCTGGCCCAGCCTAACTTGGCAGCATATGCGCGGGACTTGTTAGGGGCATGGCCTGTTAGTACCATTGGGTTGTCGGTTGGGTGCCAAGCCTTACAGGATAAGGAATGGCTAAGGCAGGTTTCAAGCAAACTACGTGCTGCCAGTGCACGCCTGAAAAATTTGCTTACTGAAACAGGCTTAAACCACAAAGGCCAAGCTGTTTTATTTGAGTTGGTGGAGTGTGAGCAGGCCGCCGATTTGTGGCGGCATCTTTGCCAGCAAGGTATTGTAACCCGGATTTTCTCTTACAATGCCCATTGGCTGCGTATGGGCTTACCTGCTTCCGAACAGCAGTGGCACAGATTGGAAATAGCCTTACAGGCTTGGCGTGCACTTTAATAAAAAAATGCAGATAATACAGTCATAATTACACATTCGGTGAGAACGGCGCAGCCTCCCAGAATGTCACCGGTATAGCCACCAAGCTTACGTTTTGCGTATCGGGCTATCAGCAGAGCTATAGTTAAAGCTAGGAGAGCGGGAAGCGCTATAAATATCAGAAAATATGCCGGAGCAAGAAATGCTGGTATTAAAAATACTGTCAGCAAAGTGCAAAGACAGAGTGTTCCGACTAAAGCGACTGCCAGATTTTGCTGCGGTAAAGGGTAAAGCGATCGCGCCAGACCATCAGGCCGGGCCGGTGGAACTGTTTTTGTAACAATTAAAAATGCACCTCGTGCCAAACAGTCGGCAATGCCACATATCAGGCAAGCTAACGCGATGGAATGTATGGATGCAAGCACGCCCGCGCGTATTAAGATTGCCAAACACAAAGCCAACACACCGTAACTGCCAATGCGGCTATCACGCATAATCTCTAGCTTGCGTTCAGATGTTATGCCGCCAGAACTATCAGCCGTATCGGCCAACCCATCTTCGTGTAGGCCGCCTGTTACAAGAATTTGCGCTCCTAAAGCTATACCTGCGGCTGCGAGGGGTGGAATATGGCTAAGTTGCAATACTGCAGATAAGCCACCGGTAAATACTCCAATGCCCATGCCAATAAGGGGCCAACACCAGATAGACTGTGCCAAAGGCCAAGCAGCGGAACTATTTTTGTAGGTAGTCGGTAACAGCCAGCCAACAGGTATCCGGGTAAGAAGCCCAACCCCACAGGCCAGATGTAGCCGTAATCTATCTAATATAGAAAGGGAGCCAGAAAAGGTCATACTTTCTGACTTACAGCGGCTTCTGCAAAAGTAGCCATACCTGTGTGGCAGGCAAGTGCTGCACGTAAGATGGCAACGGCAAGGGCCGCGCCAGAACCTTCCCCTAGCCTGAGCCCCAACCCCAAAAGAGGTTCCAGGCCAAGATAGGAGGCAAGCCGATGCGTTTGCCCCGTTGTGGTGGCGCAGTGTGACAGGCAGGTATGAGCCAGCCCGTTAGGATGCAATCGAGCAAGAGGTGCGGCAGCAGCCGTGCACACAAAGCCATCTAACAGAACCGGTACGTTCTTATACCTAGCAGCCAATGTGGCACCTAATGTGGCTGCCAGTTCGTACCCGCCGACACAACGTGCAGCTTCCAATGGATCAGAACAGGCTTGCTGATGCAGGGTAAGGGCTGCGTCAATAACTGCTGCTTTACGTTTCAAACCTGCATCATCTGCACCGGTTCCACGCCCGGCCCAGATAGTACCGCTTTCCTTAAACAAGGCTGCTGCCAAAGCTGCCGCGGCTGTGGTGTTTCCAATACCCATTTCACCCAGACACAGTAGATCGCAGTCAGATGAAACGGCATTGTAGCCAAGCGTGACAGCTTGCAAAAAATCCTGCTCTGTCATGGCTGCCGCATGGGTAAAATCTACCGTAGGTTGCAGATCATGCACAGGAATAACGTGTAAAGATGCGCCAACTGTTCTGGCTATCTGGTTGATGGCAGCCCCTCCGTTACGGAAGTTACTGACCATTTGAGCCGTAACATCAGAAGGCCAGGGGGAGATTCCTTGCTGCGTTACCCCGTGGTTTCCGGCAAAAACCAAAACATGTACATTTTCCAGCTTTGGCGTGGCATGTTGTTGCCAACCGCCTAGCCAGCTTGTGAGTTCTTCAAGGCGGCCTAAGCTGCCCTCTGGCTTGGTAAGCTGCTGTTCACGCTGCGCAATGGCACTTTGGGCAGTCTTATCTGCTTGCGGCAAATTGCTGCACAGGCTTCTCAGTTCCGGCATGGAACCAAGGTAGAGTGGCGCGTTAGAAAAAGAAGGAAATGATGGCATACCGTTGATTTTGTGCTGTTATAAGGATGTAAGCAAACAAAAATAGTGAGGCGCATATACCATGAGTGTCCTATCTCTCAATCCAACAGAAACAGGGGCACAGGGCACTGTTCTCATTTTGGGGGGCGCACGCTCAGGAAAAAGTGCTCTAGCCGAAGCAATGCTGACAGCTCTGCCATCGCCTTGGATCTATCTGGCCACAGGCCGGGCATTTGATGCAGAAATGCAAGAGCGGATTGAACATCACAAGGCCAGCCGAACAGAACAGGGATGGCAAACGGTTGAAGAGCCATTTGACATTGCATGGGTGTTAAAAACCTATGCGCATTTGCCTGTATTGGTGGATTGCCTGACTTTGTGGGTGACCAATATGTTGCTGGATGACCAAAATATAGAGGAAGCAACACAGCGTCTGTTAGAAGTGTTGCCAGAACGCTTGGCTCCTACCATTCTTGTAGGCAATGAAGTAGGGCTGGGGATTGTGCCGGAAAATGTTTTAGCCCGCCGCTTTAGGGATGAGGCTGGGCGCCTGCACCAGCAGATAGCGGCGCAGGCAGGACAAGTGGTTTTTGTGGCAGCCGGGCTGCCACTGGTGCTGAAAGGGAAAGCTTTATAGCCGTTAGCTCTATATCAGCTTTCAGACTCTGAGTGATCATGCAACACGCGCGGGAAGGCAACAGGGCTGCACAGCCCTAATGCTGTGGCCATTATAACAATACCAACGGCCATGGGTGGCAAGACGGAAAGCCCAGCCGTATTTAAAATCATGCCACCAGCAGCAGAACCAAACAAAATACCCACATTACTGCTGGCGTTTACGGCAGCACCGGCAATGTCAGCCGTGGTGGCGCGACTGCGAATAGCACCAGACATAATGACCGGAATAAGAGCGGCATAACCGGCACACCACAGGCCAACAGCAGCAACCGCGCTCCATCCGCTAAGGAGGGAACCGCAGAGTGAGCCCATGCCGCATGCGGTAATCAGGCCAGCTATCAACAACCCGAGTGCTGGTTTGGAATCCACCATCTGCCCCGCAGCCCATAACCCAAAAATACTCACACCGCCCGTAATCAACAGGGCAATGCTAAGCGCGCTTTCTGGCAACCCATGAGACATCAGCAATGGTGAAACATAGGTGTACAGAAGGTTATGCCCCAGAAAGAACAATGTGTTTACGGCAATCACCACTGCAAAAACCCGCGCCACACCGGGCGTACGGAATGAAGGAAGATGCACGGAACTGGAAGATGCTGCCACCTTGGGCAGAAAAAACGCGATGCACACAGTTAGAATAGCGGCTAACCCCGTAACCACCATCATGGAAACGCGCCAGCCAGCCAACTGTCCAATGGCCGCAGTGCCGGGAACCCCCAGAACAGACCCCAAAGATGTGCCACCAAATACAAAGGAAATGGCACGTCCTGTCATGCGAGGGGGCACCAGATGCGCCGCATAGGCCGAAACAATGGACATCATAAGCGCGTGGGCAGCGCCACCTACGGCACGGCCTAAGCATAGAATAGCAAAGGTAGGCGCCAAAGCGGCAATCAGATTAGAGGCGATATAGCCAATCAGAGCCCAAAGCATGAGTGTCTTGCGGTTGATTCTGGCTGTAAGAATGGTAAGCGGCACCGCCGCCAGCGCTACAACCAACGCATATGCGCTTACTGCCAGACCAGCTTTGCCTTCCGTAATATGGAAGGAATTCGCCATATCTATCAGCAACCCTACGGGGGCAACTTCGCTGGTAATGGCCGTAAAAGTGGCAGCAAATAAGGCGCACAGCCCGATTATTGTCTGACCGGACAGGGTTTTGAAAAGCATGGGCTTTCTACTGATACAACTGAGGGTTTGAAGGATAATAGCCCTGCTCGATGGAACTGAACCGTGCAGGAAGCCATTATGCGCTGGGGTGTATAGACCTCTTTTTTCTTGCATGGCAGTACATAAAATGGTGTCAGCAAAAAAAATCCGGACAAAGGCTCCATGGTGGATGTCTGCCCGTTCTGCTTGAGAGATGTAGATGTCAGAAAAAGAAATACGCACGCAGCTATTGGTGGCCGGGAAATGGCAAGATGCGGCAGATGGGCGTACCATTCCAGTAACCAATCCGGCTACGGGTCAGGTTATTGGGCAGGTAGCTCATGCCTCTAAGGCTGATCTGGAAAAAGTAGTTGCGGGTGCGCAGGTAGGTTACCAAGCATGGCGTAGCCTTACAGCATGGGATCGTTTTGTGATTATGCGCAAGGCGGCAGATTTGCTGCGTGAACGGGCAGAGCAGATTGGCCGCATTATGAGTGAAGAGCAGGGCAAACCCCTTGCTCAGGCGATTATCGAAATCCAGGGCGCTGCTGGCGTTATTGAGTATTTTGGTGAAGAAGGCCGTCGCCTGAACGATGAGCTGGTGCCCCCGCGTGCGCCTTATGTGGAACAGCGCGTGTTGCACCGACCGGTAGGTGTTGTGGCTGCCTTTACGCCGTGGAACTTCCCTATCAACCAGATTGCACGCAAGCTAGGGGCTGCTTTGGGAGCCGGATGTGGGGTTATTGTAAAGGCCCCGGAAGATACCCCCGCTTCTCCGGCGGAACTGATCCGGTGTTTCTGTGATGCTGGTATTCCGGCGGGTGCGGTTTCTCTGGTTTATGGTGTGCCAGCAGAAATTTCTGAGTATCTGATTACTCATCCGGTTGTGCGTAAGATTTCTTTCACGGGGTCTACACCTGTGGGCAAGCATCTGGCAGCACTAGCTGGTGCGCAGATGAAGCCAGTGACCATGGAACTAGGTGGCCACGGCCCGGTTATTGTGTGCCCAGATGCAGATCTGGATGCCGCAGCCGAACGTCTGGCCGCAGCCAAATTCCGCAATGCTGGGCAGGTATGTATCGCCCCCACACGTTTCCTTTTACACAAGGAAATTGCTGCGCCATTTATTGAAAAATTCAAAGCTCAGATGAGCGCGCTTAAGGTCGGCAACGGTCTGGATGAAGGCGTTACCATGGGGCCATTGGTAAATGAGCGCCGCGTAAAGGCATTGACCGAACTGGTGGATGATGCCCGCCAGAAAGGTGCTGAACTTTGGCAGCCGGATATTTCCATGCCGAATGATGGGTGCTTCTTTCCACCCACGTTGGTGTTGAAGCCAACGCTGGAAATGAAGGTTATGCAGGAAGAGCCTTTTGGCCCGATTGCCATTATGGATGAGTATTCTGATCTGGCTGACGCGGTCACGGAAGCCAACCGTCTGCCATATGGCTTGGCGGCTTATGTTTATACACGTTGTGAACGCACGGAACGCCTACTTGGTGAAAAGCTGGAAGCCGGCATGGTTGCTGTTAATCACCATGGCATTGGCGTACCAGAAGTGCCGTTTGGCGGCATGAAAGATTCCGGTTATGGCACGGAAGGTGGGCCAGAAGCTCTAAAGGCACATACCATTACGCGTCTGGTATCTGCTCTGCATGAAAAGCCTTCTTTCTAAGGTTCCAGTTTTCTTTCTGAAGAGCATGTAAAAAGGGCGGAGGGGTTTTAAACCCCTCCGCCCTTTTTGTTGTGTAGTGCAACCACCTTTTATGTGGGGTGGTTGTTATTTGTCTTTATGGAACTGCGCAACTTGATCTGCTGTTACGTGCGGGTCTCCACTACCAAAAGTTGCCATCACATAATTCACGATCTTGGCAATCTCAGTATCGCTCAACCGCTGCACGTCTGAATGCCCACTAAAATCTGGCATAGATACATCGCCAGCTTCAGTTTTGCGCTGTACCCCGTGCAGAATAGTCATGATAAGGTTATCTGGCCGTGCGCTGCCCACAGTAGAGTTATGGAATAGGGAGGGTGCATATTGATCCTTCGTGCCTGTGCCAGTCTGGCCGTGGCAGGCCGCACAGTTGGCATCATACGCGTGTTGTCCGTCCATTTCGGTCAGATCATCAATGCGGGTAGGGGCACTCTGGCGGATATCAAGCGCTTCTACAGCTTGGCCAAAGCTATCTCGTGCCTGATGTTCCATATCATCATCCATAGCTGCTACTTGATGAATATAAGTGGCTATGGCGTGTAGATCCTGATCTGTCAGATGGCTGGTACTATGTTCCACAGCTTCTGCCATGGGGCCTGCTGCCTGAGCATGGTTATTGGCGTGGCCTGTTTTCAGATAGGCAACAATATCATCTTCGCTCCAGTTGCCGATACCGCCGGTTTTACTGGAAGTGATGTTTGGTGCATACCACCCATCCAGCGAAGTGCCTGCCAGATACCTATCTTGCTTTTCACTCAGCATGAAGTTGCGTGGCGTATGGCAGGTACCGCAATGTTCCAGCGCATTGGTAAGATACTTGCCGCGGCGTAGCGGATCATATGTGCTGGAATCCCCGCTTTCTGGCTCTTCCTTGGTGGTTACAAAGTTCCATGCTGCCATTGCGCTACGCATATTGGCAGGAAACACCAGTGTTGTTTCTGCTGGAGCGCTGGCCACAGGTTTTACGCTGTGCATGAACCACACATAAAGTGCATGCACATCCTGATCTGTCATGCCTGCGTAAGAAACATAGGGCATAACTGGGTACAGGTAAGCGCCATCTTTGCGCACGCCGTGGCGTACAGCCTGTTCAAAGTCCTGCTCTGTATATTTGCCAATGCCGTGGTCTGGATCTGGCGTAATGTTGGTGGAAATCACATCACCCATAGGTGTTGCAATTTTCAGGCCACCAGCAAATGGCTGTGAACCAGGCTTAGTGTGGCAGGCAATACAATCTGACGCAGTGGCAATATAGGCCCCACGATCTAGTACTGCCTGATCCGGGGCAGCATCTTCCGCATGCGCTGGTGTCTGGATAAGGGCGCAGACACCAAGCACCGTGCTTGCTGAAAGAAGGACGCGCAGGGTTTGGAAAAATCAGGCATGAGCAAGTTCTTTTTTCAGCGTATCGGCAACACGCAGCGCCAAGGCAGCTACGGTAAGGGTGATGTTGCCGGTGCCAACGGTTGAGAAAACCGAGGAACTGGCAATAAACAGATTGTCGTGGTCATGCGTCCGGCAATGGCCGTCCATTACAGAATCCTTGGGGTCTGTGCCCATAATGGTGCTGCCTGCGGGATGATCCTGCGGGAAGTAGCCAGGGGTCCACTGTTCATCTGTGCCGTGCATCAGCTTGATAAGGTCACGGAAAACATAGCGTGTATGTTCACAACTGCGCACGGTATATTCGGGCAGCTTGTAGTACACTTCCGGGTGCGGAATACCCAGAATGTCTTTATGATCTTTACTGAGTGTGAGACGGTTATCGGGGTCTGGCAGGGCCTCGTTATGGCTGAACAAGCGCACTGTGTGAGAGGCCAGATAGCGGATCTGTTCTTCCAGTTCGCGGCCAACGTACCCTTTGGAAATCGCCAACTGCGTGGCCAGATCCACCTGGTTATCATCCACCATGTGCACGAGGTAGGCCCCACGGTCTGTGCGCCAATTCCCATCACGGAAATTGTCAATCACATTCGTTTCCAGCGGACCACGGCCCGGCCACAAGGCTTGATCACCACTAACGAAGGTAACTTGTACACCTGTATGGTCCATCATGTTGCGGCCTACATGGCCGGAACTGTTGGCAACACCATCCGGGCTTTGCTCATCGGCAGAAAGCAGGAGCAGTTTGGCTGTTTCAATGCAGTGCGCGGCAATAACAAAATATTTGCCCGTAACGCGGTGTGATCCTTTGTCGGGGTCAAAGTAATGCACAGCGGTGACGCGCTTGTTCGCGCTGTCTCGCTCAATCTTATACACCACAGCGTTGGGTATAAATTTAGCCCCGGCGGCTTCTGCATGGTAAACGGAATAGCTGCCGTTATACATGGCCCCAATAGGGCAGATGGGCATGCAGTTATTATGCCCTTCACACGTTGGGCGGTTATCATATGGGCGGGTGTTACGTGCCTGTGGTTCATGCACCACGCGCCACGGCGTTTTTTCCTGAATCAACTTACGGAACTGCTGCGCAGCGTAGGAAATGGGCAACGCATCCATAGGATAAGGCTGTTTGCGGGGGGACCCAAGGTCTTCCACTGCAGGATCCGGCCCGCAAACTCCCATCATGACTTCTGCTTGATAGTAAAAGGGTTCCAGATCATCATATGTCAAAGCCCAATCTCGGCCCTGACCGTAACGTGTTTTCAGTTCAAAGTCTGATGGCAGGTAACGCCATGCACAGCCAGCCCAGTGCCATGTGGTGCCGCCCATCATGCGTAGGTAAACCTGCTGATAGGCTTCGGCATTTGGGCCGGAGGTATGCAGATACTCGTTAGGGGTTTGCTGATCAGGCGGATGCCGAGCCCAAGGCACAGCCGGGAATGGCCCCTGATAAGAGGGTTTGTTTTCCAGATTGCGGAAGTTTTCTACAAAATGCTGACGGTCAACGCGTGGGCCAGCTTCTAGCACAATGACGGAAATACCGGCGCGTGCCAGTTCATTGGCAATAGAACTACCTGCAACGCCTGATCCTACGATCACAACGTCGGCTGAAAGATTTTCTTCGGAGGGCATAAAGCGGGGTATCCCGTAAGATCAGGTCGGTTCGATAACAAGGGCGGAAGCAGAAAGTGCAGGGTGCCCTTTGGGGCGTGCAACTTCTGGTGGCTTGCTTGTCCAGTAGAATGGGCCGCCCGTTGCGTAGGTTTTGGGGTAAACGGCATCCTTGGCGATGTCGAACATCAGGGCAGAGCGGTAAACCACCACCTTGCCATCTGCAATGCCCCGGTACCAGCCGGTTAGAATTTCGTGGATAACATCTTTTAAGCTTTGGATCAGATTTTTCCGCAGCATGTGCAAAGGCTGATGCTGTTGTAAATTTTTCTCGCTCTAGCAGAGTATGCAGGGCGTTGAGTTGGTCTTTCCGATCTGCGTTGGCCTGTACGATATTGGCATACAGGGCAGCACCAATCTGGGAGTTCAGCGCATCTCTATCTGTCAGACGCTGGGATACCAGCATAAAGCGGGACAGATCTTCAGTGTTTGCTGTGGCAGGAATGGTATCCGCCGCAAGGGCTGCACCCGTTGTGCCTGCAACAGAAAGACCAAGGCCGCCTAAAAGTACATCTCGTCGGGACATGCGTAAAAGCTTGTTCAGGCGCATGGCGTTAGGGGATGCACACCACTCCGCTATAGGCTGCCCTTTGTGCGTTTGTCTCATTCTTCGGGTTCTCCCTACAAAGCCGGGCTCCGCCCTGTCGGAATGAAACATTGCGGAGAAATATTGAATTCCAAATTCTGAATGGTTTTATAGAGAAGGTCTGAGCTTGCAACCTGTTATAACGGCATAATACCTATTTTATGCCCTGTTGATGCAGGTATGCTCAGGGGTTAATGCGGCAGTTATTACCTATATGGCCATGAAACGGTTGCCACGTATCTGTTCTGCCAAAGAGTTCCAAACCTAAAAAACCATGCAGTTTTAGGGCACCGTCTTCCGCTACCCATATAATGGCATCGTAAGTATTTTTGCTTTGAGGGTCAAAAATGTGGCCTTTCCAATGGTCATGCCGGTCTTCCATTGGGTGGAAGCCTTTGAGCATCTGAAGGTTACATTCTGTTTTTCTGCGGCCAGAAGCTTCTTCATTTTGTGTTAGGTTTAACCCTATAAGATTTCCGCACATCTTATCGCTACAGGTATGAATATCGACGCGGATTTCTCACACTTGAGGCAATTTCGGGTCATTTTGTAGAATTCAGTCATCCCACAGGAGCCCGATCTGGAATATTGACGATATTCTGCTTCTGGCGGCGGGTTCTGAACGCAGTGAGGGTGTCACGGCCTGAGAAGGCAGTGTTGGTGGAAGCTATGTGGTCTGTGCACTGTCTGTTTCTTCAGATGGCCTGCCGGAGCCTTCGCAATCGTGCATGAGCGAGGGCGAATTCATGCTGACAGGGGAACATGTCCGGCATGGACAGGACAATCCGACGGACGCTGAGCGTTACACGTGTCGCGATTTTGAGCAGTCGTGCGCGTATGGTGCCACAGGTCGCCGTCTCCAGGCTGGTCTGGCCAAGGGCCAGTCTTTGCAGAGCGGTCAGCAGGACATAGGCTGCGGCCGAGAACCACAGCCGGAGCTGGTTGGCCCGGATGGTGTGGGACGAGGTCCTGTCTGAGAACAGATCCATCTGGCATTCCTTGATGCGGTTTTCCATATCCCCGCGTGCGCAGTAAATCTGTTCGTAGAGATGGCGGGGGTCGGACATTCCCTGCGGTAGCGTGGTGACAATGAAGCGATGATAGCGGTTGCCGTGGCGCCATTCGGCCTTGGCCACGACCCGCCTGCGGCGCGTCCAGCTGTCCTTTGTGATCCAGTCAAAGGAGGCGAAACCGCGCGCAGCTCTGCCTGTCGTGGCGGCTTCGTCACGAACCTCAGCGGACAAAGAGGCAATCCGGTCATACAGGCGGGTGTTGCCTGCAAGCCCAAACAGGAAGTCAACGTGGTTGTCTTCGCACCATGTCATCAGACTGTCCCGGGCGAAACCGCTGTCCCCACGCACCAGGATACGCACCCGGGGCCAGCGGCTCCTGATCTGCTCCACGATCCGGCGGATGTCTGCCAGTGCTTCCTTCCCCGGGTCCCTGTCTGCCGTGCGCAGGGTAGCGCTGAGGAGATGGTCCCCGCAGAAGATGTATAACGGCAGATAGCAGTTATGGCCGTAATATCCATGAAAGGCCCGGCCTTCCTGATGGCCATGGATACGGTCATCGGTGGCATCCACATCCAGAACGATCCGGGCGGGTGCGCGCTCATGCTGGTCCATGAAAAGCGTCACGAACAGGGTAGCCAGGGCCTCATGATCAGCAATGATCCGGCAGTAACGATCTGCCTGCTGCCCACTGCGCTCTAGCCGGTTCAGCGTGGATTTTCCTGCCAGTGCCGCACAGTTGGCCCGGCTTCCTGACAGACGTCCCGATACCAGACCCATGACAGGATCATGACGTAAAGCGTCATGGTCATTAAGGTCTTCATAGCCCAGTGCCAGGCCCATGATCCGCTGACGGACAAGGTCTTCAACCCGGTATTCCACAAAGCCGGGATGCCGTTCATCGCGAAAACAGGCAGCAAAGCGGCGGCTGAGCCCCAGAATGTCATCAGCCTGCTTCACCAGAATGACGCCCCCATCCGAACTCATGCGACCCCCGTCAAAACGGGCCACAACACGCCGTCCACAGGAGGCTGGAAACTCATACGCGCCTGCGCTACACTCTGTCTGCATCGGGTTCGTTTATTGCTTATGAAAAATTCTTTTGTGTAAAACAGACTTTTTCATAATCTAACCCGATGTACAACCCTTCTGTGAGATTTCCGCGTCGAACACGCCTTTGCCGTCTTCTGTAATCCATTGTCCCGTTATGGTTGGTGTGGAGGCGCTTTCTGCATGAGCATGAGTAGATAGGCTGCTCCATACAAGAAACAGTGCTGTTAGAAATGAGCTAAAGGCATGTTTGTGCATTTTACTGCCTTATCCTGCCGCTACCGGTTCATCCCGCCCAGTGTTATGTGCCTGATGGAGGCAGGTCTCCTGGCTTGGGGATATGGTGTGTCAGACCTTTTGCCTTCCCAGCCGTGTTACCGGCCAGTGGCTAGCCGTGACCGGCAGCAGGCCCAACTTCCCCTTACAGTTGCGGGAGCAGCTGCCGACTATGAGATTCTGCTTCAATATGAGGCAGAAACCCGTGCACGGCATTCCCTTTCAAGCCGCTTGCGCAGCACCATCCATCTGTTTGAGAATATATTCTAGCAATAAGCGGGCTTGGTGCCAGTATGGGAAAAGCAGGGCAGGTGAGATATTTTTGCGTCTCGCTTTGCTTTATAGGGCGGCAATAACTTTAAGCCCCGCCAGAATCGCATTGGGAATAACCGAGGTTTCTCCAGGGCGCATCATGTATTCAAATTCAGGTGTAATAACCAGGCCTGGTGTGACGGGAATACCGTAATATGCCTCCAGAATCGCAGAATGCGTTTGTGGCCCATTGATGTAGGGTCCAAGCGGAACGCCTGCGGCTTCTTGCATCCGCTGCCCATAGGCCAAACGAGGACTGAGTTGGTAATAGGAATACATCACGCCCAGACGATCCAATGGGCGGTGAGGGATAATGCCCAACAGAGAAGCGCCTGCATAAAATTCGTTTGAGAATGTGGAGTTACTTGGCGTGTTATGAATGAACCCGGCTAACACGTATCCCCCAGCCATTTGATGTTCGCCATGGCTGCGATACACCATTTGGTCTGCCTCTATATAAAATGTATCACGCGGTTTGAGCTTGTGCACATGCACAGATCCAGCAAAAGCGGCGGGAATGGTGCCAACTATATCGGGGTAAGGTGACGTGTCATGCCCAAAGCCAATTTTGTAATGGCCGGGAAGCTTGCGTGTGCCAAAAAATGGTTCCCACGTTAACTCAATAGGGGTTTGAATACCTGTATAAGGTTCATCGCCCCATGCCCAACCTGTGTTATCACGTGCTTTGGGGCCTATGCGATAAATACCCGTGCGCAGGGTAAGATCATGCGTGGGCCGAAAGCGCACTGTGCCGCCCCATGATGTTTTGGGGTAAACGCTCCAACCAGCCGGTTCTCGTATGGCCATGGGCGCAGAACACATGGTCATGAACGTACACAGCAAAATAGAAGTAGAATATGTGTGCGTAAGTGAAATGCGCCCTACATTGATATTGATGCGGTTATTGAGGAAAGATTTTTCCAGATACAGATCTGCCAGACGAGCCGCTGCCGGGCCGTGGATGCTCCATACTTCTGTAAGAAGTACATTTCTTTCCCCAACATGATCCCAACCAACCTGCCGGCCTTCACGGTTCATAACAATACCATGCAGGTACCATCCCTGTAGTGGACTCCAACCGGTTAACTTGCCCAGATCAAACAACATGCTGGCACGAATTTCGTGCGTGTAATCCATACCTTTTGAAAGGCCGCCAGCAAGATTGGCCATGCCTTCACCTTTATATGTTAATTCAAAGGTGAAGCCGTGTTCACTTAATCTGTCACGCCAGGGTTTAAGGCTGGGGGCCAGATTGCCAAAAGCCTGTTCAGCAACAAAATAGCCAGCGCTGATATCCTGCCTACGTAACGCTGTATTATTGTGGTTTAGCAGATAGGAAAGACTTTCTGTATCAAACAAAGCCTCCAGACGTTCTTCTGCTATTGGGCGCTTGTGTTTTTTCGGTGTTTCAGTGTTGATAATAGGTTTTGAAGACAGTTCGGGTTTCTCAAAAGATTTGGCGGGTTCATTCTGCTGGGCGCATGCAGTGGAAGCTTTAAGAGCAATATTCAATGTGAAAAGAACTGTTCCGGCATAGAGTAAACGGGCAATGGATAAAAAATTCTGCCGATAGCATGATCTTTTTTGTTCTGAATTTGAAATGATATCAGTTAAGGGCATCGCCCGATCCTCATGGCGCAAGAATGGCCATTGCCTGCGGTTAGCATGAAGCAACGGCGTATTTCTGAAGCAAGGGGAAAGAAATACAGAGATTAAAGCGAAAGGTGGCTGGCAACTTTCTCTTTAAAAAACAGGTTTTGTAATTTCTGCAAACATTTTCTCGTTTCCGCGTTTGTTTTTATTATTACGAATTATGGAAATTAAATTACGAATAGAAAGATTCAAGGATTTTTTTCTGTTATAACGAATATTCAAGAAAAAGTTTACGAAGTTACAATGTTACAACAAGTTTTGTGTCAAAACACGTATGCAAGAAATCCGTAGGAAGCTAGAGCATAATCCGATCTAATAGGTTCATTTTAAGATTCCCATACTGGTCGAAATCTGATTCATACTATGTGCCGGTATGGAGGCCGGCCCGTATGACCCGAGCCCTGTCTGCTGACCTTCGCCGCCGCACGATTGCGGCTGTTGCCTCTGGCATGACCCGTCGTGCGGCGGCGGTTCGTTTTGGTGTGTCTTCGTCGAGCGTTATCCGCTGGGTTGCTGAGTGGCAGGCCAGCGGTCGTGACCATGCGCTTAAACAGGGCGGCGATCGCCGTTCTCACCGGATTGAAGCGTGGTCAACCTTCCTGCTGGCCGCGATTGAAACAAAGGCCGATATTTCCCTTGTCGAACTGGCGGAGACACTTGCAGCGGAACACGGTGTCCGCTTTGCGCCGAGCACGATCTGGCGCTGTCTCGACCGTCACGACATGACCATCAAAAAAAACGGCGCACGCCAGCGAGCAGACACGGCCCGACGTCGCACAGCAGCGCGAGGCCTGGTTTGACAGCCAGCCTGACCTTGATCCGACCCGTCTGATCTTCATCGACGAAACAGCCGTCTCAACGAAGATGGCTCGCCTGCGGGGGCGGTCACAACGGGGCACGCGCTGTCGGATGTCCGTGCCCCACGGGCACTGGAAAACCACGACGTTCATCGGCGGACTGCGCCTCTCCGGCATGACAGCACCGATGATGCTGGACGGCCCAATGACCGGCGAATGGTTTGCCGCCTATACCCGCAAGGTGCTCGTTCCAACCCTGTCGCCGGGAGACGTCGTCATTCTGGACAATCTGTCCGCCCATAAAGGAGCCGTTGCCCGCGAGGCTGTGGAGGCAGTCGGCGCCAGGTTGTTGTTCCTGCCGCCCTACAGTCCTGATTTCAACCCGATCGAAAACATCTTCGCCAAAATGAAGGCGTGGATCAGACGGGTGGCACCGCGAACCCTCGACGCTCTTCAAAATACCGTCTGTGGAGCAATTGACGATATCTCTCATCGCCAGGCCGCCGCGTGCTTCACCGCCGCTGGATATGAACCAGACTGATCGGATTATGCTCTAGGAGAACTTCCTACGGAAAATAATAATCAGGCCGAAGGTGTTTTTGTAATCTGTGGTTGCGCGTGCAGGGCATCATGAAGTTGCGTGTCATCCAGCGCATTCTCCCAGCGTGAGACAACAATAGCAGCAACAGCGTTTCCAACCAGATTGGTGAGGGAACGACATTCAGACATAAAACGGTCAATACCTAGAATCAGGGCCATGCCCCCAACAGGTACACTGGGCACAACAGAAAGTGTTGCAGCCAGAGTAATAAAGCCCGCTCCCGTCACACCAGCAGCACCTTTAGAACTCACCATAGCCACCAGAAGCAGGGCAAGCTGCTCCTGAAAGCTAAGGTGCACATCAGTTGCTTGCGCAATAAATAGTGCTGCAAGTGTCATATAAATATTGGTGCCATCCAGATTAAAGGAATAGCCCATGGGAACAACTAGCCCTACAATTCCTTGGGAACACCCAGCCCTTTCCAATTTCGCAATCAGGCCGGGCAGGGCAGATTCGGAAGAACTGGTGCCCAATACAATCAGCAGCTCTTCTTTTAAAAAGACCAACAGCCGCAGAATGCTAAAGCCAGCTAATCTTGCCACAACCCCCAGAACAACGCCTACAAACAGAATGGCAGTGAGGTAAAATGTCAGTACCAAGGCAAGAAGGTGCAGAATGGAATGCAGGCCAAACTTACCAACGGTAAAGGCCATGGCACCAAAAGCCCCAATAGGGGCCAAATACATCACCAAACGCACAACCCCAAAAACAAGTTCTGTCAGGCTATAAAACATGTTGAGAACGGTTTCACCCGCTTTGCCCATTTTGGCCAGACTTATGCCAAACAAGATGGCAACCAGCAGAACCTGTAAAATTTCACCAGATGTAAACGCACCAGCGGTTGTGGAGGGAATGATTTGTAGCAAAAAATCTGAAAAGGAATGATGTTGCGTAGCAGCACTTACAAACTGTGTAACAGAACTTGTATCAAGGCTTTCTGGCCTAATGTGTAGGCCAGCACCGGGTTGCAGAACGTTGGCCACAAGCATGCCAATAGCCAGCGCCAAAGTGGAAAAGCACAAAAAATATAGCATGGCTTTACCTGCTACGCGGCCTGTTTGCTTAAGGTCCGCCATGCCTGCAATGCCTGTACACACTGTTAGAAAAATAACAGGTGCAATGACCATTTTGATAAGTTTAACAAACCCATCTCCCAGCGGTTTAAGTGCCGTAGCAACAGAAGGAAACATTGCACCTACGGCAATGCCTGCACCCACAGCCACCAGAACCTGAAGGTAAAGGAAGCGTTGGTGTGAACTGGAAAGGGGAGCAGATGATGGAAGCACGCCTAAAACTTTCTGTTCTTGTTTTTGTGCCTGTGGTGCATCCTGATGAAATATATAGTGTTATATCAAGAATATACGCGCAGACTCACGTAAGGTAACGCGTGTTTATATCGTTTGGGAAGAGAGGGTATATCTCTTTTTCTTGAGTTTTCCGGGGTCAAGCAGTGTGTAAGGTGAATATTCAGCGCGAAGACCCTAGATTACAGCGATATAATTACATGAATGTAATGAGGCGGGGTTTGACCATATTTTTATTTTGAATGCTAGCAATTCAGGGTGGGTAAGCTTGCTTCTTTGTTCACATGAAAGTGGCGCTGGTTAAACCAGCGCCGCTTTCATGGAAGAAGGGCAGTTATGATTGTATCTTTTCAGGCGGTGAAGAACTGGCTTAAGCCAATGTTGCGTAAGGCACGCCGATAGGCAATGGAACTGCGGTCTGCCACCACATGCACTTCCAGGGAAGGGTCAAGCGGCAGGTTTTCAGGCTTTTGGGCTTCTACCAAGGCACGGTCTTCCTCAAAGACTTTCAGGTTGAAATCATAAACATCCTGCAAAGGCAGATCGGTATCAAAGTTGCGGCACATGGGTGCAAACATGCGTGTTTTTTTCGCGGAAACAGGAGAAGCAGCATTCATGATGACCAGCCTCCCGTTATCGGGAAAATGAATTTCCAGTGTGGCAGTAAAGGGAACATGCACCCGAAAATGGCGCAGCCATTCAAAATCCGGCCGTCCGCGTTCTGATTGCCCAATAGGGTAATTGCCTACATTGCTGCGGTATTCTGCCTCAAACCCATAGGGTGTCATTGTGGGCATATAAGCTGGCACAACAGGGTTGTCTGGGTCTGCAAAAGTTTCTGTATGCACAAATGCAAAATGGGCAACATCTATAAAGCCCTCAACCTGCCTGCCAGCAAAACCGGCAATGTCTATCCATGGGCAGTTGATCTGTTGAAAGCCAGCTTCATCCCAATGTGGCATGGAAGTAATGGAGATATCTTCATTGTCCTGTGGGCGTAGGCACGTCCAGATCAAGCCATATCTTTCTACCACAGGATAAGTGCGCAGATTCAGTCGGGAAGGAATGGCGCTATCCGGGTGGGCGGGAATACGTACACACTGGCCTTGATGGCCAAACTGGAAACCGTGATAGGCGCAGGCAACTGTCTGGCCGTTACCCTTGCCCATGCTGAGTGGCACGCCACGGTGCGGGCACAGATCATCTGCCACAACAATGTCTTCACCTGCCCGATAAATAACCAATGGTGCATCAAGTAACGTAACGCCTAAAGGTTTGTCTTCCAGTTCACGTACAAGGGCAATGGGATGCCAGTATGAGGCGAGAATAAGCCAGTCATCAGCGTCAAAACTGAGCTCGCGGGGCAATCTGCTCTCGGTGGGGCGGGCACAGGTTGGGGGCGTCACAGCTTCATCTCCTAAATGGGAAAGGTTTCCCGTTCCTTTAGGAGGTAGTGTTTCATCAAGCGTATATTATCGGATATATCTATTTCATGCAGTATGCATTCTCAAACTGAGAACAGGCAAATGAACCCATTTTCGCGCTTTCTGATCTATTTTTTGGCTATGGCACGGCATGGCTCCATCCGCAAAGCGTCGGAAGACCTGCATATTGCGGCTTCGGCAATTGATAGACACATTCTTCTGGGTGAGCAGGCGCTTGAGACACCACTATTTGAGCGTCTTTCTTCCGGCATGCGTTTAACTGCGGTGGGCGAGTTATTTTATGCACATGCCAACAGGTGGGCGAAGGATTTTGAAAGCCTGAACCGTCAGATTGATGATCTAAAAGGTATGCGCCGTGGACGCATAGACATTTTGGCGCCAGAGGCTTTGGCGCGAGTATTTTTACCCAGCATTGCTGCGCGCCTTAAAGAACAATACCCCGGAATTGTTTTGAATATGCATATCCACGATAATGCAGAGCTGGGAGAACGTCTTTTTGCGGGAGAGGGAGATCTGGCATTTCGGTTAGACCCTGCAGATTTGCGAGATTTGCAAGTGCGTTCAATGCTTTCTTTCCCGCTAGGAGTAGTGAGCCTTCCGAAGCACCCAGTTACGCAACATTCTTCTGCTCGGTTTTCGGTATGTGCTGAATATCCTGTTATTGTGCCAGAAAATCCATTGGCACTTGCATCTGTTTTTGCAAAACTGGAAGCAGATACCCTGGTAAATCCAAATGTGATTTCTGGAGCCAATAATGTGCAGATGATAAAGTCATTGGTGAAGGCTGGTTTGGGTATTACCATTCTCAGTTATCTGGACGTGATGGATGAGGTTCAGAATGGAGACATGGCTTTTACTCCTTTGACAGGAGCGCATATTCCTCCTTTCCGACTGGCGCTTGCGCATGATCGTGCGCGGCCTTTATCTACTGTGGCACGGCGCGTTGCAGATAACGTAGAGGTAGAATGGGCGCTCTTGCGTCAAAAAATGGCATGAAGGAAAAATATTTCCTTATGTTCTGTGAAAATATTATTGGCCCAGGTAGGATTTCTAATCCTGTGCGTGTTCCATATAAAATTCGATGGGCACGGTGAGTGTAATAGAATCACCTGCCACACTATCGGGTGGGCTAGGCAATGGCTCAGCACGCCGCACCAGTGCCAAAGCTTCACTATCCAACAATGAATGGCCAGAGCTTTTTTCAATATGGGCAGAAAGCACATGCCCTTTCCGGTCCATGGTAAAATGCAGATTTGGCGTACCTTCCTGATGAGCAGACATGGCTTCTGCCGGGTAACGTTTATATTTCTCTAAACGAGCAAGCAAAGCTCCCTGCCATGTGGTGGGACTTTGGGAAGCATGAGAGGAAGATGACCCTTCAATAGGTGCGGCTTGTGTTTGACGCGGATTTCTTCTGTGTGTTTGACGCGGATTTCTTCTGTGATGGGGTGGACGGCTCCCAACGGCATCGCGATGTGCCAAGGTGAAGTCGTTGCAGAATTCACAGAGGAGGCCACCCATGGAACAAATTATCCGTATTGGCATGGACACGTCAAAAAGTGTTTTCCAATTGCACGGTGTAAACGCGAAGGAGCAGCCTGTTTTGCGCAGGAAGCTATTCCGCCGGGAGATGGTAAAGTTTTTTGAGAAACTGCCCCCGATTGAAATCGCGATTGAGGCCTGTGGCGCCTCCCATTACTGGGGGCGGGTGCTCTCGTGTCTGGGACACACAGTGAAGCTGATCGCGCCGCAGCTCGTGAAGCCTTATGTCAAGCGCGGGAAAAACGATGCCGCCGACGCGGAAGCCCTCTGTGAAGCGATGAGTCGGCCTACAATGCGGTTCGTCCCGCTCAAGAGCGAGGAAGAGCAGGCAGCGTTGATGCTGATTGGAATGCGGGCACGACTTATCCGGAACCGCACACAGCTCGCCAATACGATCCGGGGATATGCTGCCGAGTTTGGGATCACGGCGCCCAAAGGCATGTGCCGGATTGAGGCACTCCTTGATCGGATCGCTGCGGACGAAAGCCTGCCCACATTGACGCGCGAGTTGTTTGCCCTTCACGCAAAGGAATATGCTGAATTGCAAGGTGAAATCGAACAGCTTGAGGGCAAGGTGATGGCATGGCACCGCGCCAACGAATGCAGTCAGCGTCTTGCGAAAATTCCGGGCGTTGGCCCGATCGGCGCAGCGCTGCTGATGATGAAAACGCCTGATCCGCATCTGTTCAAATCGGGTCGAGCCTTTGCGGCCTGGATCGGATTGACGCCCAGGGATCACTCAACCGATGGAAAAACAAGGCTTGGCAGAATCACACGCGCTGGCGATGAGGTCTTGCGAAGCACGCTGGTGGTTGGCGCGACCGCAGTCGTGTCGCATGCCCGGCGGACCAATGGGAAGAATGCCTCATCTTGGTTACGTGAATTGCTGGAGCGCAAAAAACCGAAACTCGCAGCGGTGGCCCTTGCCAATAAGATTGCGCGGATTGCCTGGAAACTGATGGTCAGCGGCGAACACTATAAGCGCCTTCTGCAGCAACCCGGCGCAGCTGCTGTTTGAGCTTAGCCTGGCACGATGCGCTGATATTTGACGCTCTCGTGCCGAGCTGAGGTCGTGGCTTGCAAGTAATAGAGCAGATGGTGTGATCGATCGATCCATGGCGTGAGAAAACCCGTGGCAACCAGTGGTCATCAAAGACCGCTTCTGTGTTTGGGGCTCACGCTGCGGAAGCCATCTTGGCCAGCGACCCTATGGCCGCATCAACAGGCCGGACATATGGAAGCAAAGATCCGATCATTTTCTTGCCTAGCCCCTTGCAAGGGGGAGCCGTCCACATATGGTTGCCGTCCGTTATGCAAGAGTTTTCTGACCCATATTGACGTGTGATCGTGTGCGGTCTTCTGTAAGGCCTGTTGATGTGGCCTTTCAGAAGCCACTGGCCAGTATGGTGATCAGCGGATCAGATCCAAATCTCACAGGCGTGCTTTAAAGCACAGAGAAATCCACTGGTTTTTCCGATCCGGATCAGACGATCATGCGCCCATTCAGGTCATCGCCCTCTCACACCCCTACCGGTTCCATCCGCGGGAGCCGAGCCATCGCTCAGGCTGCCACGGACAGGGCCGGATCCCGATAATCCTCCTGTTTTGTTGCCATGGCCCAGATGGCTCGTGCCATCCTGTTGGCCAGCGCAATGGCTACCAGCATACGGGGCTTGCGGGCCAGCATCCGTGCCAGCCAGCTTCCCGGTGCAGGGGCCTTACGGCTGGCCCAGTTCACCTGGGTCATGGCGCCCATGATGAGAAGCCTGCGGATATCAGCCTGCCCGGCTTTTGATATCTTCCCCAGCCTTTCCTTTCCGCCAGATGAGAACTGACGGGGCACCAGCCCCAGCCACGCAGCAAAGTCGCGCCCGCGCCGGAAGCTCTGCAGGTCAGGCGCAAAAGCTTCAATCGCAAGAGCGGTCAGAGGACCCACTCCAGGCATGCTCTGCAATCTGCAGGTGTTTTCACTTTCCTGGGCAAGCATCCTGATCTTCTTTGTTCTGACATCAATCCGCACACTCTGCTCCGAAATCTGTCGCAGCAGATCAAGGCATTCCTGCTTCACAGCCTCTGGCAGAACCGCCTCATCCAGCATGGCTTCAATGTGTCTGATATGCGCAATCCCCTGTGGCACGACGAGACCGAATTCATACAGAACGGCACGCAGGGCATTCACCAGTTCCGTGCGCTGGTGCACCAGACGCTGCCGGGCCCGGAAAAGAACGCCACGCGCCTGCTGCGCTTCAGTGCGTGGTTCGACAAAGCGCATTTCCGGCTGACGGGCCGCAATGACAATCGCTTCCGCATCAGCAGCATCGTTCTTCTGGCGCTTCACGAAAGGCTTCACATACTGCGGAGCGATCAGTCTGACCTCGTGACCAGCTCCTGCCAGTTCGCGAGCCCAGTAATGCGCGCTCCCGCACGCTTCAAGAACGACCAGAGCAGGCGGCTGCGTGGCCATGAACTGCATAAACTGCTGACGACGCAGCTTTTTGCGAAACATCACCTCGCCCGCACGCGAAGCTCCATGAACCTGGAAAATGTTCTTTGCCAGATCAACGCCTATCACTGTATCCTTCATCTGCCGTCCTTTCGCGCAGTCGTTTCTTCCAACGACCATTCTGGCACATTGCGATGCCGTGCGGGGAGGACGGCAACCACCCCATCTCACACTTGAGGCAATTTCAGGTCATTTTGTAGAATTCAGTCATCCCACAGGAGCCCGATCTGGAATATTGACGATATTCTGCTTCTGGCGGCGGGTTCTGAACGCAGTGAGGGTGTCACGGCCTGAGAAGGCAGTGTTGGTGGAAGCTATGTGGTCTGTGCACTGTCTGTTTCTTCAGATGGCCTGCCGGAGCCTTCGCAATCGTGCATGAGCGAGGGCGAATTCATGCTGACAGGGGAACATGTCCGGCATGGACAGGACAATCCGACGGACGCTGAGCGTGACACGTGTCGCGATTTTGAGCAGTCGTGCGCGTATGGTGCCACAGGTCGCCGTCTCCAGGCTGGTCTGGCCAAGGGCCAGTCTTTGCAGAGCGGTCAGCAGGACATAGGCTGCGGCCGAGAACCACAGCCGGAGCTGGTTGGCCCGGATGGTGTGGGACGAGGTCCTGTCTGAGAACAGATCCATCTGGCATTCCTTGATGCGGTTTTCCATATCCCCGCGTGCGCAGTAAATCTGTTCGTAGAGATGGCGGGGGTCGGACATTCCCTGCGGTAGCGTGGTGACAATAAAGCGATGATAGCGGTTGCCATGGCGCCATTCGGCCTTGGCCACGACCCGCCTGCGGCGCGTCCAGCTGTCCTTTGTGATCCAGTCAAAGGAGGCAAAGCCGCGCGCCGCTTTGCCTGTCGTGGCGGCTTCGTCACGAACCTCAGCGGACAAAGAGGCAATCCGGTCATACAGGCGGGTGTTGCCTGCAAGCCCAAACAGGAAGTCAACGTGGTTGTCTTCGCACCATGTCATCAGACTGTCCCGGGCGAAACCGCTGTCCCCACGCACCAGGATACGCACCCGGGGCCAGCGGCTCCTGATCTGCTCCACGATCCGGCGGATGTCTGCCAGTGCTTCCTTCCTCGGGTCCCTGTCTGCCGTGCGCAGGGTAGCGCTGAGGAGATGGTCCCCGCAGAAGACATACAGGGGAAGATAGCAGTTATGGCCGTAATATCCATGAAAGGCCCGGCCTTCCTGATGGCCATGGATACGGTCATCGGTGGCATCCACATCCAGAACGATCCGGGCGGGTGCGCGCTCATGCTGGTCCATGAAAAGCATCACGAACAGGGTAGCCAGGGCCTCATGATCAGCAATGATGCGGCAGTAACGATCTGCCTGCTGCCCACTGCGCTCCAACCGGTTCAGCGTGGATTTGCCAGCCAATGCTGCGCAGTTTGCCCGGCCTCCTGACAGACGGCCCGAGGCCAGACCAAAGATCAGGTCATGCCGCAGGGCATCGTGATCATTGAGATCTTCATAGCCCAGTGCCAGGCCCATGATCCGCTGACGGACAAGGTCTTCAACCCGGTATTCCACAAAGCCGGGATGCCGCTTATCGCGAAAACAGGCAGCAAAGCGGCGGCTGAGCCCCAGAATGTCATCAGCCTGCTTCACCAGAATGACGCCCCCATCCGAACTCATGCGACCCCCGTCAAAACGGGCCACAACACGCCGTCCACAGGAGGCTGGAAACTCATACGCGCCTGCGCTACACTCTGTCTGCATCGGGTTCGTTTATTGCTTATGAAAAATTCTTTTGTGTAAAACAGACTTTTTCATAATCTAACCCGATGTACAACCCTTCTGTGAGATTTCCGCGTCGAACGGATATTTCGTTATCTGGCCGCTGATTACGACAACGAATACATGATGATCGACAGCACAATTGTCCGAGCGCATCAGCATAGTGCCGGAGCTCTCAAAAAAGGGGCACGGATCAGGCCATCGGACGATCACGAGGCGGGCTAACTACAAAGATCCATGCCATCTGCGACGCTCTGGGCAATCCAGTGGAACTCGGCATCACACCGGGACAGGATGCCGATATCACCCAGGCAGAACCACTTCTGGAAAACATCGAACCGGATGCTTTCCTTGCTGACA
Source organism: Acetobacter ascendens (assembly GCF_001766235.1). Lineage (NCBI taxonomy): Bacteria > Pseudomonadati > Pseudomonadota > Alphaproteobacteria > Acetobacterales > Acetobacteraceae > Acetobacter > Acetobacter ascendens. Next base: position 128,020 of record NZ_CP015164.1, read on the forward strand.
AGGCGTATGACGCGGACAGGTTGATCGATCGGCTGATACAGCGCGGGATTACCCCGGTCATCCCGCCAAAACGCAACAGAACGACACGACGGAAAACCGATTTTTCTCTCTACCGCGAACGGAACCTTGTTGAGAGGTTCTTCAATAAACTCAAGCAGTTTCGCGCTATCGCAACCCGCTACGATAAACTGAAATCGACCTTCCTCGCAGCCGTGCAGTTCGCCTCAATCATCATCCTGCTTAACTGACGACACGCCGTAGTTTATCATTTTACTATGTTGTGTATATGTAAATTTAACTTAAGTAAAAATAAAAATAATTCAAGTAAATTATACAAGTAATATTGTTATTTATTAAAATTTATACGAATTGTGTTTGTTGTGCCGATGAAAAGTATGTTTGTGTGGAAGATGTGGGGTAGCTAAAAATTGGAAAATTGGAAATTATAACAGCAGGGTGAAAGTTTTTTTCCAATGAAGGCGAATGTGTAAGTCTTTATCTAACGCGCAATTCAATCTATTACACGCGGAATTTATAACCTATGCGAAATAAGTATGCCTGAAATGCGTTTTTGATATATATTACCAAAACCTTTCCCCCGCCGTTATGGCAGGGGAGGGCACGCTTGGTAGGGCGTTAGTAGATATCGAAGTCATTATTGCCGGTGGAGGAAAAAGCCATGCGCCGTTCTGTAAGATCCAAAATCCACGATGACATATCAGACCGGGTGCGCGGCGGAAAAGGCAGCCGCTTAAAGATGGAACGCATGGAATAGAATTTTTTATACATCCACTGAATACGTGCTTCCATTTCCTTGGGGGAGCAGTTTTTGGGCCAGATCTGGCAGATTTGGCCGGGCCAGCGGTCAATTTCTGGCGCGTTGATAATACGGCCTGCCTTTTCCATACGGTTAAACAGCGCCGTGCCCTTGGTGGGCGTAAGGATGTTGAAATACGCCGCAGGCACCTTGTGTTCTTCCAGAAAGGAGATGGTGGCGCGGTAGATATCGTGGTCTTCATCATCAAAACCGAAGATGAAGTTGAGCGAGTAGCTGATATCGCGCTGGCGCAGGTTTTCAAACATCTCATGGTAGCGGCTGGCCTTGTTCCAGCCTTTGCGCATGCCGTCCAGAATATCCTTATCAATACTTTCAATACCGATATTTACGTGCATCACGCCGGATTTGCGCGCCAGATCCAGAAATTCCTTATCCAGGCACAAATTGGAAGACCACAGCGTAGACCAGCGGATACCCAGCGGCACCAGCCCTTCCATCAGTTCCATGGCGCGGCTTTTTTTGCCGCCAAAGTTGCTTTCACCAAAAAAGAAGTGGCTGCCACGATTCTTAATCAGCTTCAGCTCGTTCACCATTTCGTCCACCGGGCGCCAGCGGTAGCGGCCCCCAAGGTAGAACCGTTCGGAACAAAAATCGCACACAAACGGGCACCCGCGGGAGGATTGCACGGCAAAAGTGCGGAAGGGGCCAAACTTTTTAAGGTCTAGCAGGTCATACCTTGGGGCGGGCAGGCCGTTCAGTTCCTTTAAGGGTGTGGCGCGGTAAATGCTTTTCAGCCGGTTGGCGGCGGCATCATCCAGCATTTCCTTCCAGATGGGTTCGGCCTCACCCACGCCTACGGCATCTACGTGCTCTGCGGCTTCTTCGGCGTTAAAATACACATGGGGGCCACCCATAATCACCTTTACGCCGCGTTTACGAAATTCCTTGGCAATATCGTAAGCGCGGTAGGAATGGAGCGTCCAGACCGTAAGGGCCACAACATCCACCAGCGCATCAAAATCTATATCTTCAAGCTGTTCATCCAGCAGCGTTACCTTCCACTCTGGTGGGGTCAGGGCGGCCAGGTACGGCAGGGCAAGCGGCACCATCTGTCGGCGCTTGGTTTTGAACAGCGTTCGGTCCGTAGGGGCTTTATAATGCGTGGGCTGAATGATCAGTAGGCGTAGGTCATTTGCTGGCATGTGGGTATCAGGATCTGCTGAATTAAAAGAAAAAACGGGCAGATGGTGCCCCTTTGTTACAGAATATACATAAGCAGGGGTGGGGGCTGTCCACCTCCGCTCAAGCATGGCGGATGTGTGCCCACCGTAACCAAACGCGGCCAGTAAGCTGGTCTGCGGCATGGCGGTGTGGGCGGGCATGCACCATAATAACAGGGATGCACGCAGGGCATGGATTTGGCATATCCATGTGTGCGCTGCAATGCTGGCGCATTGGGGTTTTGGCATGGCTCCCATGCCTGCAAGTTGGGGCCGTGGTGCACCGTTACGGCGCCAGATTGCGGGGTGGTCGTGGGGCAAAAGCTGGGCTGGGTAAAACCTGCGCGTAGGGTGGTGTTGCAGTATATATAAGAGGCATTGGCATATGGGCTGGCGGCGTAAAGGGGCGAGATGATCGGGTTTGGCTTTTTCCGGCCTGTTATGCAGGCGGCGGCGCGGGGTATGGCGTGGCGTGCGGCACCCTCCGGCGCGGTGCCTGTTGTGCTGGCCCGTATGGGCCAGCATCTTGCCCGTGTAGCGGCGTGGTTCTGGCCCGGCAGTTCTGCCCAGCTTGTGGCCCAGCCCCATGCCGGATGGCGGGCAGATATAGATGGCCTGCGCGCGCTGGCTGTGGTGGGGGTGGTGGTGTACCACGTCTTTCCCGCCGCGCTGCCCGGTGGTTTTGGCGGGGTGGATGCGTTTTTTGTTATCTCCGGCTTTTTAATCAGCGGGCATCTGGTGGTGCATTTTGCGGCGGGGCGGTTTTCTGTGGCCGCGTTTTTTGCGCGCAGGGTGCGCAGGCTGGCCCCGGCTTTGCTGGTGGTGCTGGCCGCCTCCTTGCTGGCCGGGTGGTTTACCCTGTTGCCAACCGAGCTTGCCGCCGTGGGGCTGGATGCCGCTGCGGGTGCGGCATCTGTGGCCAATCTGCTGATGTGGCACGCCCAAGGGTATTTTGACCGCGCCGCCGTGTTAAAACCCCTGCTGCATTTATGGTCCTTGGGGGTGGAGGAGCAGTTCTATCTGCTCTGGCCGCTGGTGCTGGCACTGGGCTTTGCCGCGCGGGTGCGTGCGGGCGTGCTGGTGGGGGCCACGGGGGCGGCGTGCTTTTTATATAGCTTGGCGTGCAGCGCGTGGTGGCCGGGGGCCGGGTTTTATTCTCCCCTCAGCCGAGGGTGGGAGTTCATGCTGGGCGCGGGCCTTGCCCTGCACGGCGTGGCGGCGGGTGGGCCGGAGGGTGCAACGGGTGGTGTGGCCCCGGCGCACGGTGCACGCGCTGGCATGGGCCGCATGTTGACGCGGTGTGCTGCTTTACTGCGTGCAGGCGGTGGGCGGCATGGGGCGGCGGTGTTGGGTTTGGCCTGTGTGCTGGCCGGGTTTGTGGTGCTGCGGCCGGGTGTGGGCTTTCCGGCCCCGTTTGCGCTATTGCCTGCTGGGGGTACGGCATTGCTGATCTGGGCCGGGGCGGGAGCGTGGGTAAACCGGCACGTTCTGGCTGTGCGGCCCATGCGCGCGGTGGGGCTTATCAGTTACCCGCTGTATCTGTGGCACTGGCCGCTGGTTTCTTGGTTTCATATTGTGCGGGGGGCTGGGGTTATTCACAACAGTGCGGGGTTTGCGCTTATGGGCGCGGCACTGGTGCTGGCGTGGCTAACCACCAAGTATGTGGAAAACCCGTTACGCGGCGGGCATTTTCGGCAAGGCAAAACGGTGGCTCTTGTGGGCGGGTTGGTGGCCCTTTGCACGGCGGGGCTGCTAACGTGGCACACTGCAGGCTGGCCCGCGCGATTTGCACACACACCTGCGGGCACGGATTTATCGGCCATCAATCTGGCGGTGCGAGATGGCATTTTTGCCCCCACACCGCATATGCACATGACGCACGAAAACGGGTTAACAGTAGCCACCATAGGCCATGCGGGCCGCCCCATAATGTTTACGGGGGATAGCCTGTTGTTTCAGTGGGGGCCACGGGTAGAGGCGCTATTGCAGCAGGGGCGGTTAAAGCACACGGTTATTTTTGTGGCAGGCCCCAGTTGTAGCCCCTTTTTGGGTGAGGTTTATGAAAAATCCTTTGCATATTGCCGGAATATGCAAAACGTGCAGCAGCGTATCATCCAGCAGCAGAATGTTCAGGCCGTGGTGGTGGGGGCGTTCTGGCCGCGTGTGCTGTTGCACACACCGGGCACACAGGCACAAAAACAGGCGGGTTTTGTGCAGGATATGCGCGGCCTTTCGGGCAACGGGGCGCGGCCTGTGTGGCTGGTGCTGCCCACCCCGGCAGATGCACGCTTTAGCCCAGATAAACTGGTGACCCGCAGCCTTACGCATATAGGCGTGAACACAGCCTTGCTGGCGCAGGGTGTTCCCACCCAGCAGCTCCGTACTGATACGGCGGCGGATACGGCTTTTATGCGCGCACTTGCCGCGCAAGCCGGGGCAAAGGCGCTGGATGCGTGGCCCGATATCTGCGGCACTGGCCCGGCCTGTGCGGTTATAACCCCACCAGCCACCCCCAAATATGCAGATGACAAGCATTTAAGGCCCGGCTTTGTGCAACAGCACGCCACGTTTTTAGATGAGGTGTTGGCCCATTAAGGCGTGTTCCAGCCCAGCCAGAAATCCGGGGCATTGTCCCACTTGGCCAATACGGGGGAAAGGTGCCTGCGGGCCTGAAAACAGCCCATGGCAAAACCCGCTGTGCCATCGCACGAATCGCTCCGATGGTGTAGCGCGCCCTGCATCCAGAACAATGCGCCGCGTTTGCGCTCGCCACTTAAACCGGCAATCCAGCGGTTCCAGATATGGCGGGCGTTCTGCCCTTCATGATACGCGGCCATATCCTGCGCGGGGGTGTTGGGCATGGCCATGGCGGGGGGCATAACGTGGTATGGCTGCGCGCCCGGTGCTGGGGGTGCGGTGTTAAGCGCATAGGCCACCCCCGGCGGCATATGGCCGGGTGGAGGTTCCAGCGGCACAGGGCCAGCCAGCAGCAGCATGGTAAAACCCGCCGCCGCAATACCCACAAGGCTTACCAGCCCAAAACGTATGGCGCGGGTTGCATCCGAGGTGTGGGAAATAGGCTCAACCGAGACAGCATGCAGGGCTTTTTCTGCTTTTTTCTGGCATCGGGCGCTGCAATACGGCGCGTGGGTGTTGGTGTGGTAGATACGGTCACACCATGCACAAGCTCTGTCCATGACCTCCCCATCACCCAATCTGCCAAGTATTTCTGTCACGCGCGGCGCACTATATCAGTGTTCGATATATTTGCCAGTCCTGATTGTGAACTGTTCTTAAGTGTATGGTCACATACCAGTTTGCTTTGTTTTGACATGGCGCGTGGTCATTTCTAATTCCAGATCATCATCCCAAAAATTGTAAACACCAAGGACATTCCAATGCCTACAGCGTTGCGCAAGGCAGAACTGGCCTGTGGTACGGTGTTGCGTGGCGGTGGCCGCTGGTGGGTTGTGGCGCAGGCCCAGCCTACGGCGTGTCGTCAGTTAAGCAGGATGATGATTGAGGCGAACTGCACGGCTGCGAGGAAGGTCGATTTCAGTTTATCGTAGCGGGTTGCGATAGCGCGAAACTGCTTGAGTTTATTGAAGAACCTCTCAACAAGGTTCCGTTCGCGGTAGAGAGAAAAATCGGTTTTCCGTCGTGTCGTTCTGTTGCGTTTTGGCGGGATGACCGGGGTAATCCCGCGCTGTATCAGCCGATCGATCAACCTGTCCGCGTCATACGCCTTGTCAGCAAGGAAAGCATCCGGTTCGATGTTTTCCAGAAGTGGTTCTGCCTGGGTGATATCGGCATCCTGTCCCGGTGTGATGCCGAGTTCCACTGGATTGCCCAGAGCGTCGCAGATGGCATGGATCTTTGTAGTTAGCCCGCCTCGTGATCGTCCGATGGCCTGATCCGTGCCCCTTTTTTGAGAGCTCCGGCACTATGCTGATGCGCTCGGACAATTGTGCTGTCGATCATCATGTATTCGTTGTCGTAATCAGCGGCCAGATAACGAAATATCCGTTCGATGACGCCGCTTTCACACCAGCGGCGCAGACGCCGGTGCACGTTTTTCCAGTCACCGAAACGGGCAGGAAGGTCGCGCCATGGAATACCCGCGCGATAGCGATACAACACCGCCTCCACGAACAGACGGTTGTTCACCGCAGTGCCGCCGACATAGCCTTCTCGACCAGGAAGAAGATCCTTTATCCGCTCCCACTGGTCATCGCGTAAACTATAGCGCCGCATCTGTCTGTCTCCCCAAAAAAACGGGAAAACAGTCAGCACACGCAGACACAAAGTACAACCCTCACGTGCCACTCTCAGGGCTTAACTGACGACACGCCGTAAGGGTGTGGTGATGTGCCCGCTGGTATGCACGCCGCGCTACCATCACCGGGCGGATATTGGCATAGGGTGGGCACAAGCCCTGTTGCTGGGGTGCCCGGCACAGGCCGTTGTGCGCTGCCGCCCGGTATGGCGTGGCCATGTGGCGGGGCTGGCCCGCGTGGGCAGGCTCAATCTGCCAACATGCCAGCACATGGTGGCCGCCCTTACGCGGGAACACCACCACCATCAGCACGAAACAGACCGCCCGTTTGTAGCCCACGGCAGGGCGGGGCGTTCTGGATCTTCTTTTGTTCAACACAGTTGGATATGTGGCCATGCCCCGCAAGACAGCAGCACCCGCGCCGGGCGCATTAGGGCCATCAGCTTTGGCCCCGATGGCGCGCCGCAAAAGGCGCAGCACAAAGCCCGTAACCCCGTTGGATATCTTCACCCGCATCATGCAGGGGGATGAAAGCATAACAGACCGCCAGTTTGATGCCGCCAAGGTGGCCGCCCCCTACATGCACCCCAAACTTTCGGGCCTTGCCACAGATGCCCTGCCACGCCGCAGCGCAGATGCCTTTACGGATGAGGAACTGGCCGCACTGGCGCAGGAAAACGGTGCGCCCCCACAGCCCTGATTTTTGTAGCTGTAACTTGGAAAAACCCTTTTCATGCCTCACGCCCACCCCGAATGCGCACGCACCATACAGGCGGGCCGGGTGGCACGGGCAGAACTGGCACGCAGGCAGGCCGCACGCCAGCATGTTCTGGATTTTGCCCGCTATACGCTGCCAGATTACAAAGCAGGCGCACATCATGCCCTGTTGGCCCGCACGCTGGAGCAGGTAGAGGCCGGGCGTATCACGCGGCTGATGGTGTTTATGCCGCCAAGGCATGGCAAATCAGAGCTGACATCTCGCCGCTTTCCCGCTTGGTATTTGGGGCGGCACCCCAAGCGGCAGATTATCGGGGCCTCCTACGGGGCCACGCTGGCGCAGGATTTTGGGCGCGATGTGCGCAATATTGTGGCGTCCTCCCGCTATAGGGCGCTGTTTCCCGCAACAAGATTGGCGGCGGATAGCAGCGCGCGGGATGTGTGGCACACCGCACAGGGCGGCGGGTACACCGGCATGGGTGTGGGCGGCGGGCTAACAGGCCGCGGCGCGCATCTGGCCATTATAGATGACCCCGTAAAGGACAGGCAGGAGGCCGAAAGCCCCGCCCGCCGTGCTGCCGTGCTGGATTGGTACCGCGCCGTGTTGCGCACCCGCCTGATGCCCGGCGGCGCCATTGTGATGGTGATGACACGCTGGAGCATGGATGATCTGGCAGGCCGCCTGCTGGATGATATGCGCAACAAAACGGGCGAGGCATGGCATGTGCTGGATCTGCCCGCTTTGGCCACCGAGCACGATGCACTGGGCCGCATACCGGGGCAGGCATTATGGCCGCAGGCGTTTGATACGGCGGAACTTGCGCGCATTCGCCAAGCGGTGGGGGAGCGGGAATGGGCAGCGTTGTATCAGCAAAACCCGGTGCCGCTTTCTGGCAATTTGTTTCACACGCATATGCTGGGCGTGCAGGAGGTATTGCCCGCAGCCTCTGGCCCCGCCGTGCGCCGGTGGGATTTAGCTGCCACCCGCCAGAGCGGCAGCAACAACCCGGATTGGACGGTGGGCGTAAAAATGCACCACCTGCCAGATGGGCGCTTTGTGGTGGCGGACATCACCCGTCTGCGCGGAGACCCCGCACAGGTAGAAGCCGCCCTGCTGGCCACCGCCGCGCGTGATGGTGTGGAGGTGGAAATTGTGCTGCCGCAAGACCCCGGGCAGGCCGGTGTGGCGCAGGCGCGGTACCTCACCAGCAGGCTGGCCGGTTACAAAGTGCGCTGCGTGCGTGAAACAGGAGATAAAGCCACCCGCGCCGCCCCATTTGCCGCACAGGTGAACGCAGGCAACGTGCTGCTGCTACGCGTCCCGTGGGTGCATGCGTTTATGGAGGAACTGGCCGCTTTTCCCGCCGCTGCGCATGATGACCAAGTGGATGCCGCAGCCGGTGCCTTTGCCGCACTGGCAGAGGTACACCCCCTGCCGCGCTTTGGGCCGGATTTTCTGGCCCGTATTTAGTGTGCGTGCTGCTGGCGCAAAGCCTGCTGGCGGCGCTTTTCTTCTTCACGCTGCTGGCGTTTGCGGGCGCGTTCTTCGGCCATGTTGGCGCCTAAATGGGCCTCGCCGCGCTGTTCGGCCAAACGGGCCTGGCGTTCACGCTCCGCATGGCGGGCGCGGCGGGCTTCATCCCACTGGCCGTAGCAGTGCGGGCAGGATACGCCGGTTTCAAACTTGGGGCTGGCTTTATCTTCCGCCGTAATGGGCGTGCGGCAGGCGTGGCACAGTTCCAGCTCACCGGGTTTTAGGCCGTGGTCCACTGTTACGCGCTGGTCGAACACAAAACATTCACCCCGCCACAGGCTTTCTGCCTCTGGCACGGTTTCCAGATACTTTAGGATACCCCCTTGCAGATGATACACCTCATCCAGCCCTTCGGCCTTGGCAAAGGCGGTGGATTTTTCACACCGAATACCGCCGGTGCAGAACATGGCCACACGCGGCTTGCGGCCTTTTGCCAGAAGTTCCTCACGGTGCTGGCGGAACCATGCGGGAAATTCCCGAAAGGTTTTAATCTGCGGGTCTATCGCACCCTCAAACGTGCCTACGGCCACTTCGTAATCATTGCGCGTGTCTATCAGAATGGTGTCGGGGTCTTTTAACAGGGCGTTCCATTCTGTGGGGGGCACGTAGGTGCCAACAATGTGGTTGGGGTCTGTGCCCTCTACACCCATTGTCACAATTTCCTTCTTCAGCCGCACCTTCATGCGCAGGAAGGGCATTTCTGGCGCGCGGGAGAACTTGACCTCAATATCCGCACAGCCGGGCAGGGCGCGGATATGCGCCAGCACGGCTTCAATACCGGCATCTGTGCCCGCAATGGTGCCGTTAATGCCCTCGGATGCCAAAAGCAGAATACCTTTTACCCCGGTGGCGGTGCACACATCCTGCAACGGCCCGCGCAGATCAGCCGGGTTTGCAAATGGGGTAAAGCGGTAAAGGGCTGCCACGCAAATGGGCAGGGCTGCGTTTTGGGTATCGGGCGTAGGGGCTAAGGGCTGGGCAGTCATGCTCGGCAAGTTCCTTGGGCTTGTTGGGTGATTGCAGATCATCCGTTCCGCGCCACGGCTTACAGCACCGCAATCAGGTTGCATTTCAATGCCGCCCATTTACCCGCCAGCAGCGGGGGCAGACAAGTTTTTTCCGCGTCCATTACGGGTTTTTGGCGGCGGAGGGGCATGTGCGCCGTGCAGGTGCATATGGGTTTGTGGCTGCGTGGCAAAAGGCTTTTTCTAATTTTTAACAAGGGCAGGGTATGTCTGGTTTGTCTTTTTCTCCCCTCGCTAGGCTGGGGTGGTGGCAGCGTTTGCGCGGGCGTTGTGCCCCTGTGGCCCTGCCACGTAAGGAGCCGGTGCTGCCCCAAGGGGCCTTTGCGGCGGATGTTGCCAAGGTGGCCCCGGCTGCCGTGGCGCGGGCAGATGTGTTTGCGCCGTATCGGCCCCCGCGCGGGGTGCGGGCCAATGGCAGCACCGCCCCACTGGCTATGGATAGTGCCGCCGCACAAAGCACCCCCGGTTTGCTGGACTGGCTGCGCAATGCCGTGGCGGATGGGGTGGTGTTTCCCGGTTATGCGCGTTTGGCGGAAATGGCCCAGCGGGCAGAGTATCGGCACATGGTGGACACCATTGCCACCGAGGCCACGCGGCAATGGCTGGTGTTTACCTCCCGCACCGGGCAGGGGGCGAGCAAGGCCGCGCGCATTAACCAGTTGGAGGCCGAATTTACCCGCCTGAATGTGCGTGATGTGCTGCGCCGCATGGCGGAAATGGATGGCCATTACGGCATGGGCCTGCTGTATGTTGATACCGGGCTTTCCCCCGTGGCGGGTGGTTTGGCATCTCCCTTGCTGTTGCGGCCAGAAACCTTTCGCAAAGGCAGTTTGCGGGCCTTGGTGCCGGTGGAACCTGTTTGGACAACCCCCGCCACGTATGAAACCGCAAACCCGCTGCACCCCGCCTTTTACAGACCGCAAAGCTGGTGGGTGCAGGGCACGCTTTTGCATGCCACACGCCTGTTGCGGTTTTGCGCGCGGGAGGTGCCGGATATTCTCAAACCTGCTTATAACTTCGGTGGTGTTTCCCTTACGCAAATGGCGCGGCCTTATGTGGAAAACTGGTTGCGCACGCGCCAAAGTGTTTCGGATTTGCTGAATGCGTTTTCCATTGTCGCTTTGTCTACCGATATGGCGGCCTATGCGCAGGACCCCGAAGGGCTTTTGGCACGGGTGGAGGCGTTTAACCGCTTTCGCTCTAACCGGGGCACGTTTGTGCTGGATAAGGAGCGCGAAAAGCTGGAACTTCTGGCCGCACCCCTTTCCGGGCTGGACAGTTTGCAGGCACAGGCGCTGGAGCAGATCTGCACCGTGGCCCAGCAGCCGCTGGTAAAGTTTGCCGGTATTTCCCCTTCCGGGCTGAATGCCTCGGCTGATGGAGAGATCCGGGTTTTTTATGATCGGATCAGCGCTTATCAGGAATCCTTCCTACGCCCCAACCTGACGCACATTTTGCACATGGTGATGCTGAACCTGTGGGGCGCGGTGGATACGGACATAGATTTCACCTTCCGCCCGCTATGGCAGATGGATGAGGCCGAACAGGCGGACATAGACGCCAAAAAACAGAGTATGCCATCATGAACACACGCACAACCGGGCAGGCCCGCGCCAGCCCGCACGCCGATGTTGCGCCCGATACGCAGCCATTGGCGCTGGACAGAGCCAGCGTGCGCCGGGTGGATGCAGATGGGCATTTGCACATTGCGCACTGCATTCTTTCCGCCGCAACCGTTAGCCCCTATTATGGGCGCGAAATTCCGGGTGCCGCTGCGCTGGGCCTGAAAGATGATGCCATTTACAGCGTTTTTCGCCCGCCTGATGCGCTTATGCGGGCCGCACCCAGCCTGCGCGGCAAACCGGTGCTTATGCAGCACACCCCGGTAAGCGCGCAGGATCACCCAGCCAGCATTACCGTAGGCGCGGTGGGCAGCGATGTACGCTTTACCCCACCCAACCTGACAGGCAGCTTAACAATATGGGATGCCACGGCCATTGCGGCCATAGAAAACGGTACACAGCGTGCGGTTTCCGCCGGGTATCGGTACACGGCCATCAAGCAGGCGGGCACCTATATGGGCATGCCCTATACGCTGATAATGGCGGATATTGCCTTTAACCATCTGGCCCTTGTGACCCAGCCCCGTGTGCCTTCCGCCATTATTGGTGATGCCGCACCAAACCCCAACATGCCTTTTAACAAAAGGAGCTTTCAGGCCATGCCTGAGCCAACACACACCACGCCCTCGGCAGATCAAACGCCCATGACCGTTGCGGCCATGGATGCCGCCATTGCCCAGGCCGTGCAGCAGGCGGAAGAACGCGCCGTGCGCCAGATGGCGGACCTGCACACAGCCCGCGCCGCCGTGCGCCCCTTTGTGGGCGATGTGGCGATGGATAGCGCCCCCGCCATTTACGGTTTTGCCTTAAAGGAAGCCGGCATTGATGTAACGGGCGTGCCCGAACAGGGGCTAAAACCGCTGTTTGAAAGCTTTGCCCGCATGCAGCCGCGTGCAGGGGGTGCCGCCCCCGTAATGGGGCAGGATGCCGCAGCGGCTCAGGGCTTTCGGCAGCGCTTTGGGCTGGAACGCATTGGCGTGCGCGGCTGAAGCCTTTTTTATTTTTGCATGATACAAGGCAGGTAAATGTCTTTTCAAAATCAGGTCAACATTCAGCCAGCGCCTGCTGTGCCGGGTGATTTTGCATCCCTCAACCCCACGGCCACGTTTCCGGCGGGCGAGGGCGCATTGGTGGCGGCTGCCGGTGGCTGCGCTGTGGCCGCTTTTGGCTGGGTGCAAGCCGATGGCGTAAGTGTTGCCAACGCACCCCCAAGTGGCAGCACTGCCGCGCCCGATGGCTTTGTGCATCGGGATCTGACTGCCCAGATCACGGATTTTACGGCATCGGAAAGCATGGTTATCCCGCAGGGCTTTCCCGTAACGCTGTTTACGGCGGGTGATTTTTGGGTGCAGCCCACCACACAGGCCACACTGGGGCAGGCCGTTTTTGCCAGCCTAACTGATGGCACAATTAAAACCGCCGCCACAGGCAGTTCCGTAACAGGTGCGGTGGCAACAGGGTTTTTTGTAGCCTCTGCCGGTGCTGCGGGTGAGCTTGTTCGGATTTCTACATGGATGCACGCATAATGGTGACTTCTCATTCAGAACTGGCGGAACACCACCGCCTTGGCTTTGTGGTGCCCGATGCACGCGGCCTGATTGGCGCAGAGCATTTGGCATCAGACAGCATGGCGCTGGATGCCCAGCCCGCGCTTTCCACCACCGCCAATGCGGGTATTCCGGCTTTTATGTCTGCTTGGGTGGATACGGGGCTGATTAAGGTGGCCTTTGCCCCCATGCGCGCGGCCGAACTGCTGGGCGAGGTGCGCAAGGGGGATTGGGTTTCTAAAACAGCCGTCTTCCCCATGCTGGAAACGGCAGGGCAGGTTTCCTCTTACGGGGATTGGAACCAGAATGGCACGGTCAGCCTCAACCCCAGCTTTCCCGAACGCCAGTCCTACCATTCTCAGGTGTTTGTGGCGTGGGGTGAGCAGGAACTGGCGCTGGCCGGGCAGGCGCGTCTGCAATGGGCCGCAAGCCTGCGAGAGGCCGCAGCCCTTAAGCTAAACAAGTTTCAGAACCAGACATACTTTTTTGGCATCAGTGGGCTGAAACTTTACGGGTATTTGAATGACCCGCGCCTGCCTGCCGCCATTACGCCCGCCACCAAAACCACAGGTGGCACCGCGTGGGAAAACGCCACCCCGGAAGAACGGCAGGATGACGTAATTGCCCTTATTAACCAGCTACGCAAACAAACGGTCGGGCTGGTGGATACGGATACGCCAATGGTGCTGGGCCTGGCCCCAACCCGCATGGGTTTGCTAACACGCCGCAACACGTTTGGCCTTTCCGCCCTGACTATGCTGCGTGAAACCTACCCCAACCTGCGCTTTGTGCAGGCCGTGGAGTATGGAGATGCCGCCGCCAACGGTGTGCAGACCATGCAGATTATGGCCGACCATGTGGATGTGCAGAAAACTGCTGAAGCCGCGTTTACAGAAAAACTGCGGGCCCATGCGGTGGTAACAGAGGCCTCGGCATGGAAGCAGAAGCTCTCCCAAGGCACATGGCGGGCCATTATTTACATGCCCGCAGGCATTGCCACCATGACCGGCCTGTAAAACACACAGCCCGCGCAACGCAAACTCCTGCATAAAAACGGAAAAACACATGGCAACATCATCAACAGTAACCGTTGGGTGCAAACTGCCCAACGGGCTTGTGCTGGAACTGGCAGGCAAAAAGCACGAGCTGGCAGGCGCACGCATGGCCAAGGCAGGCGGGTATGGGCTTACCCCCGTGCCAGCAGATTTTTGGCAGGCATGGGCGCAAAAATACGCAGGCTTTCCACCGCTGGAAGCCGGGCTGATTTTTGCCCAGACCTCGCCAGAAAAAGCCGCAGGCCAAGCCAAGGAACAAGCCAGCCTGCGCACGGGTATGGAACCGCTAAACCCCACAGCACCAGCCCCCGGCATTACGCCCGCATAAAGCCAAAACTTCCGTTATCTTGCAGCATGTAAAAGGATGTTTTCCATGCCGGGAAATCAGCCAATGCAAGCGGCTGCCTTACCTTCTGCCTGCAACATGGCGGAAGATGGGGCCGTTGTGTTTGATACCGCAGCCTTTAAGGCGCGCTACCCAAATCTTGTTGCCAGTGCGGGGGCAGATGCCGCAAGTGCCTGTTTTACGCAGGCCGGGCTGTTTTTGAACAACACTGGCACATCCCCCGTGCGCAACCCGGCCCGGCGGGCAGATTTGCTGATGCTGATTACAGCGCATCTGCTTCAGCTTGGCATCAATAGCGGAGTGTATGCCACAGGTGCGGGAGATGGCACAGCCACCCTTGTGGGGCGCATTACCACCGCGCGCATGGGCAGCGTGCAGGTGCAGGCCGATATGGGCACGGTTTCTCCCGCGCAGGCGTGGTGGGTGCAAACACCTTATGGCGCAACCTTTTGGGCCGCATCTGCCTTTTTTGCGCATGGGGCACTATGTGCCGGGTTGGCCGCAAAGAGTGCTCTCATGGCCATGAACGCGTTGTTTAACATGGCGTTGGGGGCCACGGCGGCTTTGTTGCCATCTGTGCCCGCCATATTGCGCGTGAACACGGGCTACACAACCGCGCCAGATGGCAGCACCACCCCATGCACTATGGATATTGCCGTAACCATTAGGGTGCAGCCCGTGCCAACAGATGAGCTGACACATACAGATGGGCAAAACCAAAGCACCGTTCAGAGAGAAATCTATATGCCTGGCACCATTTGTGGGGTGGACCGCACGCATCAGTTTGGGGGCGATGTGTTTGTGTTTGATAACGCACACTGGCTGGTAACGGCCCAGCCCGAGGCTTGGGGTGGCCAATGGTGCCGTGTGCAGGTAACCCAACAGGTGGCGGCATGAGCACCCACGTTGTGCAACAGCCAGATCAGGCACAGGTGTTTGCCGCTTTGCGTGCCTTTATTCTGGAAGTTCTGCCTGCTGGCACAACGGTTTTGCAAGCCCGGCAAAACCGCACGCCACCGCCACGCGGCATGTTGGCGCTTATTACACCGCTTTCTTGCCAGCCCATTAGCACGGGCAGCACACGCTATGGGGCGCAAAGCTGCACCCTGTTGCGGCAGCAGCAACTTGCCACCCAGATCAGCCTTTTTGGCACAGGCGCAGCAGATGCCGCGCAAACGCTCTTAACCCTGTGGCGTGATGTGTGGAGCACCACATTTTTTGCAAACCTTGCGGCACAACAACAAGACATGCCGCGCCTATCCCCCTTGTATGCAGATAACGCCGAATGTCTGCCCTATGTAAACGCGCAACAACAATACGAACCCCACTGGCAGCTTACCCTGCACAGCCAGCTTACTTTTTCCATCACCCTGCCAGCCGCCACAGCCACCGCTGCCACAGTGCACAGCGTGGCCGCAGACAGGCTTTGAAATGCGAGTAAAACCTGCATGATCCTTCCTGTTTCTTCCCTTGTGTCTGTCACGCCGGGTGTGCTGGCGGCGGGGGGCACCACAAACCTGCTGAATGGTCTTATATTTTCTACAAATACGGCGCTTTCTTCTGGTCTTTCCTCGTTTACAACCGCGGCAGAAGTGGCAGCCACATGTGGCGTGGAAAGTATAGAAGCCAGCATGGCCAGCATTTACTTTGCGGGCTACACCAATGCGCAGGATCTGCCGCAAACGCTGTATTTTTACCAACTGCCCGCCACCCCGGCAGATACGGATTACACCACGGCCCTTACAAACGCCACCGCCGCCAGTGCAGATTGGTGCGCCTTTGCCTTTGCGCAGGAGCCAGATGCCGCAGCCAAAACCGCTATTGCCGCATGGATGCCCACAAACCCTAACCGCTATTGGGGCATTGTGCAGGATAATGATGCCAGCATTTTACAGGCAGATTCAGCATGTTTTGGCAGAACCGTTGCCGCGCAGGCCACACCAGGGCTAACGTGCCTGTGCAATACAGATGGCAACGGCACATTGGCCGCGGCCCTGTGTTTGGGGTGGGCGGCCAGCATAAACCCGCAGCGCAATGCCGGGCGCACCACGTTGATGTTCCGCAACAATGGCGGCGTTACCCCAGCGGATATTACAGCCACACAGGTGCAGGCACTGCTGCAAAATGGCTACAGCTTTTATGGTTCCTACAAAAGTGGGGATTCCACATTCAGTTTTCTCAACAACGGTGCGGTATCTGGCGCGTTTGCATGGGCAGACAGTTATCTGAACCAGATCTGGATGACATCCTCCTTCCAGTCTGATCTGCTCACGCTGTTTTCTTCTGTCGGGCAAATTCCCTATGCCGTGCAGGGTGATACGCTGCTGGCCACCGCTGTGCAGAATACCATTGATACCGCCGTGGCTTTTGGCGCTATCCAGCCCAACGTTACGCTTTCTGCCGCGCAGGCGCAGGTGGTGAATGCACAGGCAGGGCGCAGTATTGCAGATACGCTGGCCACACGCGGGTGGTATTTGCTGCCCGGTGCCTCCACCGCATCTGCCGCCATACGGGCCAAACGTGGGCCGGTGCAGGCACGGTTTTTTTACATGGATGGGCAGTCTGTCCAGTCTATCTCTCTGGCTACGGTAGAGGTGCAGTAAGCATGTCTGATTACGATATTACAGCCGCCAACTCGGTTTTTACCATTACGGTGCCGGGGTTGTACAACACGCCTATCACGCTGGAAAACTATGCCGCTGATCGTGCGTTTGAAACATCCGTACGAGATCTTGCAGAAACGGCCATGAGCATTGATGGCTACCTGAATGCAGGCTGGATACCCACACCCGTGCGGCAGACAATCTCTCTTGCCGCCAGTAGTGAAAGTGGTTTGGTGTTTGAGGCCATTGCCGCAGCGCAGGATGCACAGCGCGGGTTGTATCGGCTGGGGGCGGAAATTCAGCTTCCTTCCATTGGGCGCAAATACACCATGGTGCGTGGGCTTTTGCAGGCCGTGTGCTGGAAGCCCGCAGTTTTGAAATTCTGTGGGAACGTGTGTTGCCTGCTGCCCTGTAAAATACGGGTGTTTTGAAAAACAACAGGAAAAAGCAGGTATGAAAACCGTGGAATACACGCACCCCCTGCCGAGGGAAGATCAGGGTAAAGTGTTTGTGCTGACACGCATGGATGCCTTTACCGCAGATAGCTGGGCGCGCCATGTGTTGCAGGCTGCCATACGCGGTGGTGCGTGCGTGGAGGCGGATATGGCAGAGGCGGGTCTTGCCGGGCTTGCCGCTTTTGGGCTGGAAATTTTTGGCTTTATGGAAGAATCCGATCTGGATGCAGCTTTGGCGCGGCTGATGCAATGCGTTAAAATGCGGCCAGATCCACACCGGCCAGAAGTAACCCGTGCTGTTATTTCTGCCGATTTTGCAGAACCTGAAACTCTTGGCATGGTGTGCGCCGAGGCTTTTAGGCTGCATGTGGGTTTTTTGCGGGCCGCCGCGCACCAGTTTTTCCCCATAGTGGCGGCTTTGCTGGGGGAAGATGCCGCACAGGCTCCGTTGTAAACTGTGTGAACATTTCACCCGCTATGGCAGCGGTTGTGGCATCGGGCCTTGCAAGCCTGCATGATCTAAAAACAGTTTACGACAGCGAAGATTTTTATACGCTTGTGGAAATACTTTCTGTGTGCAACTGGAATATGGCGCACATGCCCGCGCAGGAAAGCCCCCAAACATGGCCAAAACTGTAAACACATCGCCCCAAAGCAAGGCGCGCGCAACATTGCCGTTACTGGAACGCCTGCGCCGTGTATTGGAACACTTTATGCAAACCCATACACGCGCAAAAAAGACCAAGAGCAAAGGGCTTTTGGCATTATTACAGATTTTGCGCCAATACAGCATGGGGGCGGGGTATATGCCTCTGGCTATGGGGGTGCGGAAACCTGTGTTTTCTGTTGTGCACTCTGCGTTGGGGGCTGCGCCGCCTGTGCTTACGCCCATAGATAGTGGGAATGTAAAGCCTATGGCGAGTACGGCCTCTGTGCTGGGGGCGCCTTACAGGCAGAAAGATATTTTGAAAAACATGCCTGCGCTCTCTGGTCATATTTTATTGGCGGCCAGCACGGCTCAGGCTGCGGCGGAAAGTACATTACAGTTTACGCACCCCCAAAAGTCTCGGCAGAACACACCTAAAAATGCTGCGGATATTCTGGCATACAGGCCTTTTTCTGTGCTGCCGCATATGCCTTCCTTACGTGCTTCAGGGGGCAAGCTGCCTGTGCCCCAAATGCAGGCAGAAAGGGGAGGTGCTGCGCTAACCGTGCGTATGTTTCGGCGCCCCCAGCAGGTGCAAAGGCAGCGGTTACAACGTCATATACAAGACCCTGAAAGTGCAAGTGTTTTAGAGAAAACTCGATATTTTCAGGATTTTTCTGTTCCAAAACAGGATAAGCGCGTTGCTTTTTCAGCTCTACGCCCTGTTGCCGTGCCAGATAAAGACCAGCCTGTTGCACCAGGCATGATGGGGGTATTTTTACCGTCATCTCCGCTTATGCGGGCGGCAATTCAGCCAGTTGTGGCATTGGCGCGGCCTACTTTGGCAACGCAGGGGCAGAAAACACCTTCCAGCCCGTTTGCCACACCCTCTCCACACCCTGCACCTATGCCGCCCCGTGTGGCCATGCAGGGCCTTGGCGGGGGAGATAGCGCTACTTTGGCAGCGCTTTCTATACTTGGCTCTATTTAAAAACCCTTTTCCTGTTCAGTAAAGAGTTCTGTTTCATGCCCATGTTGCCAGTTAGCCTGCCATCTGTATGGAATATTCCTGTAGCAGTGGGGGTACCTGCCCTTATGGGGCAATCTGTTTCTGCCGGGGTGCAGGCTTCGGCCTCTGTTACGGTAGGGAGCGTGCTGGATGATTTGCAAATTACACAGGCGGCCAGCCAGTGGGGTATTTTTACGCAGGACGGGCAGAGGGTTTTAACATCTGCCCATGTGCTTTCTGCCGATATGCAAAGTGCATGGCGCATTGCAGAAGCCCCGCTAGAGGATGGTGCGTTTTTATCTTACAGTAAAGTGCGCATGTCTCGGCAGCATCGGATTGTCATGGTGTGTGATGGATCAGAGGCCGGGACGGAAGATGCCAACGCCACCAGCCTTGCGTTGGATGTTCTGGCCGGGGCCGGGCAGGCGGGCGCATTGTATGTGCGTGCAGGCTTTTTTGCCACGCTGGAGGCATTGGAGGCCGATACAAACCTGTATGCCGTGATGACCCCGGAAAAGAAATACGATAGCGTAAACATTATCGGCCACCGTTGGATGCGGCAGGCACGGCAGGGCATTACCATGCCGGTTGTGGAAATTGCCTTGCAGGAAGTGCGTATAACCGGAAGCACACAGTTTACCAGCACACGTATGCCGCAGGGCCAGCAGATACAGTGCGGCGGCATGGCCTATGCCACTACCAGCAGCATAGATGCCGGAGAAATTGCATGAGCACCCCCACAACAACATTTGTGCAGGTGCCCATAAGTGCTGTGCCTGCACAAATGTTTAAGATCACACTGGCAGAACAGACACTCCAAATAGCACTGCGCCAGCGGGCCACTGGTTTGTATGCAGATATATGGTGCGCAGGTACGCGTGCGCTTTCTGGCGTGTTGTGCCAAGACCGGACATGGCTGGCGCGTAATGCTGCCACCGGCCTGCCGGGTGATCTGGCGTTTATGGATACCCAAGGCACGCAGGACCCGCAAAGCACCGGGCTTGGCACGCGCTATGTGTTGCTGTGGCGCACAGGCTGGCCCGCATGAGCGGCACGGTTACAACAAAAACGCCAGATTGGGCCATGCGAGATGTGGAGGTGACGTTCCGGCTTCTCAATGGCGTGTTTGGCACGGCGGATGGGGTGGATACAGTTACCCTTTCTGGCTTGCAGGTGCAGGCGGACATTGCGCAGGCCCCATACCCAACGGGGGAAACCGCGCAGATACGCATAACCGGCATGCCTCCGGATTTAATGAACCGCCTGAGCCTGAGTGCGCCAGATCCTGCCAGCCAAAGTGCCAGTGAAGTGCTGCTGATGGTGCCAGATGGCACCTCTGGCGCGCAGGCACTTGTGTTTCAGGGCGGGGTTACACTGGCTTATGCAGATTATAGCGCGGCACCAGATGTTGCTTTTGTGGTGCAGGCGTTTTCTACAGTTTTACCAAATGCACTGCCTGCCGCCCCCACCGGGTTTAAGGGGGCTGTGCCACTGGCGCAGGTATTGGCGCGTATTGCCGCACTGGCCGGGCTAACGTTTGAAAATAACGGCCTGAACACCGTGCTGCATGATCCGTATTTTCATGGCACGCCGGGGCAGCAGATCAGCCAGTGTTTGAACACACAGTTTTTTCAGGCCGCATTGGGCCGGGGGCGTTTGGCGGCATGGCCTGCCAGAACCGGTGGTGCCAACACAACACTAAAGACATCTGCCGCCATTCAGGTTTCGGCCAGTACGGGGCTGGTGGGGTATCCTACATGGTCTGCCGGTGGGGTGGCGCTAAGCATGTTGTTTAACCCGCGTATCAGCTACGGCAGCGTGTTGGCATTGCAAAGCCAGTATCAGCCCGGTGGGGGCGGCACGGGGCTGTGGCAGGTTTTGCAGCTTCGGCACAGTTTAAGCGCCCAAATGCCAGATGGCCCGTGGTTTACCCACGTGGTGGCACAGGCTGTAGGATCAGAAAATTCATGACAGATCAAAACAGTTTTGTATCCGGATTTCCGCCCAACATGCCTGCATCCGGGCAGGCTGTGTTTGATAGGGCGGGTGCTGGGGCATCGGATTACAACGCGCTTGTGGCCGTTATGCGCCGCATGTTGGTAGAGGTACGCACCGCTATACCCGTTAAGGTATGTGCGGTTTCTGGTGCCGGTTTGGCCCCCGTGGGGTTTGTGGATGTGCAACCCCTGGTGCATCAGCAGGATGCCGCAGGCCAAACTATGACGCATGGGGTGTTGTATAACGTGCCGTATTTTCGGCTTCAGGGGGGCAGCAGCGCTGTGGTGCTGGACCCTGCGGTGGGGGATATCGGTCTGGCCGTGATGGCGGACCGGGATATTCTGAACGTAAAAACCGCACGCGCCGCCGCACCGCCCGCCAGTTTTCGCCATAACAGCATGGCGGATGCGCTGTATCTGGGCGGTTTTTTAAACGCAGCACCCAGCCAGTATATTCAGTTCACGCCCGATGGGGTGGTGATACACACCCCCGGAACCGTAGAAATATCTGCAAAATCGCTCAAGATTTCAGGAGATGCCAGCATAAGCGGCAGCCTGAATGTGGGGCAGGATGTGCAGGCTGGTGGTGTGTCCCTCACATCGCATGTGCACGGTGGGATTATGCCCGGCAGTGGCAGCACCAGCACCCCGCAGGGTTAGGAGAAGCACATATGAAAACCTTGTTGCTAGATCGCGCAACGTGGGATTTGGTGGTGGATGCGCAGGGCAATATTGCCGTGGCGGATGTGCCCTATGCCACAGCGCAGGATGTTTCCAGCGCGGTGCGCGTGTTTAGGGGCGAGTGCTGGTACAACACAGCCCTTGGCCTGCCCTATCTGGCGGGTGTTTTGGGGCGCAACCAGTCTGCCGCGCTGTTTCGGGCCGATGTGGCGCAGGCTGCCCTTGCCGTGCCCAACGTGGCACGCGCCACCTGTGTGCTGACCAGCCTTGGGGCGGACCGCAAACTCAGCGGCCAGATTTATCTGACATTGGAAAACGGAAGCACAACCCTTGCCAGTTTCTGAAACCACACTTGCCGCAGGCACAACATCTGTGCCCGCACCCACGCTGGATGATACCGGCTTTGTGCTGCTGCAGGAGGCAGACATGCTGGCCGGTGTTCTGGCAGATATTAACGCCGCTTTTGGCAATACGCTGAATACGGATTTATCCACCCCACAGGGGCAGTTGGCCACATCGCTTACCGCCATTTTGGGCGATGCGTATGATCAAATGCTGGCTGTGTTTAACGGGGTAGATCCTGCGCGGGCTTCTGGCCGGATGCAGGATGCCATTGGCCGCATTTACTTTATGGAGCGCAAACCCGCCACGCCCACGGTTGTTACGTGCCAGTGTACGGGGGTGGAGGGCACGGTTATTCCGCAAGGGGCCTTGGTGGCAGATGCCGCAGGCAACACCTACGCGGCAGATGCCGCTATTACGCTGGATACCACCGGCACAGGCACGGGCACGTTTTCCTGCACCACGGTGGGGGAGGTTTCCTGCCCGGCGGGCAGTGTGCGGCTGTGCCAATCTGTAGCAGGGTGGTCTGGCGTGAGCAACGCCGTGGCGGGGGTGACAGGGCGTGAGGTAGAAGGCCGCGCTGCGTTTGAAGCCCGCAGGCAGGCCGCCGTGGCTGTAAATTCCGTAGGGCCATTGGCTGCTATTCTGGCCGCCGTGCAGGCGGTGGATGGCGTAACAGATGCGTATGTTGCAGATAATAGCAGCAATGTTGCAGTTATGCAGGGGGGCATCACACTTGCGCCCTATAGCCTGTATGTGTGCGTAAATGGCGGCACAGATGCCGATGTGGCTTTGGCCATTTTGTGCAAAAAGCCACCCGGCTGCGCCTATACCGGCAGCACCAGTGTTTCGGTAACAGATACTTCTGGCGCGTATACCACACCGCCCAGCTATACGGTGGCGTTTGAGCGTGCCCAGCCCACGCCGCTTTATGTTGTGCTTACACTGGCAGCCGGTTCTGGCGTGCCTAATACCGCAACGTCTGCCGTGCAGCAGGCCGTGTTGGCGTGCTTTTTGGGGCAGGATGGTTCTGCCCGCGTGGGCATTGGCGGCACGCTGTATGCCAGCCGGTTTTATGCCTGCGTGGCGGCAGTGGGCAGTTGGGCGCAGGTGGTGGATATTCGGGTAGGCACAGCGGCCAACCCTACCGGTGTTACGGCACAGGCCAATATCAACCAGATTTTCACGCTGGAACTGGCTGATATTACCGTGGAGTTTGCCTGATGCAGAATGTGGGGCAAACGGTGCTTTCGCAATACGCGTGCTCACCCAGCCTGAACGCGCTGCTGGAAGGCTGGAACCAGTGTTTTGATCCTGCCCAGAGTATAGAAAACTGGTTTGCCAGCATATGGAACATAGAAACAGCCCAAGGCTACGGGCTGGATGTATGGGGCCGCATTGTTGGGGTATCCCGCGTGTTGCGCATGGCATCTGGCCAGTATTTAGGTTTTGCCGAGGCCAATGATCTGACAGAGCAGGGCTTTAACACGGCCCCGTCGTATGCGGGCCGTGTTGTGGTGGGTGATTTTACAAATTGCAGCCTGTCAGATGCTGGGTTTCGGCAGCTTATTTATGCCAAGGCGCTGGCCAATATTACGGATTGTTCCGTGCTTTCGCTCAACGCCATTTTGCGCACGCTGTTTGCCGGGCAGGGTGATGCATGGGTGGAAGATAACGCCAACATGAGCATGACCTACGCCTTTGGCTTTGGGCCAACAGATGTGCAGGTTTCCATTATCGAAAACGCCGGCGTGCTGCCGCGCCCTGCCGGGGTTGCGGTTTTCTACAGCATCAGGGGCTGAAAAACTTATGAAACAAGCAGATATTTCCGGGCGGTTTACAACGCCTATTGCGGTCTCTGCCACAGCGGCCAACTGTGCGGATATTCCCACAGCGCAAACCACAGCGGGCGATGGCTCGGCCAGTATGGCGCTGGGCTTTCCGCCCGAAACCTTTACAGAACGCGCTGCCGGTGGCGTGCCCCCGCGTGGGGCGGATATGAACGGGTTTTTAAAAACACTTTCTGCTGCCATACAGGTTTTGCAAACAGGATATGTTGGCCCGTTTGATGCCAGCTTTGCCGCCGCCATTGGTGGTTACCCAGCCGGGGCTGTGGTGGCGGGCAGCGTTGTGGGCACGTTCTGGGTTTCTGGGCAGGATAACAACCTTTCCACCCCCGGCGCGCAGGGTGCAGCGTGGGTAAACCTGTTCAGCGGGTTGCTTACATCGGCCCAAGCCGCGCAAAGCTTTTTTCCGCTGACTGGCGGTAAAATCAGCAATGGCTATTATGATAGCACTGGCACATGGGGCGGTAGCGGCAGCAATGGCGCACCGCAGGCGGGTGATACGCCGTGGGGGCCGCAGTTTATTTCCCGCTTGGGGTATAGTGCCACCATGAAGGCGCTGTTCTGCCTGCGTGATGCGTTTGAACAATATGCTTTTGCCAGCGTGCAGTTAACAGATGCTGCAGGCGGGTGGCATGAATGGCAGTTCCGCCAGGATGGCTCCATCCGTATGCCAGATGGCGCGGTGGTGGCTACGCAAGGCTGGGCCAATGGGGTGTTTCAGCCTGCGGGCAGTTATGTGGGCTTGGGCACATATCAGGCCGATTTTGCCACGCAGGATGGGCGCGTGATCAACCTGCCATATGGGCAGCGCATCCAGTCCTTTTCCGTGAGTATTCAGGATGGAGATGGCATTACCTTTCCGCAGGCTTTTGCGGGGGTGCCTACATCCGTGCAGTTGCAGTGCATGCAGTATGAACAACGCATGACACTTGCCATGCCAGAACAGGCACCTACCGCCACAGGTATTGGCGCTGTGGGCGTGCGCTATGTGGTGGATGATCACGATGGCGCGGTTTCTACCCCCATTACAGTGTGGGTAACAGCTATTGGGCCAAGGTAAAAAACCATGATATGTTCTTGCAATACCGCAGGCACGGCTTGCTCCTTTTTGCCAGAAGGGGCCGTGCTGGCGCCGGGGTGACAACCCGCCAGCGCACGTGTGCTGCCGGTTATGATTGCACCGGGCCTATGCCTGCGTGGCCAACTGGCAGAGCAGGTGGTGCAGGCATGGCCTGCGCGCAGCAGTGCAGATGCGCTGGATTATACGCTCACCCCCGCCGCATGGCTGGAAGGCGCGGGCGATACACTGGCCAGTGTTACAGCCAGCGTGCCCACCGCTACCGGGCAGGATACGGATTTGGCCGTGCTGTGGGTAACAATTATTCAAGGCATGGCCTGCGTGTTTTTGGGCAGTGGCCCGCCAGATAGGGTGCAAACCGTGCAGATGGTGCTGCACACCGTACAGGGGCGCAGCGTTACGGCCAGCGTGCAGCTTTACATCAGTGCAGAAGGTGCCGCCACGTTGCCGCCACAGGTGCCCACTTTAGCAGATGGCACCCCCATACCGCCCAACGCGCTATTGGCCCCGCAAGGTGTGCTTACCAGCCCTAGCGGCCAGCCTTACCTGCTGGCCTGAAACATGGGGGTGGGAGCCATCCTTGCTGCCTGCAGGCGGACAAGCCCACAGCGCTGTGATACAGTTTTGCCCAAAGAGATAGCCCGCCAGCAAGGGGGGTATTCGAGGCAAAAGGTATAGAAATGAAACCCAAATCACAGCAACCTGCCGATTCATTGGTGAACAGATTTAACGAGAACGTGGCTGTTAAAATGACAATCATGTTCGGCAGTATCTGGTGCGTATATGTGTTTTTCCTGTTCTCTTTAGTGCCAGCGGTTGTGCCCCAGTGGCAGAACACGCTGCTGTATATCAGCAACTGTATCCAGCTTGTGGCGCTGCCCGCGCTGATGGTGGGCAACGCAGTACTCAGCCGTGGGGCAGACCGGCGCGCGGCAGAAGACCATCAGGCCCTGCTGGAAATTCTGGGCGATGTGCGTGAGGAACTGGCAGACCTAAAAGACAAGACAGCCGGTTTGGCGCGTTCTGCCAACGCTGCCTTGCAACGTCCTGAACTGACAGACGTTTCCATTTCGGATCAGACGATCGTGAATATGGATGATGCCGGGCAGCCGCAGAATAACGCCTGATCCGGCATCCGGTTTTGCGGTTTTCTGGTTTGCACCCGTAATCAGCCTGTCTGATCAGACTGGAAACCGCTCATGCCGCCTTTTTTTAATCCGCTGGCGCTGTTTGCCATTGTGATCACACTGGCAACAGCTTTTGCCATTATCAACCACCGATACCTGCACCTGCCCACCACCATTGGCATTACGGCACAGGCTTTGGGGGTGGCCACGGTTTTGCTTTTTCTGGAGCAGGCCGTGCCCATGCCCCGCATGGATGCCGCCCGCGCGGTGCTGGATAGCATAAACCTGCCCGCCACATTGCTGGATGGGGCTTTGTCCTTCCTGTTGTTTGCAGGCGCGCAATCGGTTGATCAGCGCGAGCTGTGGCAGAACCGTTTTTCCATTCTGGCACTGGCACTTTTGGGCACCATGCTGGCCGTAGCCCTGTTTGCCGCAGGTATGTGGATGGCGTTTCCGCTGGTGGGGCTTGCGGTTTCTCTGCCGTGGTGTGTGGTGCTGGGGGCTATTTTGGCGCCAACAGATCCGGTTTCTGTTGTGGGTATGCTGCGCCGTTTGGGCCTGCCGCCCAGAGTGCAGGCCATTTTTGCAGGGGAAAGCCTGTTTAACGATGGCGTGGGCGTTGTGGTGTTTTGCCGTGGCGGTGCAACTGGCAGAGTCAGGCACCATTGGCCCGTTGGGGGACTTGGTGTGGCAAATGGTGCAAGAAGTAGGCGGCGGCCTGCTACTGGGCTTTTTGTGCGGGTGCTTGGCGGTATGGTGCATTCGGCTGGTAACAGATGCGCATCTTGAACTGCTTATTTCCATCTCCCTTGCCAGCGGGGTGTACAGCCTTGCCAAAATGCTGGAAGTTTCTGGCCCCGTGGCAGCCGTTACGGCTGGGCTGGCTTTGGGCATGCCCCGCGCATTGGGGGCGCTCAGCCAGCACGGGCAGCGTGAAATCCGCAATTTCTGGATGATGGTGGATGAGGTGCTTAACGCCTGTTTGTTTGTGCTGATAGGGTTTTTATGTGCTCAGCGTGCCTATACGTGTGCCCGTATTGCTGGCGGCTGTTTTGGCTATTCCGCTTTCCATTACCGTGCGGGCGTTAAGCGTGCTGCTGGCCATGTTGCCGGTGTATTTGCGGGATTCACAACGCTGGCGCGTCTTGGCCATTATGACATGGGGCGGCCTGCGCGGCGGTATTTCCATTGCCCTTGCGTTAAGCCTGGAACACGGGCCTATGCGTGATGTGCTGCTTGCAGTGTGTTATGCGGTGGTTGTGTTCACTATTTTAGTGCAGGGGTTAACAATGGAGCGCGTGGTGCGGCAGGTGCGCCTGAGTGCGGCAGAAGGATAAAGCCAGATGCCAGCCTTAATACAAACTGCGGCGTGCTGGTGTGCGGCCCCCAAGGTGCGGCGCTGTTGCCGCCAACGGTGGTGGATGGCCTGCGCGCTGGCTTCTGGCACGCTGCTTTCTGGTATGGCGTGGCCGGTTGGGGCTGCATGGGCACAGGCTGTATCTGTGCCGCCCACAGGGCAAAAAGCCGCCCAGCATACGGCAACGCCCGCAGGCGCACATGCCGCTACAGCCCCCAAAGCGCCGGGTGCGCCGGTGCAGGCTTCTGGCCGCCCGCAGGTGGTAATTGTGCGTGCCAACCTGCAACATGCCAGTGCTGGGGGCGGGCTGATACACCCGCAATCCGAACCGCAGGCCCAAAGCGTGGTGGGGCAGGACTATATTCGCCTGCAATCCCCCACAGCCACGGCGTTTGAGCTGGTTTCCCAACTGCCGGGCGCGAATGTAAGTGGGTCAGACCCGTTTGGGTTTTCTCCGCAAACCAATATCAGTGTGCGTGGCATGAATGGAGATGCCATAGGCTACGTGCTGGAAGGCATGCCGCTGAATGATATTGCCTATTACACCGGCTACCCCAGCCAGTTTGCAGATAGCGAGAATTACGAAAACATATCCCTGCAACAGGGATCTCCCGATCTGGATAGCCCGGTGATGAACGCCGCTGACGGGTTGATGAAGCTGCGTTTTCGCACGCCGGCAGAAAAGGCGGGCGGGCAGTTCAGTGCCTCCTATGGTTCTTACGATACCAACCGTGAGTTCCTGCGGCTGGATACGGGCGAGATCGGGCATAATACCGGCCTGCGGGGCTTTGTATCCTATTCTCACAGCGCCACGGATAACTGGCGCGGGGCCGGGCGGGATGAGCGCCAGCATGTTGATTTCAAGCTGGAAAAAACATGGGGCCAAGGCAACAGCGCGGGGCTGTTAGGATCTTGGAACCAAGCGGTGGACAGCTACTACCCGCAGGTGAGCAAGGATGATTGGCGCAGTTACGGCATAGGTGGCCCCAATAATCTGGACAGGCACTTCCACGCCGATGATGATTACGGGGGTTCGGACTACTGGCGGCTTTCTCGCCAGCCGGAACGCACGCTGTATCTGGCCGCCCCTTTGCAATTTACACTGGCGGAGGGGCTAAGCCTGCACGTTACACCTTACGCACAAGGCGCGTATGGCAATGCTGCAGGCGGCACGCAGTTGCCCACTTCCGGCCTGTATAATGGCACGCAGGCCGTGCCCGATGTGCTGGATTTGCCCGTAACGGCAGATGGCTACAGCACCGTGCGGGCAGATTACACACAGCGCAGCTTTCGCTCCGGCTTTACATCTGCGCTGGAATGGAAGCGCGGCGTGAATGATCTGGTGCTGGGCTATTGGTATGATTACGGTGATGATACCGAGCGCGAAACCTTTGCCGCCGTAAATGGCAGCGGCAATGCGGGCAGCATATGGGGCGGGCGGCCCATTACGTTGGCCGATGGCAATATGCTGTTAGGGGCCAGCAACCACACTATCTCGCAAACCAATGCGCTGTTTGTGGGGGATAGGGTTTCTCTGTTGCATGATCGGCTGTTGTTAACAGCAGGTTTTAAGGAAGTAATGTTCTCGCGCACAGGCACAAACGCCGTGCCGGGTGCGCCTTACCACGCCAACATGAACACCGCAGTACCCCTGCCGCGCTTTGGCGTGCGTTTTCAGATTACGCCGGAGCATCAGGTATTTTTCAATGCCACCACCAACTTCCGCACCCCGGCAGAACCTGCTTTGTATGATGCGTATGACCCCACATCCGGCGCGGTGACGCAAAAAGGCACATCCAGCCTGAAAAACGAATACTCCATAGCAGAGGAACTGGGCTACCGGTACGCAGGCAGCCGCGTTGTGGGCAGCCTGACGTTATTTAATTATAACTTCACAAACCGCCAGATTGCCACGTTAGCTATGATAAATGGTGCACTCGTAAATTCCACCATCAATGCGGGCGGGCAGACATCTCGCGGGGTGGATGTGGAAATAGGTTTGCGCCCGTGGCACCATATCAGCCCGTATCTTTCGGGCGAATATCTGCACGCCACCATTGATAATGACCTGTATTCGGGCGGAGACCTGCTGCCCACACGCGGCAAACGCGCCGTGCGCAGCCCCACGCTACAGGCTGCTGCGGGCCTGACGTATGATGATGGGCACTTTTTTGGTGTGATGACCGTAAAATACACCGGCCACCAATATGCAACTTTCATGAATGATGAGCGCATGCCCAGCCATGTTACGGGCAATCTGGCGCTGGGGTATCGGATGGATGATGTTTCTGTGCTGCATCGGCCAGAATTCCGCATGAACTTTATTAACATCACCAACCAGCATTACCTTTCCGGCGTGGCAGACCCCACCATGAACGCGCATGATACGCAGGGCCGCTATGGCACCACCATAGCCGGTCAGGCCCCGGATTATTACATTGGCGGTGGGTTTGCAGCCCTGTTTACAGCCTCCACCGGGTTTTAGGCGTGGCAGATCCTTCCCCCCCAAACACGGCGCAGTTTGGCGTACACGGCGTGCAGGAAAAGCGGGATTGGCCCTGCCTGACGTTTGATGAAGTTTCTGCTGTTCTCGCGCATTTTACCAATATTCCGCCAGCGCGGGATGTTGTGTGGCACAGCATGCGCCCGTTTTCTGCCGCCTGTGTGGTGCAGCTTGCGGGGGAGGTTTCTGCCAGTGCCAGTGGCAACAACATCGGCGGGCAGGCGGTGCGAGCGACAAGCTGCGTGCTCAAACGCCATGCGCGGGCGTTGCGTAGTGCGGCCATGCTAGAGCAGGAACACGCTTTTATTTGGCATCTGGCCAGCAAGGGGCTGCCCGTATGCCCCGCATTGGCCCTGCATAACGGGCACACCGCGCTGGAACTTGGCAACTGGACATACGAGGTTTTTCTACCCGCCAAAGGGGAAGACACCTACCGGGATGTGATGTCCTGGAAGCCATATTTCTCCACCATGCAGGCCCATGCGGCGGGGGCCGCACTGGCACAACTGCACAAAGCTGCGGCAGATTATACAGCCCCGGAACGCAGCGCGGATGTGGCGGGTCAAACTGCCCCAGTGGTGCCGCTTGTTTCCAGCATGTGCGTGGTGGGGCAAGCAGATTTTATGCCCGCACTACAGCAATGGGTGGCGCGGCAACCGGGGCTGGTGGCGGCATTGGCCAACCGCCCGTGGCAGCAGGATGTGGCACGGGTTGTTCTGCCGTTTCACAATCATCTGCGCCCGTTACTGCCCAGCATAAAACCCGCTTGGGGGCATGGAGACTGGCACCCTTCCAACTTGTTCTGGAACGCAAACACGCCAGTTACCGTGCTGGATTTTGGCATGGCAGACCGCACCTGTGCCGCGTTTGATATGGCCGTGGCCATAGAGCGCGCCATGGTGGATTGGCTGGCTTTACCGCCATTGGGTGCGCAGCAGGCAAGGCCTTTGGTGGTGTGGGGCCAGCTTGCTGCATTTGTGGCAGGGTATCAGCACATTCGGCCTTTAAGTGCGGCAGAGCGTGCGCAGGTGGTGGCGTTTTTGCCATTGGTGCATGTAGAATTTGCACTGTCTGAAACAGCATATTTTGGAACGCTGCTGCAAGATGAAGCCTCGGCCGAGGTGGCATATACGGAGTATCTGCTTGGCCATGCCCAGTGGTTTGCACAGGCGCAGGAAGGGCAGGAACTGCTGGCCCGTTTGCCTGCCTTGCTGGCGGGGCAGAAATAGTGTCTGGGCTGGAATGGCTGGCGGCAGTTACCAGTGCCTTGGGCGTGTGGCTTACGGGGCGCAGAACGGTGTGGTGCTGGCCGGTTATGCTTTTGGCATCGGTGCTTTATGGCGCAGTGTTTGCGCAGGATCATTTATACGCAGATGCTGCTTTGCAGGCTGTGTTTGCAGCTTTGGCGCTGTATGGCCTGTGGTGCTGGCTGCGCGGTGTGCAGGCAAGCGGGCAGGTGCATATTGTCACCCCAACTGTGCAAACCTTGTGGCGAGATACCGGCATAACAGCCCTGGCAGGTTTGGCATTAGGGCTGGCCCTGCGCACCGTAACGGATGACCCCATGCCTCTTTCCGATGCCGGGCTAAGTGCTTACAGTGTGCTGGGCCAAATTTGGACAGCCAAGCGCTACCGCGCCTGCTGGGTGCTGTGGATTGTGGTGGATGTTTTGTATGCGCTGCTGTTTGTGCAACGCAGGTTGTTTGTAACTGTCGTGCTGTACGCGGCCTTTATTGGCCTTGCCGTGCAGGGCTGGCGGCAGTGGCGTAATGTGCCAGCACGCACTCCGTAAAAAACCACGTTAAAAAAAGCCGCGCCCCGATAAGTGGGGCAGCGGCCTTTTTTTGGTGTAGGATATTACCGGATTGCAAAATACGTTCTGAAAATATCCTACGTGATATACGGCAGTTTTTAGTAACCGCTTGGTGCTGCGTATCCGGGTGCGGCATATCCCGGTGCTGCATAACCGGGGGCAGCGTAGCCTGGCGCTGCGTAGGTTGGGGCGGCATAGGTAGGGGTTGCGGGTGTGGCAACGGCCCCAATAGTGGCACTTACAACACCGGCAATAATGCCTGTGGTAACGGATGTTAACAAAAACTGGTTGCCATAGCGCATCCAGGAATACCCAGTCGGCGGCGCATACAGGCCACGCTGGCTCTGCCAGTTATTAATAACCCAGCGGCTATTACGCGGGCCATCGTAACGCTCTCCCTTCCGCCATGTGCGGTTCATATCAAAGTTGTCACCGCCGCGTGCGGGGCCGCCACGGCCGCCTCGGTTGGCGTTGTGCATGGCTGGGCCGGGGCCACCACGCTGGCCACCATGCATGGCGCCACCACCGGGGCCACCGTTCGGGCCGCCTTGTGGGCCACCACGGCCGCCGGGGCCGTTAAACTGGGGTTCGGCATGAAGGGGGGCGGATGCACACATCACACCCATCATGGCAGCGGCTGCAAGATAATGGAATTTCATGTCAAACCTCTATTTTATAATGCTTCTGTTTTTCACATACGCTTGTGGCAGAATTACGTTCCTGCTTTCTCACACTATATAAAGGGGCAGAGCAGCAAGGCATGGGCTGGATGCAAAGCAGGGCATAAATCAAATTAACATAATGTATGTCTGCCAGCCTTTATTTTGTCTCAATTCTTTCCTAGCTTGGTTTCCGACACGCACTGCCTCAGTGCGGTGCCTAACGCATTGAACGAAAGTATTGTTAACGATGAAAAAAGCTCTTTTTCTGCTTGCTGCTCTGGGTGTTGCTATGCCGGTTGCTTCTCACGCAGAAAGCCACCACCACAAACACAAGCACAGCGAAAACAGCGACAACCAGAACGGCCGTGGCGATGAAAACCGTGGTGAACGCGGTGATCGTGACGACCGTGGTGATCGTGGCCAGCAGGGTGGCGAACGTGGTGACCGTGGCCAGCAGGGCGGTGAACGCGGTGATCGTGGCCAGCAGGGCAACTTCGGTGGCGAACATGGTGGCCCAGGTGGCGAACATGGCGGCCCAGGTGGCGAACATGGCGGCCCGAACGGCGGCGAAAACAACAGCAGCAACTAATTTTGCTGCATGTGGCCCTTATGGGTTGCATACAAAAAAGGCGCTCCATCCGGGGCGCCTTTTTTTATGGCTGCAAAAGACAAACCGCCCGCAATGGGGCGGCAGCCTTGGGTGTTTAGGCAAACACCACAGTGCGGTGGCCGTTGATCATAACCCGATGCTCAACATGCATTTTAACCGCCCGTGCCAACACTTGCGATTCCACACCCCGCCCCGTGGCAATGTAATCTTCCACCGAGAGGTTGTGCGTGACTCGCGCAGTTTCCTGCTCGATAATCGGGCCTTCATCCAGATCCGCCGTAACATAATGGGCGGTGGCGCCAATCAGCTTTACCCCACGGGCATATGCCTGATGATACGGCTTGGCCCCCTTGAAGGAGGGCAGGAAGGAATGGTGGATGTTAATCACCCGGCCACTTAATTCTGCGCTGAGCGAATCCGAAAGCACTTGCATATAGCGGGCCAGCACTACCAGATCAGCCTTTGTTTCCTTTATCAGGGCACGCAGCTTGTCTTCCTGCTCGGTCTTGTTCTGCTTGTTTACGGGCCAGCAGTAATAGGGAATACCAGCTTGTTCCGCCGTGGCAGCGCTATCTGTGTGGTTGGAAACAATGGCCACAATATCCGCCTTCAGCCAGCCCACCCGCACCTGATACAGCAGGTTGAGCAGCGCATGATCAAAGCGAGACACCATAATAATAATGCGCGGTAGCACCGCGGCATCATGCAGGCGCATCTGCATGCCAAAGCGTTTGGCCACGGGGGCCAGAATAGCATTTATTTCTGCCAAATTACCCGGCGCAGGCGCATGAAAGGCCAGCCGCATGAACAATGTGCCAGATTCCCGGTTGCTGAACTGGTGGGTTTCGGTTATGTCCGCACCTCGCTCTGCCAGAACGGATGTCACAGCCGCAACAATGCCGGGCTGATCCGGGCAGGAAAAAGTAAGAATGAACTGCATGCGGTGGCGTATGCTCCTTTGTTCTTCTACTGGGCCTGTATAAAGGGCGCGGGGGCGCAATGGGCCTCATCTTGTGCCAGTGCACAGGGGGCTGCGCAATAGCTTGTGTTACCGCCTGTTTATAACCGGTGGGGCGTTGGGCAAACTGTGTGGATGGCCTGTGGATGAATCGTGGCAAGCCCGACTCGTCATGTTTTTTTAGGGTCAAGCTAATTCTGCGCTTGTCATAAAACGAATCTCTAAAAATCCCGGAAAACAGCCGATTTTGAACGTTTGTTCTCCTGCTGTGTCATAAATCTTATCCACAGAAAAGGGGGAGAGAATGCGGGAAAAGCCTGTGGATAGTTTTGTGGAAGGCAGCTTGCCTATAGTGTTTTCCCGCGTTTCCCGCTTTGTTCTCCAGCTTTGGGTGTGCCGGTTTTTTCAGGTGCGGTGGGCCAGATGGGCAGCCATGTAGGTGGCCAGCACCACGGCCCCGTTATAGGTGGTATTCCGCGCACCAAACAGCAGGGTTACGCGGCCTTTGCGGGCCAGATCGGCCAGTTCCTGCACAGCCTGCGGGTTGGCGTTTAGCTCTGCCGTGTAGCGTTGGCAAAAGCCCTCCCACTTGGCGGGGTCATGCGCAAACCATTCACGCAGGGCGGTGGAGGGGGCAATGTCCTTCAGCCACAGGGTAAGGGCT
The DNA here is from genome assembly GCF_001766235.1 of Acetobacter ascendens. Taxonomy (NCBI): domain Bacteria; kingdom Pseudomonadati; phylum Pseudomonadota; class Alphaproteobacteria; order Acetobacterales; family Acetobacteraceae; genus Acetobacter; species Acetobacter ascendens. The sequence goes on from NZ_CP015164.1 coordinate 162,492, forward strand.
GCGCGCTCCTTGCTTACGCCGCGTGGCCACAGCCTATCTACCAGCACGCGGGCACCATCATCTGGCTGGGCTTCTTCATACACACGGCGGATACGGATATCGGGCTGATGATGGAGCATTGGGGCCTCTGGCTGCGCTGAACGCTTATGGTTTTGGGCGTTAGTTACGATGTGTTTTTAAGGCATCTTAAAGAGATGAATGGGCATACCAGCCCATCATGGTGTAAAAGGCCCTATGCGTCTGACACTGCACACAGATTATGCCCTGCGCACGTTGCTTTATCTGGCCGTGCATACCAACCGCCGCGTTTCCATAAAGGAGATTGCGCGTGTGTATGGCATTTCAGAAAATCACTTGGTCAAGATCATTCATCATCTGGGCCGGGGCGGGTTTATAGATACCCTGCGCGGCAGGGGCGGTGGGCTTATGCTGGGCCGCGCGCCAGAGGATATTTGTATTGGCGATGTGGTGCGCCATACGGAAGATGATATGGCGCTGGTAAGCTGCATGTCGCCTTCCCCCGGGGTGCCGGGCAGTACAGAATGTCTGCTGGCCCGCGCGTGCCATTTACGTGGTGCACTGGGTGAGGCGCTGGGTGCGTTTATGGCGGTGCTAGACAGCCGCACATTGGCAGACATGCTGCACACGCCAGAGCGCCAGATTTTGCAGGAAGCCGAAGCCAGCCCGCACCCACCTGCACCCCTGTAAAACCACCACCCAAGATGGTGTTTTGAAACTTGCCCCGCCTTGTCCTACAGTTACAGGCAATGCGGGAAGCATGGCGCACGCCCATTGCTGCGGCTTTCCTGCTTTGGGGCTCGCCCCGTTTCATGCACAAAAAAGGGCTACGGGTATGACACGCAAGCAACCACAAACTGTTTTGGTAACGGGTGCCACCGCCGGATTTGGGCATGCCATAGCGCTGCTTTTAGCCCAGCAGGGCTACCGCGTTATTGCCACAGGCCGCAGGCAGGAACGGCTGGAAGAACTGGCCGCCCAAGCCAAGGGCCAGATTCTGCCGTTTAAACTGGATATGACAGACGCCCCCGCCCTTGCTGCCCTGCCGCAAAGCCTGCCCGCAGGCTGGCAGGAGGTGGACGTACTGGTGAACAACGCCGGGCTGGCGCTGGGGCTGGAAAAAGCGTGGGAAACCAATCTGGAAGATTGGCAGCGCATGATAGCCACCAATGTTACCGGCATGGTGGAAATTACGCGTGCGCTGCTGCCCGGCATGGTTGCGCGTAACTGGGGGCATGTTGTGGCCCTTGGCAGCACGGCGGGCACGTACCCTTACCCCGGTTCCAACGTGTATGGGGCCTCCAAGGCGTTTGTTGAGCAGTTTATGCGCAATTTGCGCAGCGATCTGCTGGGCAAGCAGGTGCGGGCCACCACCATTGCCCCTGGCCTGTGTGGCGGCAGTGAGTTCAGTCAGGTTCGGTTGGGGGATGCCTCCAAGGCGGAGGATGTTTACAAAGGCACGCACCCGCTTTTGCCCGAAGATATTGCCCAAACGGTGGCATGGGTTTTAAGCCTGCCTGCACATGTGAACATCAACCACGTGGAAATGATGCCCACCTGCCAGGCCTCTGCCGGTTTGGCGGTGGATCGCACTATGGCGGATTAAGGTTTACTTATGTCTTTCTATTCCTGCCTGATTGTTATGATCGGGGGCGCGCTGGGCACATTGGCGCGCTATTTTGTTTCTGTTCTGACTGCACCCATCAGCCGGTATATTCCGTGGGGCACCATTATTGGTGTGAACATGGTGGGCTCTTTTGTTATCGGCTTTTTTGGCACGCTTACACTGGCATCTGGCCGGTATCCGGTATCGGAAACCACGCGGCTGTTTGTTATGCTGGGCATATGCGGCGGATACACCACGTTTTCCTCCTTCAGCCTGCAAACGCTGGATCTTATTCGCGTTGGGGGCTGGGGGCGTGCGTTGGTGAATGTGGTGCTTTCTGTAGCACTTTCTGTTGGCGCGGTGGCTATGGGGCACATGCTGGCATCCCGCATGAACTCTCACGCTATTTTGGTGGCGCAAACCAATACGGAAGAAGAAGTGTAACGCTGTTTGCCTTGAGAGAATCAGGCACAAAAAAAGCTGCGGCCCGTAAAATGGCACGCAGCTTTTTTTTATTTAAGCCCCGGCGGAAGGGTGTTCCGCCAAGGTTAAACACAACCTGTTAGGGCTTAGGCCGGAACCTTGCAGCCAATGCACAGCTTGTTGCCATCGGGGTCCCGCAGGTAGGCTAGATATAGCGGGCCCATGCCCGTCTGGCGTACGCCGGGCGGGTTTTCAATGGCTTGTCCGCCATTGGCGATACCTGCTTTGTGCCATGCATCGGCCATAGCGGGTGTGGCGGCTTCCAGCCCAATGGTGCCACCATTGGCCGGGGTGGCGGGTTTGCCATCCAGCGGCTTGGTAACAACAAAGCGCTGGCCCTGCTTGGCGTAAACCAGGCGGCCATTGGGGTGAATTTCTGAAGGGGGAATATCCATAGCTTCAAAAATGGCATCGTAGAATTTTTTGGAACGGGCAATATCGTTACTGCCCACTACAATATGCGTAAACATCAGATGTAAATCTCCGTTTATTTTAACGGAGAGGAGCTTACGCTGCCAAAGTGAGAAGGAGAAGGGCGGCTAGCTTATGCCCGCAATGCGCGCAAACTTGCGCTGGCGGCTGAAGAACAGTTTTTCCGCAATCCAGAACACAGCGCTCTGCCATTTGCCGTGCGGGTTAACGCCAATGGTCTTGAACACCATGTTGGTGACGCGCCGCAGGTGCTGGGGCTGATAGTTCTTCATGGCGCGGGACATATACGCCGCAATGCAGCGCGTGTGGTCATACGGCATGTTTGCGGGGTCGTTCGTGGTGTAGTAGGCGGATGCTAGCTCGTCATCCTCGCTTTCCGTTACGCGGCCTAGGGCAATGCGTGCGCGTTGCAGCGTGCCAATGTTTTCGCGCTTCAGGTAGCGATTCATGTGGTCATAAAACAGTTTGAAGTGGCGGAACTCATCCGCTGCAATCTGCTTGCACAGGGCCTTTAGCACGGGTTCTTCGGTGGCATCGGCCAGTGCGGAATAAAAAGAGGACGTGCCTGTTTCCACCATACATCGGGCAATCAGTTCCCCCGTGCGGGAGCCACGGACAGATTGCTCCACTTCCAGCGGAATCTGGTAAAAATCCCGGTAACGCTGGAAGGCTGCGTGATAATCCCACGTGGGGTCTGCCAGCATGGCCCAGCGGCCCAGCGCATCACCGTGCTGTACTTCTTCTATGGCCCAGTGGTCTGCGGCTTCTCTAAAGTCCGGGTCATCACGGAACACGTTGTTCAGGTAAAGCGCGTAATCCACGCTGTTGCGTTCCACCACCGAGGCCGCCTTGATGGCAGGCACCAGTTGCGGATCTACTTTAGAGGGATCAAACTGATCCCAAGGCAGTTGGTCGATCTGCCAGTGTTTCATAAGCCCGGGCCTCCCTTTCCTGCCTTTTTTACGCGTATGCGTGGTTTATATGCCGTGCAGGCCGGGTTTGCGCCAGAGCCAAGACATGAAAAAACCTGTTGGCCGGATTTCTAGACCATCCGGCCTTGGCGTGGAAAGCTGAAAAAAGCCAAACAGCCAGATAACACTCAAGCTGTGTTCTGGCTGCCGTGCCATAACGCGACACAGGCTTATAAAGGTGCCGCGTGGTGTTTAACCTGCTGTGGGGGCACAATTTCTGGCAGTTCATCACCCGGCTGCGGAGGTGGCAACTGGCGGGGGCGGCGGTTTTCATCCAGCGCTACAAAAATAAATTCGCCTTCCGTCACCTTGGATGTCAGATGCGTGTGGCGGGCGCGGCGCCATGTTTCTACATGAATGGTCAGCGATGTGCGGCCCGAGCGGATAATGCGGGTGTAAATGCTGACCTCATCCCCCACCACCACGGGTTCCATAAAAACAAGGCTGTTGATGGCAATGGTGGCGCACCGCCCATTGGCCCGAAAAGCTGCCGTGGTGCCGGCTGCAAGATCCATCTGAGAAACAATCCACCCGCCAAACACGTCTCCTGCCGGGTTGGTATCTGTGGGCATGGCCACCACGCGGATGGTGGGGATATCTGTTGGGATTTGCGAATTCTCTGAACGGGGCATGCAGTACTGTTCCTTCTGGCAGGTGTCTTATGTTCTGACTTGCAGGGAAGAAGCCGCCCTGCACGAAAGCATTGCCAGCAGGATAGCCCGTAAACATGGCGGGATGCAGCTTCAGTTTTTCGTGATCAAACCTGCCTTGAGCGCAGCGCGGGCGGCAGAGGGAAAGCTGCGCGCTGGGTTGTGTAAATTTTTTCAAAACGTTTACGTTTTATAAATATATTCAAAATAAAAATGAAGTCGTTCCTCGTTAATACTTAATAAATAGTTAACGCGGGCTTTCTTCATGTAATAAGGACCCGTTGGCCATGGCCATCAATCTACGCGGAAATCTCACAGAAGGGTTGTACATCGGGTTAGATTATGAAAAAGTCTGTTTTGTACAAAATAATTTTTCATAAGCAATAAACGAACCCGATGCAGACAGAGTGTAGCGCAGGCGCGTATGAGTTTCCAGCCTCCTATGGACGGCGTGTTGTGGCCCGTTTTGACGGGGGTCGCATGAGTTCGGATGGGGGCGTCATTCTGGTGAAGCAGGCTGATGACATTCTGGGGCTCAGCCGCCGCTTTGCTGCCTGTTTTCGCGATGAGCGGCATCCTGCCTTTGTGGAATACCGGGTTGAAGACCTTGTCCGTCAGCGGATCATGGGCCTGGCACTGGGCTATGAAGACCTTAATGACCATGACGCTTTACGTCATGATCCTGTCATGGGTCTGGTATCGGGACGTCTGTCAGGAAGCCGGGCCAACTGTGCGGCACTGGCAGGAAAATCCACGCTGAACCGGCTAGAGCGCAGTGGGCAGCAGGCAGATCGTTACTGCCGCATCATTGCTGATCATGAGGCCCTGGCTACCCTGTTCGTGACGCTTTTCATGGACCAGCATGAGCGCGCACCCGCCCGGATCGTTCTGGATGTGGATGCCACCGATGACCGTATCCATGGCCATCAGGAAGGCCGGGCCTTTCATGGATATTACGGCCATAACTGCTATCTTCCCCTGTATGTCTTCTGCGGGGACCATCTCCTCAGCGCTACCCTGCGCACGGCAGACAGGGACCCGAGGAAGGAAGCACTGGCAGACATCCGCCGGATCGTGGAGCAGATCAGGAGCCGCTGGCCCCGGGTGCGTATCCTGGTGCGTGGGGACAGCGGTTTCGCCCGGGACAGTCTGATGACATGGTGCGAAGACAACCACGTTGACTTCCTGTTCGGGCTTGCAGGCAACACCCGCCTGTATGACCGGATTGCCTCTTTGTCCGCTGAGGTTCGTGACGAAGCCGCCACGACAGGCAAAGCGGCGCGCGGCTTTGCCTCCTTTGACTGGATCACAAAGGACAGCTGGACGCGCCGCAGGCGGGTCGTGGCCAAGGCCGAATGGCGCCACGGCAACCGCTATCATCGCTTTATTGTCACCACGCTACCGCAGGGAATGTCCGACCCCCGCCATCTCTACGAACAGATTTACTGCGCACGCGGGGATATGGAAAACCGCATCAAGGAATGCCAGATGGATCTGTTCTCAGACAGGACCTCGTCCCACACCATCCGGGCCAACCAGCTCCGGCTGTGGTTCTCGGCCGCAGCCTATGTCCTGCTGACCGCTCTGCAAAGACTGGCCCTTGGCCAGACCAGCCTGGAGACGGCGACCTGTGGCACCATACGCGCACGACTGCTCAAAATCGCGACACGTGTCACGCTCAGCGTCCGTCGGATTGTCCTGTCCATGCCGGACATGTTCCCCTGTCAGCATGAATTCGCCCTCGCTCATGCACGATTGCGAAGGCTCCGGCAGGCCATCTGAAGAAACAGACAGTGCACAGACCACATAGCTTCCACCAACACTGCCTTCTCAGGCCGTGACACCCTCACTGCGTTCAGAACCCGCCGCCAGAAGCAGAATATCGTCAATATTCCAGATCGGGCTCCTGTGGGATGACTGAATTCTACAAAATGACCCGAAATTGCCTCAAGTGTGAGAAATCCGCGTCTACTGTTTGACAAGGTAATAGATTACTCTGTTGAGGATCTGATTAACCTTAACGTAACCGGCAACATCCTGATCACGCGGGATGCCAACACCCCGGCGGGAGACCCCGTGGTGGTGAACCTAAGTAACCTTGCCGATGTGCAGGCGCTAAGCCGCATTGTGGTGGAAAACGGCGCTACGGTGGTGGCTGGCGGCGGCCTGGCCTCTGTTGGTGCCATTAAAAACATTACGGTAGATGGTGGCACGCTGGAACTGGGTGGAAGTGTTATTGCCGCCAACGTGCTAAGAGCCCTTTTGGAAATTCACGGATGAGCGTTTCGGCGTAGCATGAGGCTTCCCATGGCGATGTGGATCATGGCCTCTGCGACGTCGATCCGCTGTTCGTAGTCCTTCACAAGGCGACGCCAGCGGATCATCCAACCGAAGGTCCGTTCCACAACCCACCGACGCGGCAGGATTTCAAACCCTTTTGCTGTCTCTGACCGCCGGATGATCTCGACTGTGAAGTCGAGAAAAGTGGCCTTATCCATCAACTGGAGGCGGTCATAGGCTCCATCGGCAAACAGGTGCTTCACCCAAGGCCAGCGTTTACGAATGGCATCAAGGATCATCTGTCCTCCTGCACTGTCCGAAATATCGGCTGTTGTCAGCTGGACCAGGAGAAGGCGGCCATCCGTATCAACTGCGATGTGACGTTTCCGACCGACGATCTTCTTGCCTGCGTCATAACCACGTGTCTTTGCGTGGGGTGCCTTGATACTCTGGCTATCAATGACACCACCCGATGGACTGGTTTCGCGTCCTGTCGCTTCACGATCGAGCATCAGACAGACATCATGAATGGTCTGGAACAGGAAACGGCGCATCAGCCTGCGGAACCACCAGTAAACCGTTTGCCATGGGCCAAAATGAACCGGAAGCATCTCCCAACCGCAGCCTGAGCGCACGAGATAGCGCAGAGCATTGATGATCTCACGGAAATCGGTTGTCCGTTTCCGACCACGCCGGTTCGCAGGGGGCATCAGAGGCGCTATGCGCTCCCATTCCTCATCTGTCAGATCAGACGGATAGCGTTTCGTCTTGCGTGTAATTCCGGCCATGCGGCCTCGTTGTGCTGGCGTCCACATCCTGCCTTTGAATCACGCTCAAAACCTCTTGAAAACCTATCATAGCGAATTTCCAAAAGGGCTCTAAGCTCTATCAACGTTGGGCCAGATGGCGGCAACATTAAGGTGGATAGCGCTGGTGTTGGCGTAGGTGTGCTTTCCAATGTGGTGACGTTTATTGATTCAAACGGCAACTCAACAAGCACTATTCCCAACAACCTTACGGTAGATTTTCCGGATTCTTCCAGCGTGTGGGGGTATTACAACCCGCTAACCAACATTACCACCGTTGGGCTGGATCTGGATATTCTGGGTCTGATTGATGTCTCGCTTGGCCCTTTGTGCACGCAAAAAGACTTTGTGCAGCCCTTGTTTGAAAAAATCGCAAACAGGCATAACGCTGCGGGGCAGGTCCTTTGCCAAACTGTTTTGCGTGATCTGCTTGCCAACCCGGATATCAAACTGGAAACAAATACCGGCAAGCGTATCCGGGCCATAAAGGTGCAGGATGGGCATTATACCTTTATGCTGCCAGCAAATGTGCAAAGTGTGCAGATTGTCTCCCGCACCAGCCGCCCGTGCGATGTAGAAGGCCCGTTTGTAGATGATCGGCGTAAGTTGGGTGTGGCTGTGGGGCAAATAACCCTGCGAGATGCCCGAAATGTGCTGGAAGTTTCAACGCATTTGGAAAATGAAGAACTACCCGGCTGGTACGCGCTGGAGCAGAATGGTACAGCCCGCTGGACAAATGGCAACGCCAAGCTGGATCTGAATGTGCGCCCAGCATCTGGCATACGGATGCTAAGCGTGCAGGTGCTGGCGGCAGGGCCTTATCTGGTATCAGATGCCACGGCAACACAGCTTGCCAAACGTGCCTGAAAGTAAGGGGTAAAGGAGCAGGATCGTTGTAAAACATCCTGATCTACACAGTAAAAACGAGGTGTCGGCTGCTTTTTGGCAAGCCGGTGCCCCGTTTTTGTAGGCCGTATTAGTTGCGGATGAGCATGTAGTTGACCGTTACATCAAAGTTGATGAACTTGTCTTTCATATCCGGCGGCACGGGTGGCAGTTGTGCGCCGTGGAACATGCCTATGGTTGCGGAATCCAGATCGGAAGATCCAGAGCCACTGGTGAGGAACACTTTGAACACATGCCCTGTGCGGTCCAGAATAACATGCACCGAGGATGGGCCTTCATCCCCCCGTTCTGCCGCATCTGGCGGGTAGTACAGGTGGCGCTGAATCCATTCATCAATTTCCGCCGCGTAATCACTGCTCACGCCATGTACTGTGGTGCGTGATGCGTAGTGGGCGTTTAGCTCACCATTTTCCACCATCGGGCCAATGGAAAGGTCAATCGGGGCGCTGGAACCACCGGGGCGGCCATGCTGTTTGCGGCGCGGGGCTGGGGCCTCGTTAAAGGACATATCCATGGGGTGGTCCAGCGGGGAAGGCTTGTGGTGGCTGGGCCGGGGCGTAGGCTTGGCATGCGGTGTGGGGCGCGCAGGCTGCGGCGTTTTGGGCTTATGCTCCGTAACCGGGTGCGATGGCTTGGTTTCTGTCTTGTTTTCTACCGGCTTAGGCAGCCCATCATCAGATGGCGGCAGAATGGGGGCGGAGGGTGCCTCCTCTGTCGGGGGTGTGGGCGTGGGTTCGGCATCTGCCGGGGTTGGTGGCTCACTGCTGGTTTGGGCGGCGTGTTTGGCCTCATTCCCGCCACCTGCATCGGGGGATTGTGCGCCCACCATGCCGCTGGAAGCCTGCGGTTGGGAGAACACCATTTCCACCCCGGCGGATTGCTGGGCAGCATCGGGGGAGCCTTGGGGCTGATGGTGCGTGGCCTTGTACAACAAGGCGGCCAGCAGCAGCACATGGGCTAAAAAGGAGGCGGTAAGTACAGGCCCTAGCGTGGGATCTGCGTATATTTCCTTGCGGATAAGCGGGGTGGAGGTGCCCCGTACGTTAACGCCACGTGTGCGCGGCACAGGCGCCGCAGGAAAAAGGCGTGCGCGCACATCTTCCGTATCGGGCTGGGATGTGCGGGGGCTGGCGGTGTTTTCCGCAGCGTTTGAGCCGCTGTTGGGCAGCAGCCGGGGTTCCTGTCTGGCAGGATGGCGGGAGGAACTGAACCTGTCGATCATGACCCGCCCGTTATTCTCCACCTGTTCCGCAGGGTTTACGCATACCGGCCCCATGCCAGTGTGGTGCGTATTGTGTCATGGCTGCTGCTGTGGTGCCAGAGAGAAGTTTGCAAGAAGTTTGCCACACCGCAGGGCCATGCCGGGGCACGGGCCATACGGTGTGGGGCTGGTGTGGGTGTTACCAGATTTTTACGCGCTGATCTGGCGCAAGGTAAAGCTTATCTGTGGGCTGCACCTTCCATGCATCGTACCATGCATCAATATTGTGCATGGGCATGTTTACACGCGCCTGCGGGGGGGAGTGCGGGTCTGTCACCACCAAGCGGCGGATGGTTTCTTCGCGCAGTTTTTCACGCCACACCTGTGCCCAGCCAAGGAACACGCGCTGGTCTCCCGTTAGGCCATCCAGTTCTGGTGCGGGCTTGCCTTTTAGTGCGGCATGGTACGCATCCAGCGCCAGCGTAAGGCCACCCAGATCGGCAATGTTTTCACCCATTGTCAGCTTGCCATTCACGTGCACGCCGGGCAGCACCTCAAACGCATCAAACTGCGCGCCAAGCCGGTCGGCCAGTTTCTGGAACCGGGCAGCATCTTCCTTTGTCCACCAATCATGCAGGCGGCCGTGTTCATCAAACTGGCGGCCTTCATCATCAAAGGAATGGGTCATTTCATGGCCAATCACGCCGCCAATGGCCCCGTAATTTACGGCCATATCCGCCTTGGGGTTAAAGAACGGCGGTTGCAGAATGGCAGCCGGAAACACAACCTGATCAAACAGCGGGTTGTTGTAGGCGTTCACGGTCTGGGGTGTCATGTCCCATTCATCACGGTCCACGGGCTGGTCCAGCCGTGCCAGCCAGTAGCGCCATTCATATGCCACACCGTTGCGGGCGTTGCCGTACACATCGCCCTTATGCACATCAAGCCTGGCGTAATCGCGCCATTTGTTGGGGTAGCCCACCTGAATTTCAAAGTTTTCAAGCTTGCGCAGCGCGGCCTGCTTGGTGGCGGAGCTCATCCACGTATTGTTGCGCAGGCGCACACGGAAGGCATCTTTTAAGTCCGTGGTCAGCTTTTGCATGGTGGTGCGGTTTTCTGGCGGGAAGTAACGTTGCACATACACCTTGCCCAGCGCCATGCCCATGGCGGAGCTGGTGGCCTGCACGCCGCGCTTCCACCGTGCGGGTAGGGAAGGCTGGCCAGTAAGGGATTTGGTGAGCGCAAAGCGCGCCTGCTCAAACCGGTCTGGCAGGTAGGATGTGGCGTTTTCTACCAGATGCGCGGCCAGCCACGCCCGCAGCGTATCCATATCCGTATCAGCCACCACGCGGGCTTCTTCCGTAATGGCGGAGGGTTCGCCCACAATCAGCACGCGCTTGTCCAGCCCCTGTTCGGGCAGGCCAGCGGCGGAAAGCCAGATAGACCATTCAAACCCCGGCGCGTTTTTGGCCAGATCAGCCACAGTCATCGGGTTGTAGGTTTTTTGCGGGTCTCGCAGCGTTTCACGCGCCCAGTGGGCTTTGGCAAGGCGTGTTTCAAACGTAACAATAGCTGTGGCGGCTTTTGCGGGTTCTGGCCAGTCTGCCAGCGTGAGCGCCTTTTCCACATAGGCCTGGTAGGCCTTTTTCTTGCTGGCGAATTCCGGCTTTAAATAATAATCGCGGTCCGGCAGGCCCAGCCCGGCCTGATCCAGATTAAGCGCATAGCGCGTGGGGTCCTTCGCATCCGGGTTGATACCCAAAGAAAACGGCGAGAACTGGAAGTTACCGGGGCAGGACCCCGTAAGGGCGGCCAGATCAGAAGGCGTTTTAATGGCGCGAATGGCGTCCAGATCTTCCTTAAGCGGGCGGGTGCCAAGGCTTTCTACCGCAGCCTCATCCATGTAGGAGGCGTAAAACGTGCCCAGCTTTTCTTCAATACTGCGCGGGTTTTCTACCGGATGGGCGGAAAGATCGTTCAAAATACCCTGTACCCGTGTGCGGGAAAGTTCGGCCAGCGCGTTGAACGGGCCATAGCTTGTCATATCTGCGGGAATTTGCAGGTGGTCCAGATAGGTGCCGTTGGCGTAGCGGAAAAAGTCATTCCCCGGTTTTACGCTCAGATCCCGGCCTTCCAGATCTACACCCCAGGGGCCAAAGCTGGCGGGGGCTGGCTGCGCTGTGGGGGCAGATGGTGCGGCAGCATGTGCCGGTGCAGTAGCGCCTGCGGTGGCACCAACAAGAGCGGCAGAAAGCAACAATGCGCCACGCAGGGAGGAACGGGAGAGGAGTTTGGACAAATGGAGTCTCCGCTTTCTTTCTTCTGGAGCAGATGTGCGGGGCAGGCCCACCCACCTGAGTGTTCGGAAACAAAAGAATATTCCGCCCCACCTTACCTCTGGCATGGAAGGCTGCCTACCCCGTGTGGTGCGGGCAAGTATGGGTTGGCCGTAAGGGAATGAATTTTTCTGCCAGCCCGCATGTGTGCTTGCATCTTGCAGGCATCCCCCGCATTAGGGGCTGAAACACACATATATGTTATGCGTTGCACGTTATGCGGCGGCCCGCAGGTGCACAAAAGCAAGGGGTATGGCGTTATTTCTGGCCGGGTAAAATACAGGCAGCGTGTTGCCTTAGGGCGGGGGCCACAACAGTGCAGGCGTGTTGCGGCGCATCAGGCGCGCCGTGTTTTGCGCTGCGCCGGGCTTATGGCGCTGGGCCTGTGGCCTATTATGGTGCAGGCCGCCCAACCCGAGGCTACAGAGCCAGCGCATACACCCCCCCATACACATGGGCGGCATTATACAGGTGCGCATATAGGGCACCATGCAGGCCCCCCCGCGGCGGTGGAAGCCCGCAGCAGCACATCTGTGCAGGTGAACGCCCACCGGTATGATTACATGTTTCAACCCGCCCAGCATGAGCCAGATGCCACCACGCATCTTACGGCGGAACTGCTGCGCAACCGCGATATCACTACTCTGCGCGGGCTGGAGCACGTAGCCCCTAACTTAACGATGCAGAGCATCAACGGCACGGCCTCCACCAACTTTTACCTGCGTGGGTCCGGGTTTAATGATTTCACCCAGAACAACATGCCCACCGTGCTGACGTATGTGGATGATGTTGCCTACCCCTATGCCGCCATGACAGACGGCATGATGTTTGATCTGGCCAGCGCCAGCGTTACCCCCGGCCCGGTGGGTACGGAGCACGGCCAGTCCACCACGGGTGGGGAAGTGCATTTGCACACGGCAGACCCAACGGATACGTGGCATTTTGGGGCATCGCAGGATATTGCCTCCTACGCTCGTAGCCGGAGCGAGGCCTATGTGTCTGGCCCGCTGGCTAAGGGGCTGGATTTTCGGCTGGCGGGGCAAACACGCCAAGGCGGCGGTTGGCAGCGAGACCCCGAAAATGGAGATCACTTAGGGGATGCCGATTTGTGGGCCCTGCGCGGCAAGCTGCGCTGGCGGCCGGATGATAAAACCACCATCCAGCTTGGTGGCCATTTTGTACAGGATAACAGTCAGGTGGTTACCCCGCAGGCTGTGCACCGCATTATTGGCTCCACCCCGCTGCCCGATTACGGCATGGGAACAGATGCGCAGTGGTCTTCCAATTCCACATTCGACAAGCTGATCGGCCGGCGTGATGGACTAAAACCCAGCGAGCACAACCAGTACTGGGGCGCGGATGTGCATATCATCCACGATTTTGGGCCGGTGACGTTTACATCCGTGAGCGCGTTTGAAACTGAACGGCGCGGGGAATACACGGATCAGGACGGCACATCCCGGCAGGAGGCCGATACCTACCGCACCATAGATGGCAACGTGTTTACGCAGGAAGCGCGGCTGAACGGCTCTGCCCTTGGCGGGCGGCTGAACTGGGTTGTGGGCGGCTATTACCAGCGCAGCCAGATGAACCAGCGCTTCTTCTTTAACTACACAGATTACGCCGCGCGTGGCTACATGATGTCCACCTCATTCGGGCAGAACCAGCAGAGCGTTTCGGAATTCGGGCATGTCAGTTACCGGCTGCCGCATAACGTCACCATCTGGGCGGGGCTTTTGCACGAACTGGATGACCGCAGCATTACGGGCCTGACATCGCAGATATTTGGCGGAGCCACGCATAACTTCCACGCAGAAAGCACGGCCTCCAACCAGTTTGCGGGGCAGGTGGGTGTTTCCTGGCAGTTCGTGCCCAATGCCATGCTGTATTACAAAATGAGCAAGGGCTTTAAGCCCGGCGGTTTTACGACCAACAACACGCAGGTGCAGGCACAGCTAGACCCCTTTCACCCCGAAACGGTGCTGACATACGAGCTGGGCTTTAAATCAGACCCCATACCCAACCGTCTGCGTATTAACGGCGCGGCGTTTTATAATGATTACCATAACCAGCAGGTTGTGGGCACGGTGCTGATTCCCGATTACGGCCCGTTAAGCGAGATTACAAATGCCCCCAAATCTGAAAGCTGGGGTTTTGAGGCCACGTTGGAGGCCAACCCCATAAGCCGTTTGCACATTATGCAAAATATTGGTTGGCAGCGTGGGGATTTTCAGAACTTCCCCAATGTGGACCGCTCCGCCACCAACGCCAATTACGCCAAACACGGCACATGGAACGCGATAGAGCGTAACTTTGCCGGGGTGGATAACGGTTCCCCCAAACTCACGCTGAACGGTGAGGCCATGTGGCGGCAGCCCTTGGGCAAGGGGTATCGGCTGGATTTTGGGCCGGATTGGCAATACCGGGGTAGCCAAGCCATTGTGGTGGGTGGCACGGGGTATCAGCGCCTGCCATCTTACTTTTTGCTGGGCGCACACGTTACGTTTCGCCCGCCTTCCGGCAAGTGGGAAGCTACGCTGTATGCCCGCAATATTCTGGACAAACGCTATGCCGAAAGTGGCGGTATGGCCACCACCACGTATTTCTATATTCCCGGTGAGCCACGCTTTGTTGGGGGCCGTGTTTCCTGCGGGTTTTAGGTATTAAATAAGTATAACAAACGCGTGATTCACGTTATAGATAGAAATAAATAAGAAATGGTCACTAAAAAACTATTTCTTATTTTCTGGTAACGCTGCTTGTATTGCCTCCGTTCTTGTTTTCTTTAAACGGAGGTCCGGTTGTGGCCGGTAAAAACGGTGCGTGCCTGATTGCTTTGGCGTTGCTTTTGGGGGCATGCAGTTCTCGCATCGCCCTTAACGAGGCCTCCTTCCCCATTCAGGATCTGCCGGGGCAGCATTTGGTGCAAACGCCGGTGGCCTATAGTTTTGCACCGGGTTTTGCCAAGCAGAATGCGCAAATAGCATGCAGCCTTGGTGTAAATTACACCACAGACCTTGGGGCCTCTGCCGAGGAGCGGTTGCAGCAGGCCATTCATTCCAGCTTTGCGCATGCGCAGCAGGAAACGCCAGCCCCGCATGGCTATACGCTGGCACTTTCCCTGCAAACGGCGGATGAGCAGGTAAGCGTTAAGGGCGGCATGTGGGATAATAAATACACGGTGGACACTACCCTTAAAGGCACCGTGCAGGTGTTAAACGCACAAGGCCAGCCTGTGCAGGTGGTGCCCATTACCGGGCAGGGCAGCAATACAGTGGCCGGAAGTTGCGGGGCACTTAAACGCGCCATGGTGCAGGCCAGTGAAAAAGCCGTGGCCCAGATTGGAAATGACTTTGTGGCCAAAGTGGCCAATGGCCAACGGCGTGTCGTCAGTTAAGCAGGATGATGATTGAGGCGAACTGCACGGCTGCGAGGAAGGTCGATTTCAGTTTATCGTAGCGGGTTGCGATAGCGCGAAACTGCTTGAGTTTATTGAAGAACCTCTCAACAAGGTTCCGTTCGCGGTAGAGAGAAAAATCGGTTTTCCGTCGTGTCGTTCTGTTGCGTTTTGGCGGGATGACCGGGGTAATCCCGCGCTGTATCAGCCGATCGATCAACCTGTCCGCGTCATACGCCTTGTCAGCAAGGAAAGCATCCGGTTCGATGTTTTCCAGAAGTGGTTCTGCCTGGGTGATATCGGCATCCTGTCCCGGTGTGATGCCGAGTTCCACTGGATTGCCCAGAGCGTCGCAGATGGCATGGATCTTTGTAGTTAGCCCGCCTCGTGATCGTCCGATGGCCTGATCCGTGCCCCTTTTTTGAGAGCTCCGGCACTATGCTGATGCGCTCGGACAATTGTGCTGTCGATCATCATGTATTCGTTGTCGTAATCAGCGGCCAGATAACGAAATATCCGTTCGACGCGGAAATCTCACAGAAGGGTTGTACATCGGGTTAGATTATGAAAAAGTCTGTTTTGTACAAAATAATTTTTCATAAGCAATAAACGAACCCGATGCAGACAGAGTGTAGCGCAGGCGCGTATGAGTTTCCAGCCTCCTATGGACGGCGTGTTGTGGCCCGTTTTGACGGGGGTCGCATGAGTTCGGATGGGGGCGTCATTCTGGTGAAGCAGGCTGATGACATTCTGGGGCTCAGCCGCCGCTTTGCTGCCTGTTTTCGCGATAAGCGGCATCCTGCCTTTGTGGAATACCGGGTTGAAGACCTTGTCCGTCAGCGGATCATGGGCCTGGCACTGGGCTATGAAGACCTTAATGACCATGACGCTTTACGTCATGATCCTGTCATGGGTCTGGTATCGGGACGTCTGTCAGGAAGCCGGGCCAACTGTGCGGCACTGGCAGGAAAATCCACACTGAACCGGCTGGAGCGCAGTGGCCACAAGGCAGACCGTTACTGCCGCATCATTGCTGATCATGAGGCACTGGCGGAGCTGTTCGTCACGCTCTACATGGACCGGCATGATCGGGCTCCTGCCCGGATCGTTCTGGATGTGGATGCCACCGATGATCGTATCCATGGCCATCAGGAAGGCCGGGCCTTTCATGGATATTACGGCCATAACTGCTATCTTCCCCTGTATGTCTTCTGCGGGGACCATCTCCTCAGCGCTACCCTGCGCACGGCAGACAGGGACCCGGGGAAGGAAGCACTGGCAGACATCCGCCGGATCGTGGAGCAGATCAGGAGCCGCTGGCCCCGGGTGCGTATCCTGGTGCGTGGGGACAGCGGTTTCGCCCGGGACAGTCTGATGACATGGTGCGAAGACAACCACGTTGACTTCCTGTTTGGGCTTGCAGGCAACACCCGCCTGTATGACCGGATTGCCTCTTTGTCCGCTGAGGTTCGTGACGAAGCCGCCACGACAGGCAGAGCGGCGCGCGGTTTCGCCTCCTTTGACTGGATCACAAAGGACAGCTGGACGCGCCGCAGGCGGGTCGTGGCCAAGGCCGAATGGCGCCATGGCAACCGCTATCATCGCTTTATTGTCACCACGCTACCGCAGGGAATGTCCGACCCCCGCCATCTCTACGAACAGATTTACTGCGCACGCGGGGATATGGAAAACCGCATCAAGGAATGCCAGATGGATCTGTTCTCAGACAGGACCTCGTCCCACACCATCCGGGCCAACCAGCTCCGGCTGTGGTTCTCGGCCGCTGCCTATGTCCTGCTGACCGCTCTGCAAAGACTGGCCCTTGGCCAGACCAGCCTGGAGACGGCGACCTGTGGCACCATACGCGCACGACTGCTCAAAATCGCGACACGTGTCACGCTCAGCGTCCGTCGGATTGTCCTGTCCATGCCGGACATGTTCCCCTGTCAGCATGAATTCGCCCTCGCTCATGCACGATTGCGAAGGCTCCGGCAGGCCATCTGAAGAAACAGACAGTGCACAGACCACATAGCTTCCACCAACACTGCCTTCTCAGGCCGTGACACCCTCACTGCGTTCAGAACCCGCCGCCAGAAGCAGAATATCGTCAATATTCCAGATCGGGCTCCTGTGGGATGACTGAACTCTACAAAATGACCTGAAATTGCCTCAAGTGTGAGATGGGGTGGTTGCCGTCCTCCCCGCACGGCATCGCAATGTGCCAGAATGGTCGTTGGAAGAAACGACTGCGCGAAAGGACGGCAGATGAAGGATACAGTGATAGGCGTTGATCTGGCAAAGAACATTTTCCAGGTTCATGGAGCTTCGCGTGCGGGCGAGGTGATGTTTCGCAAAAAGCTGCGTCGTCAGCAGTTTATGCAGTTCATGGCCACGCAGCCGCCTGCTCTGGTCGTTCTTGAAGCGTGCGGGAGCGCGCATTACTGGGCTCGCGAACTGGCAGGAGCTGGTCACGAGGTCAGACTGATCGCTCCGCAGTATGTGAAGCCTTTCGTGAAGCGCCAGAAGAACGATGCTGCTGATGCGGAAGCGATCGTCATTGCGGCCCGTCAGCCGGAAATGCGCTTTGTCGAACCACGCACTGAAGCGCAGCAGGCGCGTGGCGTTCTTTTCCGGGCCCGGCAGCGTCTGGTGCACCAGCGCACGGAACTGGTGAATGCCCTGCGTGCCGTTCTGTATGAATTCGGTCTCGTCGTGCCACAGGGGATTGCGCATATCAGACACATTGAAGCCATGCTGGATGAGGCGGTTCTGCCAGAGGCTGTGAAGCAGGAATGCCTTGATCTGCTGCGACAGATTTCGGAGCAGAGTGTGCGGATTGATGTCAGAACAAAGAAGATCAGGATGCTTGCCCAGGAAAGTGAAAACACCTGCAGATTGCAGAGCATGCCTGGAGTGGGTCCTCTGACCGCTCTTGCGATTGAAGCTTTTGCGCCTGACCTGCAGAGCTTCCGGCGCGGGCGCGACTTTGCTGCGTGGCTGGGGCTGGTGCCCCGTCAGTTCTCATCTGGCGGAAAGGAAAGGCTGGGGAAGATATCAAAAGCCGGGCAGGCTGATATCCGCAGGCTTCTCATCATGGGCGCCATGACCCAGGTGAACTGGGCCAGCCGTAAGGCCCCTGCACCGGGAAGCTGGCTGGCACGGATGCTGGCCCGCAAGCCCCGTATGCTGGTAGCCATTGCGCTGGCCAACAGGATGGCACGAGCCATCTGGGCCATGGCAACAAAACAGGAGGATTATCGGGATCCGGCCCTGTCCGTGGCAGCCTGAGCGATGGCTCGGCTCCCGCGGATGGAACCGGTAGGGGTGTGAGAGGGCGATGACCTGAATGGGCGCATGATCGTCTGATCCGGATCGGAAAAACCAGTGGATTTCTCTGTGCTTTAAAGCACGCCTGTGAGATTTGGATCTGATCCGCTGATCACCATACTGGCCAGTGGCTTCTGAAAGGCCACATCAACAGGCCTTACAGAAGACCGCACACGATCACACGTCAATATGGGTCAGAAAACTCTTGCATAACGGACGGCAACCATATGTGGACGGCTCCCCCGGTAATCCCCCCATAAAAAGAGTGACTTTTGAATGAGAATTTTCTCAGCGTAAGAATTGAGGAGATTCTGATGAAGAGTGATCGCTTTACTGACGCCCAGATCATGGGTGTGATCCGCCAGGCTGAGGGCGGTGTCCCGGTTCCTGACCTGTGCCGGGAGCATGGGATTAGCAACGCCACGTTTTACCGGTGGCGCGCGAAATATGGCGGTATGGATGCTTCGATGATCAGTCAGATGAAGGCTCTGGAAGAGGAGAACCGTCGGCTGAAGCGCATGTATGCGGATTTGAGCATGCAGACGGATATCCTGAAGGAAGCCCTTGGAAAAAAATGAAGCGGCCAGCCCAGCGCCGGGAACTGGCCGCACAGGCTGTGGCGCATCATGGGGTCAGCATTGCGCTGGCCTGTCGGATTTTTGGGATATCCGAGGCCTGCTTTCGCTATCGTCCGCGACTGGCAGCGGAGAACGACAGGATTGCCGCTCTTCTGGTGGGACTGACCCAGGCTCACAGGAGATGGGGATTTGGTCTGTGTTTCCTGTATCTGCGCAATGTGCAGGGACAGCTCTGGAATCATAAGCGGGTTTATCGGATCTATCGGGAACAGGAACTCAACCTGCGGATTAAACCCCGCAAGCGTCTGGTTCGCGAAAAGCCAGAAAAGCTGTCGGTTCCGGCCCTTCCCAACAGGGTCTGGTCCATGGATTTTATGGCGGACAGGCTGATGGATGGACGTGCTTTTCGGCTCCTGAACATTCTGGATGACTTCAATCGTGAAGGACTGGCGATCGAGGTTGATTTTTCCCTGCCAGCCTGTCGGGTTGTCCGCTGTCTGGAACAGGTTATGGAGTGGCGTGGCAGGCCAGAAGCCATCCGAATGGATAATGGCCCTGAATATGTCAGTCATACGTTGGTTTCATGGGCCGAAAAACAGGGGATTACCCTGATCTATACGCAACCGGGTAATCCGCAGCAGAACGCCTATATTGAACGCTACAACAGAACTGTCCGGCAGGAATGGCTGGAGCAGTATTTGTTTGAAAGCATTCAGGACGTGCAGGAGGTCGCAACACAATGGCTCTGGACATATAACCATGACAGACCCAACATGGGGAACAGCGGGCTAACCCCCGCCCAGAAACTAAAAACAGCTGCCTGAATTCTCATTCAATGCCCCACTAAAAATGGGGGGATTACCAAAGCCGCAAACGGGGGAAAACAGCAGGGCGGAAAACACCTTGCGCACCTGAGACCAGTCTACCCCATACAGGGGGCTACCGGCAGGAGACATAAGCTGATTGGCAAACCCAACCCCAAGAATGGACCCCACCAAAGCGTGGGAGGAACTGTTGGGAATACCAAAGGCCCACGTAGCCAAATTCCAGATAATAGCGGAAAGCAGCAGGGCAAAAATCATGGCATGGCCAGCACCACTGCCAACTTGCAGGATAAGCTCTACTGGCAGAAGCGTAACAACACTGTACGCCACTGCCCCGGATGAAACCAGAACGCCCGCAAGGTTCCACATGCCAGACCACACAACCGCCACCAGAGGGGGCAGGCTGTTGGTGTAGATTACGGTGGCCACGGCGTTTGCCGTATCATGAAAGCCGTTTACAAATTCAAAGCCCAGCGCAATTAAAAGCGCCAGAGCCAGCAGTGCAAAGGCCCCAATGGCCATGCCGTTTTCACCAGCAGACCGCAGATCTGCCAGAACACTATACCCTACAAAAACAAGGGCTGCCGTTACCACACCCATAAAGAACATGCGGAAGGCTTGGTTGGTGCCTCCCTTCATGTTGGGGCGTGGTGCGGCAGCCGGACTCAGCAACGTGCCGGACATGGATTTTTCCTGACTGTCAATTTCACTCTATGGGGGAAAAGCAGATCTTTTCCCGTCCTGCTGTCAGGTATCAGACGGCGTGGGCCGGCTTGCCGGCCCCATGGGCCGCTGTAGCAGGGCGTGCACCTGCACACGCTTTGCGGCGTGCGGTATGCGGCAGGGCGGCATACGGGTGCGGGGTGCCGTTACGTTCCCACACATATAGCAAAGTGGTGCGCCAGCGCTCACGCACGGCTTCGCGCCACTTTGGCTTATGTGCATCGGGCTGCATTGCAGTAACTGGTTCAGCACACATTGTCTGCTTCTCCTCCAAACAGGATGAGCAGTCCTTTAGCCCCTTGCTGGCCCATTGTGCGTGACGCTTTCATGACAACCGCTAAGAATGGTTCGCAAGACCGCAGCGCTAACTCTCTGAAAACATGTTATTATATTGAAATAGTAATATCACATATGCGTTAAGAACATATATTACTTCCTATAGGCCGGAACGCCGCCTTTCCTCCCTACGTTGGCACCCGTGTAACGCTGTGCAGATGTATGGAAAGGTCAGGCAGAACATGTCGGTTCAGATTTCAAGAGAAGCCCTGCTGCGTGCGTATCGGAGCATGCGTACCATTCGCGTTTTTGAAGAGCGCCTGCACGGTTATAGACCCACGCACCACATCCCCATTGGATGAGGAAACCATTTTGGAATCCGTATCCGAAACAGGCCGTCTTGTGGTGGTGGATGAAGCCAGCCCACGCTGCAATATGGCGTGCGATATTTCTGCCCTTGTGGCGGAAAAAGCGTTTTTCAGCCTTAAAGCGCCTATCCGCCGTGTGGTGCCACCGCATACGCCGGTGCCGTTTTCCACCCCGCTGGAAAAGCTGTACATGCCGGATGCCAACAAAATTGCCGCCGCAGTGCGCTCCATTACCTCCAGCCAGAAACAGAAGGTTGCATAAGTTATGTCCAACACCATTACAGCACTCACCATGCCCAAGTTCGGTTTGGCCATGACAGAAGGCAAGCTGGCATCATGGACAGTATCTGTTGGCCAGAGCGTGCAGCAGGGTGATGAATTGGCGGATATTGAAACCACCAAAATTACCAGCAGTTATGAAAGCCCCGCCGCAGGTGTGCTGCGCAAACAGGTGGCAGAGGCGGGGGAAACCCTGCCCGTGGGCGCATTGATTGGCGTTCTGGCTGATGCTGAAACGCCAGATGTGGATATTGAAGCCTTTATTAAAAACTTTCATGCAGAAAACCCGCAGGATGCCGCAGCAACGGAGGATACCACTGCCGGAGAACCCAAGCCGATTACGGTGGGCGAACATACGTTGAATGTGCGTGATGTGGGCACGCATACGGGCACGCCCATTGTGCTGGTGCACGGGTTTGGTGGAGATATCAGCAACTGGCTGCTCACGCAGGATGCCTTGGCCGCAGACAGGCGCGTGATTGCGTTTGACCTGCCGGGGCATGGGGCTTCCTCTAAAAACGTGGGCACAGGCACGCTGGCATTTTTGGCCGGTGTGGTAAGTGAACTGCTGCAAACGCTCAAAATAGAAAAAGCCCATGTGGTGGGCCATTCTCTGGGTGGTGGCATTGCGTTGACCCTACTGCGAGACCACCCTGATCAGGTTGCCAGCCTGAACCTTCTGGCCCCTGCCGGGTTGGGCAAGGATGTGAATGCAGATTTCATCAGCGCTTTTGTGGATAGTGAAAGCAGCCGGGATATGAAGGCTGTTTTGCAAATGCTGGTGCATAACAAAGCCCTTGTGGGCCGGAAAATGGTGGATGCCGTGCTGCGTGCTCGCCGGTTGGATGGTGCGCGCGATGCCCTGCACGTTATTGCCAAGGCGTGCTTCCCCAACGGGCATCAGGCGGATGATCTGCGCCCGGTATTAACAGGGGCGGAAACACCCACCCAGATTTTCTGGGGCAAGGAGGATGAAATTCTTTCCGTATCCAATGCCTCTGGCCTGCCAGATATGATCCCCGTGACAGTGTATGAAGAAACAGGACATCTGCCGCAGCTTGAACGTGCAACAGAGGTTAACAAAGCCATTGCCGTGTTTGTAAAAGACCCCGAAGCCGCGTTAAGCATGGCCCGGATGGACGCTACAGCCTAACCCCCCAACTCTCCCCCATACGCCCGATCATGCAGGTGCCTTCTATACGTAAAGTGTAGAGGGCATCTGCATATTGTTTGTTAAAAACGCTGCATTGTTCTTTAGATATAGGAAGCGATGTTATGACATGCACGCATTTCCGGCACGCTGAATCCGGGTGCATGAAATTGATCTATATCAAGGGAGAGGCGATCAGAAAGCGGTGATACTCCTAAGCGTGATCACAAGGGCGCCGCGTGCCGGGCCTTTGTGTCAGAACAAGGAGGATAAAATGACCAGTTACGTGAATACAGGCCGCTCCCCAGTTGTGCGTGTTCCTGTTGGCACTGTACGGGTGGCAGATCCGTTTTCTGTTCTGCAGCGGCAGATGAGCCGTTTGTTTGAAGATTTTAAAACACCAGAAGGGGCTGCAGCCGCTACAAGCCGCTTGGGTGCTACCGATATTACAGAAAACGCCAGTGCCTACGTGGTGGCCACGGAAGTGCCGGGTTGTTCTGAAAATGACATCAAGCTGGGCACAGCCAACGGGCTGCTGACCATTAGTGGCGAAAAGAAAAAGCCCGAACTGGAAGAAGGCACAAAGCACCACGTTGCAGGCCGCCAGTTTGCCGCTTTTGAAGATTCCTTTGCCATTCCCGAAGATGTGGACGTGGATAAAATTTCTGCCACCATCAAAAACGGTGTGCTGACAGTGACCATGCCCAAAAAAGCGCAAGCCAAACCGGCAGAACGCCAGATTGCCATTAAGGCAGGCTGAAAACAGGCGAGGTGTTCAACCTTGCTAGGAAAGATAGATTTATGAGCACGAAAAACAAAACGGTACAGATCGGCAGCACCAAATACGAAATGCTGGGCGTTATCAATGATGGTGACAGCAAGGTGCGGCTGAAGGACAGCGCAGGCAATGTGGAGGAAATGACAAGCGATTCCTTCATTACCCAGCTGAATGAAGGCAAGGCCAAGTATCTGGACTAATCAGGTAGCCGGATAAAAGGTTGTTGCAGGCGGGGTGCATAAAGGCCCGCATTGTGGGGTTTACCCAACACACAAAGCGGGCGCTTTAAAAATACAGGGGGCAGGCAGGATGCGGTGAACCTGTCTGGTCTGGCTCTTATACGGGTGGGCCGCCCCTGTGTGGCAGGTTTGCGTTATCAGGTTCCCGCACTGGCTGATGTTTTAAACAGGCCGGTGCGGGAATGCTTTTTTATAAACCGCGTTAAGTCTGGCTTAGTCCATCCGCACGGGGGGGCGCACAAAGCCATCCAGCCAATCTGTAAAGCAGGCAATCATGCCGCGGAATGGCCCATACAGTTCAAACTGATGTTGCCGATACAGCGCCATATGGCCAAGCCGTGCGCTAAGGCCGTGCATAAAGCCACCGCCAAAGGTTTTGCCATCTGCAAAGGCGCCCCAACCATTGTAATCCCCCAAGGCCACAATGGCCCCACGGTTTCTGAACTTAAAGGTAGACACGGGCTTTTTGTTAAAGATAAAGCCCGGCAGATAACGTGCCAGATGGTGCGCTTGTTGGCGGGCCACCTGTGCGGTGGGGGCAAGCGGGCTATCACTAATAAAGGCGCAATCTCCCACAGCAAAAATGCTGTCATCCAGCGTGGTCTGCAAATTGGGGCGTACCAAAAACTGGCCACCGCGCCCACACTCCAAACCATCCATCTGGCGGGTAACATCCGGGGCTTTTACACCAGCCGCCCAAACGCGAAACTGCGCATCCACACGGGTGCCATCTTTTAGCATAAAGCCGTGCTCATCCGCACCGCTGACCATTGTGCTGGTAAGCACCTTGATTTTAAGCGCTTCAAGCTGCTTTTGCGCGGCGGCAGATACATTTTCGGGGAAGGCAGGCAGAATACGCGGCCCGGCTTC
Source organism: Acetobacter ascendens (assembly GCF_001766235.1). Lineage (NCBI taxonomy): Bacteria > Pseudomonadati > Pseudomonadota > Alphaproteobacteria > Acetobacterales > Acetobacteraceae > Acetobacter > Acetobacter ascendens. The sequence goes on from NZ_CP015164.1 coordinate 186,990, forward strand.
CAGCAACGTTACGCGCATTTCCGGCGTAACAGGCGTGAAGTTGTAAAGCGAGCCAATATCCAGTGCTTTGTGCAGTTCTGCTGCAAGCTGCACGCCTGTGGCGCCACCGCCCACAATGGCAATATCCAGCGGAGAACCCCGGCCATAAGCCTGAATAACCGCATGGCGGAAGCGCTCGTTAAAGTTATTGGCTTCTACAATGTTGTCCAGGAAGATGCAGTTTTCTACCACGCCCGGCGTGCCAAAATCATTGGCGCGGCTGCCAATGGCAAAAATCAGCACATCGTAATCCAGATACCGCTCATCCAGCAGTACCTCGTGGTCTTCTTCTTCCAGCGGGGCCAGCTTCAGGCGCTTGGCGGCGCGGTCTATCCCGGCAATTTCACCATAGCAAAAGCGGAACCCATGCGCCGCAGCGTGGGAGATAAAGGTGATGCGGTCATTCTCGTTTCTGGCTGTGCCCGCAGCAAAGCAGTGTAACATAGGCTTCCATACATGGCTGAAGCCCTTGTCCACCAATGTAATATCTAACTTGCCGGAGCGCCCAAGGCTGTTGCCCAGCCGTGTTGCAATAGCCATGCCTGCAACACCGCCGCCAACAATAACCACCCGAAACCGATCACTCATCCCACAATATCCCCCTTGCTCCGCACCATGCGGTGCGGAGGAGTGCCGTGCAATCCACTACTTGTTGATCTCACGCACCCGTTTATTGTGTTCTACCGTGGTACGCGCCGTTTTGATGACCGAAACCGGCGTAATCAGGCAGCGGCTAAATCCACCACACCAATTACACCTTCCTCGGTGCCAAACCCCAGCGTGCAGCCATCCGGGCTATAGGCCAGCGCCGTAATGGCTCCCGCCTTGCCCAGTGATACGGGCAAAACCCGCTGGGTAGATGGTTCCATCATTACAACGGTACCATCCGCAAAGCCAGCGGCCACAACCTCTTGTTCGGGATGAAAAGCCACGCGAGTGCACAGCGCACCGCCTGCGCCCGGCAGTTCCATGGGCGGTTTGCCCATAGGGCCACCCCCAAAAAACGGCCACATCACAACGATGTCAGCCCCACTGGTAGCCAGCCATTTGCCGTTTTTGGAAAAAGAAAGTGAGCGCACCTTGGTGGGGTAGCCGCTCATGCGCATGTTGTGGCCATCTGCCAGCCGCCATCCGTGCAGGTCATTATCCTGCATGGCGGTCACCACGGCATCACCGGCCGGGTGCATGGCAATATCAAGGTGGCTGCCTTTCCATTCCAACTGGCGGGGCTTGCCATCCTTGGATTGGGTGAACCACACAGAAACACCATTGTAGTGCGAAACCGCAATGCGCTTACCTTTGGGGTCAAACACAATGCCGCCTACGGTGGTAGGGTGTTCCAGCGTGCGGGTTACGGTGCGGCCCGTGGCATCGCGCAGTTCCACATTCTTGCCAGCAGCGGCGGCAATCACGGCAGATTTGGCATCTACATAGGTGGTAATATGTTCCACCCAACGGCGGCCTTTGCCCAGTTCCTCAATCTCGCCTGATGGATCAAGGCGGCACAGGCGGCCATCATCACCGCCCGTTAAAAAGCAATCGGGCAGCGTATCGGCAGAAAGGCAAAGGGCAGGGCCATCATGCACGGCATAGGTGTTCCATGCCTCTGGCGTAAGCTGGTCTTCACGGTGCACCACCACCACATCACCTTCACCCGTGGTAAAGGCAAAGCGGCTGTTATCGCGCGTGGCGGCGCAGGCGGTAATTTCACCTTCCACTTTTAGGTGCGCACCGCGTTTTTCAATAAGGCCGCGCAGGGTCTGTGTCTCGGATGTCATGCGGCAATGCAGCTTTCAAGCCCACGGCGCAGTTGGGGCCGGTTGAGGTTGCGACCAATGAACACAAGGCGGCTTTCACGCGGTTCATCTTTCTTCCACGGGCCGATGTTGTCTCCATCCGCCATCATGTGCACGGCCTGAAAGGCAAAGCGGTCGGGCTGGCCAGCAAAATCCAGAATACCCTTGGTGCGCAGAATATCGCCGCCCTTTTCCTGCAATAATGCGCTCACCCACGCCTGAAAGCGTCCGGCATCCAGCGGCTGCTTGACGGTAAGGGATACGCTGGTGATGTCTCCTTCATGGTGATGCTCTGGCGTGTGTTCCAGAAAATCCGGGGCGTTTTCCAAAATGCGTTCCAGATCAAACCCGCCACGGTCCATCACGTCTGTCAGCTTCACGTTGCCTTTTTTGGCAGGGTAGATGGGGGCCGCGGCATTGATCTTGCGGATGGCATCTTCCACCGCCTTAAGCTCGGCGGCATCTACAAGGTCTGTCTTGTTCAGGATAATCACATCCGCAAAAGCAACTTGTTCGTGCGCTTCGGGGCTTTCCTTCAGCGTGGTCAGGAAGTTGCTGGCATCCACCACCGTTACCACGGCATCCAGCTTGGTTTTTGCACGCACGTCTTCATCGGCAAAAAAGGTCTGGGCCACGGGGGCGGGGTCTGCCAGGCCGGTGGTTTCTACAATAATGCCATCAAACTTGCCGCGCCGCTTCATCAGCCCGTTTAAAATACGGATCAGATCTCCGCGCACGGTGCAGCAGATGCAGCCATTGTTCATTTCGAACACTTCTTCATCTGCATCCACAACCAGATCGTTATCCACGCCCAGTTCGCCAAATTCGTTAATCACCACGGCGTATTTGCGGCCGTGTTCAGCAGTTAGGATGTGGTTGAGCAGCGTGGTTTTGCCCGCGCCCAAAAAGCCGGTCAGCACGGTAACCGGTATGCGGGTATCGGCCGCGGCTGCGTTTTCAGGCGCTGAAGATGCGTCGGACATCGGGAATGAACCTTTCCAGTACAAACAACTGTTGCAACATATAGGGTGCAATAGCGCTATAGGCCAGAACCTACGGCGTGTCGTCAGTTAAGCAGGATGATGATTGAGGCGAACTGCACGGCTGCGAGGAAGGTCGATTTCAGTTTATCGTAGCGGGTTGCGATAGCGCGAAACTGCTTGAGTTTATTGAAGAACCTCTCAACAAGGTTCCGTTCGCGGTAGAGAGAAAAATCGGTTTTCCGTCGTGTCGTTCTGTTGCGTTTTGGCGGGATGACCGGGGTAATCCCGCGCTGTATCAGCCGATCGATCAACCTGTCCGCGTCATACGCCTTGTCAGCAAGGAAAGCATCCGGTTCGATGTTTTCCAGAAGTGGTTCTGCCTGGGTGATATCGGCATCCTGTCCCGGTGTGATGCCGAGTTCCACTGGATTGCCCAGAGCGTCGCAGATGGCATGGATCTTTGTAGTTAGCCCGCCTCGTGATCGTCCGATGGCCTGATCCGTGCCCCTTTTTTGAGAGCTCCGGCACTATGCTGATGCGCTCGGACAATTGTGCTGTCGATCATCATGTATTCGTTGTCGTAATCAGCGGCCAGATAACGAAATATCCGTTCGATGACGCCGCTTTCACACCAGCGGCGCAGACGCCGGTGCACGTTTTTCCAGTCACCGAAACGGGCAGGAAGGTCGCGCCATGGAATACCCGCGCGATAGCGATACAACACCGCCTCCACGAACAGACGGTTGTTCACCGCAGTGCCGCCGACATAGCCTTCTCGACCAGGAAGAAGATCCTTTATCCGCTCCCACTGGTCATCGCGTAAACTATAGCGCCGCATCTGTCTGTCTCCCCAAAAAAACGGGAAAACAGTCAGCACACGCAGACACAAAGTACAACCCTCACGTGCCACTCTCAGGGCTTAACTGACGACACGCCGTAGGCCCAGCGGCGGATCAGCCCTGCTTTGATGAGGAGGAGTGGCGTGCAGTATCTGTGGCCGTTACCACGGATGCGCTGCTCTGCTTGGGGGCAGTGGTACGTACAAAACGCACGGCCAGCGCGCCATACAGGGCATGGCTGCACAAGGTGCGGGAAACACCAAAAGCCAAAAAGGCGCTGGCCAGCAGGGCAAGGGTGATCTGCTGGTTATCGCACATTTCCATCACAATAACCGTGGCGGTGAGGGGAGATTGCGTAACCGCGGCAAAATAGGCCACGGTGCCCAGCAGCACCACAGCCCCCGGTGCGGTATGGGGCAAAAACTGCGCCACCCAGCCACCCATGCCAGCACCTACAGAAAGCGAGGGCGCAAACAACCCGCCGGGAATGCCCGAACAGTAGGACACAATGGTGGCCAGCAGCTTCAGCACAAAAAACGAGGCTGGATATTGGTCTGACCCCATAATAATGTCACGCGCCTGCACATAGCCTGTGCCGTATGTCATGCCGCCAGAAATCAGCCCGATAAAGGCCAGCACCAGCCCGCACAGGGCTGCAAACGCAACCGGATGACGCGTAATGAATGTGCCAAAAGCCCCCGAAATACCGCGAGACATGCGCACTAGCAGGGCAGAAAACCCACCCCCACACAGCCCGCCGATAATACCGCAGGCCAGCACGGCCAGCCAGCTTGTACCCACCGGCACGGAGGAATAGGTGTGCCCGAAATAGGTATAGTTGCCCACAAGGGCGATAGCCGTAACACCGGAAATGACCACACAGGTCAGCATGGTGCCGCTGGTACGTTGCTCGAAGGAATGGGCCAGTTCCTCAATGCCAAACACAATGCCCGCCAGTGGGGTGTTAAAGGCGGCGGCCACACCTGCGGCCCCTCCGGCTTTAATAAGCGCGCGTTGGCGGGTGAGGTCTGTAATGCCCATGTAATGGCCCACCGTGTGCATGATGGAAGCCCCCACCTGCACGGTTGGTCCTTCTCGGCCAATAGAGGCCCCAGAAAGCAGGCCAAGGCATGTAAGCAGGATTTTGGCAAAGGCAATGCGCAGGGACAGCACTTTATCAACAATGGTTATGTTGTTGAAGTGCATACACGCAATGGCCTGCGGAATACCGCTGCCCTGCGCGCCCCTAAACCAGGTGCGCGTTAACCATGTAGAAAGTGCCAGCCCACCGGGGGTAACCAGCAACATCAACAATGGGCTTATTTTTAAAATGTGGTCTCGCACATGGGCGGCGGCATCGGCCAGCGTGGCAAAGCCTACGGCCACCACACCCACCATAATGGCGCCAGACCAGTAAATAAATTTTCTGCGCCAGTTTACGGTGCCCGCTTTGGCATGTTCTCGCAAATGACGAAGGGATTCAGTCGTGGGGAACACGCTGGCAGACATGGGCGGCATCCGTAAAGGCATAAAGGGCGGGAAAAAGGATGCAGCCGATTGTAGCATTTCATGCACAACATGAAAGAGGCGATGTTCTTTATTGCCGAATATTTATGGCAAGCACCACTTTTATTATGCGTTGGCCCCAGTATCGGGCAGGGCATCGGGCGCTGGGCAGGTTTCTGCCGGGCCTTTCCAGAACACAATGCCCTCGCGCTTGGCGTGCGTGTCTGGCTCAACATGAATATGCACCAGCGTGCTGCCCATACTGGCGCGCAGGGCGGCCTCTATGCGGTCACAAATATCATGCGCGGTGTTCACGCTCATGGTGCCGGGCACAACCAGATGGAACTCTAAAAACGTTACCGCTCCCACAATGCGGGTGCGGATATCGTGCGCCTCAATCGCCCCTTTGCCGTTGGCGGCAATAATGCTGCGAATTTCTGCCATTGTTTCAGGCTCGGGGGCTTCATCCATCAGCCCGGAAACAGACTCGCGCATCACTTCCCAGCCTACACGCAGCACGTTTACGGCCAAAAGCCCTGCCAAAATGGCATCCAGCCGCACCCAGCCGGTAAGCGGAATAAGCGTAACACCCACCACAAGGGCAACGCCTGTCCATACATCGGAAAGCACATGCTGCCCGCCTGCCATCAGTGCGGGGGAGCGGCGTTTTTGCCCCACGCGCAGCATAATAAGCCCCCATGCCAGGTTAACCACGGTGGCAAGGGCGTTCAGCCCCAGCCCAAGCCACGGGGCCTTTGGCGGGTTGGGGTGTAGCCAGCCTTCCACTGCTTCATGCCCAATAACAAAAGCGGTAATGACAACCAGCGCGCCCTCTGCCACGGCAGAAAGATATTCCGCCTTGTGGTGGCCGTAGGGGTGGTTGGTATCTGCTGGCAGTTCGGCCACGCTAAGCGCCCACAGCCCTCCGGCGGCGGCCACCACGTTAATAATGGTTTCAAGCGCATCGGCATACAGGGCAATGCTGCCGCTGGTGGCATAGGCGGCGTATTTCAGCCCCAGTGCAACAAAGCTGACACCAAGGCTAACAACAGCAATGCCACGATTGCTGGAGGGAAGGGGAAGTTCTGGCACGTAAACAACAATTCTGGCTGGCGTGGCGGCGTAAAATGCGCGGGATAAGATAAAGGCGTGTCAGACGGTGCGGGGGTCTGTTAAGGCGCAGGAGGGGGCGTAATCTGCGGCTTCTATCTGCACGGTGGGGTGCACAATGCCAAAGCGCTCCCGCAGGGCGGCGGCGGCTTTTTCCAGCAGGGCGGTATCATTTTCCTGCACCGGGGCAGAGGCGCGCACCAAATGCACTGTCAGCGCTGTTTCCGTAGTGCTGATGGGCCAGATGTGCAGATCATGCAAATCCGCCACACCGGGCAGCGTGCGCAAAAAGCCTTCCACAGCCCCAGCATCCACCGTGCGGGGTACGGCATCCAGCGCCATATCCAAGGAATCTCGCAGCAAAGACCATGTGCTGGCCACCACCACAATAGAAATAGCCAAGCTTATAGCCGGGTCTATCCAGTTCAGGCCCGTCAGTAACACCAGCCCACCCGCTATTACCACGGCAAGGGAGGTAACGGCATCTGCCATAAGGTGCATGAAGGCCGCGCGAATGTTGAGGTCTCCCTTCTGCCCGGATGCAAAAAGCAGGGCGGTGGCGCCGTTCACCACAATGCCAAGGGCGGCCACAATCATCATAGTTTTGCCAGCCACAGGGGCGGGGTCAAACAGGCGGGTCATGGCCTCCCACGCAACGCCGCCCGTTACCAGCATAAGCACCAGCGCGTTGGCCAGTGCTGCCAGAATGGAGGACCGGCGCAACCCATACGTAAACCGCAGCGAGGGCGAGCGTTGGGAAAGGTACTGCGCCATCCATGCCGCCGCCAGTGCCAGCACATCAGAAAGATTGTGCCCCGCATCGGCCAGCAGTGCCAGAGAGTGTGAGAAAAAGCCCCACAGCGCCTCTGCCACCAGATAAAGGCTGTTGGCTACAATACCAATGGCAAATGCTTTGCCAAAGGAGGAAGGGGTATGCACATGGGCGTGCCCAAAACCGTGGCTATGCCCGCAGCTTCCGCCTGCTGCATGATCGTGCCCGGTGTGATCATCATGTGCTTCATGCGCGTGGTCATGCTCTTCTGCGCCGCACCCATGCGTATGCGTATCTGCTGCGTGATCATGCTCTGCTGTGCAGGGTTGTGCACGGCTGTGCCCATCTGGCTGGCCCGGCGTGTGGTGCGTATGACCACAGACTGAACCCGCAGGCTGGGAAGGGGGCATATGATCGTGCGGCGAAGGCATGGGAACGAGCATTCCTGAACGAAAAGAGCGATAAGAACAAAGGCCGGTATAGGCCAAGAGTACCAATCTGGTCTGTCTTATCTATGTCTGCTGAGGATGGCATGGAAGGGCAACATCTTTTTTGTGACCCACGACAGAATATTGCGCCACACGGCGGAGCGGCCTAGGGAAAGGGCAGATTTTTTTCACGGCTGCTTGAAAGGTAAGGGCACAGCGCATGCTCCGACTGACCGAATTACGGCTTCCGCTCGACCATTCGCCACAGGCGTTGGCGCATGCCATTTGCGAGCGGCTGAACATCAGCGCGGATGCGCTGGAACATTACAGCGTGTTCAAACGCGGGCATGATGCCCGCAAGCGCGTCGCTATTAAGCTGGTTTATGCCGTGGATTGCACCGTGAAGGATGAGGCCGCCGTTCTGGCCCGTTACCGTGCCGCCCATCCCAAGGATAACCACGTGCAGCTCTCCCCCAACATGGAATGGGTGCCCCCCATTACCAGTGGGGCGGAACTGGCTGCCCAGCCCGGATACAAACGCCCCATTATTATAGGTGCCGGGCCGTGTGGGTTTATGGCGGCTCTTGTGCTGGCGCGCATGGGTTTGCGCCCGCTGCTGCTGGAACGCGGCAAGGTGGTGCGTGAACGCACGGTGGATACGTTTGCCCTATGGCGGCGCTCTGAACTGACACCAGAAAGCAACGTGCAGTTTGGTGAAGGCGGGGCCGGAACCTTTTCTGATGGCAAGCTGTATAGCCAAGTCAAGGATCCGCGCTTTTTAGGCCGTAAGGTGCTGGAGGAGTTTGTAAAGGCTGGCGCGCCGGAAGATATTCTGTATCTGGCCCACCCGCATATTGGCACGTTCCGCCTTGTTTCCATGGTGGAGCATATCCGGCGCGAGGTAGAGAACGCAGGCGGGGAATATCGTTTTCAAACCCGCGTGGATGGGTTGGTGCTTAACCCGCAAACCCGCGCGGTAGAAGGTGTGCGCACCGCCGAGGGTGAAACCATAGAGTCTGATCACGTTATTCTGGCCGTAGGCCATAGTGCGCGTGATACGTTTGCCATGTTACAGGCCCAAGATGTGGCCATGCAGGCCAAACCGTTTTCCATAGGCGTGCGGATAGAGCACCCGCAATCTGTTATAGACGTGGCGCAGTTTGGCCCCAGTGCGGGGAATGAACTGCTGGGTGCGGCGGAATATCGGCTGGTACACCATGCCAGCAATGGGCGGGGTGTATATTCCTTTTGCATGTGCCCCGGCGGCACCGTGGTGGCGGCAACCTCGGAAGAAGGGCAGGTGGTGACCAACGGCATGAGCCAGTATTCCCGCGCCGAGCGTAACGCCAATTCCGGCATTGTGGTGGAACTGCGCCCCGGTGTGGATTACCCCGATGACCCGCTGGCAGGCATGGCCTTTCAACGCCAATGGGAGCGCAAGGCGTTTGAGGCAGGCGGAGGGAATTACCGCGCCCCCGCCCAGCGTGTGGGAGATTTTCTGGCGGGCCGTCCCTCCACCACATTGGGGGATGTTGTGCCATCTTACAAACCGGGCGTAACCCCAACCGATCTTTCAAAATGCCTGCCGGATTTTGTGGTGGAAGCATTGCGTGAGGCCCTGCCAAAGTTTGACCGCAAGCTTAGAGGCTTTGCCATGGAAGATGCGGTAATGACGGGGGTTGAAACCCGCACATCTTCCCCACTGCGTATTCCTCGCAATGAGGCCGGGCAGTCCATCAACACACCGGGCTTGTATCCGGCGGGGGAAGGGGCTGGTTATGCGGGCGGTATTCTTTCCGCCTCTATGGATGGTATTCGCATGGCCGAGGCCGTAGCGCTGGATATGGCAGGCAGGCCCGTAACACTGCCGCCACGCTAATTAAAGTGGCGGCAGGGCGTGCTGTGTGCCTTTAGGCCGGTGTGGCGTTTTCTGTCTGGGTGGCAAATTCTTCCACCAGTTCCATAAACCGGCGCGGGGCATCTGCATGCACCCAATGGCCTGCGCCGTTAATTGTTTCCAGCCGATAATGCGGGAACAGGTGACGCATCTGCGAGTAATTGGTGGGCTGAATATAGGGTGATGTTTCCCCCCTAATAAACAGCGTGGGGCCGCTATATTGCGCGCTGGCGGGCAGTGTGGGCCAACCCATCATGGCGGGCATACCGGCCAGAATATCGTGCATGCCAATGGCCCAGCCGGGGTTATCCCCCATGCGGATGTTCTGGATCATCAACTGCCGCACGGCATCATTGGTAATAAGCGGGCGCAACAGTTCATCCGCGCTGCGCAGGTCCAGATGCGGGGGGAAGGCCAGCTTATCCAGCCCCGGTGGCAGGTCCATGCGTGCAAAGCCGCCTTGGCCGGGCGCAATATCCACTACCAGCAGGCTTTGCACGGCCTGTGAGTGAATGAGTGAGAGCATCATGGCGGTTTTGCCGCCCATGGAATGGCCCAGCACCATGGCTTTTTTCATGCCATAATGGCGCATGGTTTCCAGCACATCTTCCGCCATGGCGGGGTAGCTCATGGGGCCGTGGGGGCTATTGCCGTGGTTGCGTAAATCCATTGCCAGCGTTTGGCGGGTGGCGGCCAGCTTACGTTGCACAAACCCCAGATTGCGTGCGCGGCCAAACAGCCCGTGCAACAGCACAACCGGCGGCAGGGTAGAGGGGACATCGGGGCCGCGTTCAATCACGTTTAGCAACACGGTGGCCGTATCCTTTTCTGCGTAAGGGCTGGTGTAATCCCTTGCGGTTGTGCCGCGCTTTGCCCCGAAATGCGAGAGGGGGCGGCATGTTTTTTCTTCACCTTCCAGAGAGAGGGCAGGCGTGGCACAGTTGGGGGGATGGGCAACCCTTCAGCCGGCAGGCACGTTTTTGGTGCGGATGCTTTCTGGCGCTGGCCCACCATAGGTGTGCGTGGTGACACGCCACAGATAAGAAAGGGAGAGCGCAGGCAATGCAGAGATGTCTTGTTATTCTCAGCCAGCAGGATCAGGCAGAAGTGCTGCTAAATATGGCCGCACAGTTTTTGGCCCGCGTAAATGGCAACCGTATGGATGTTCTGGCCGCGCGGGAGCCCCCCACGCAGGTGCTGGGCAATATGGGCTTAACAGATGAAAGTGCCGCCGTACTGCGTGAAAACCAGCGTGAATGGGCAGATAGCCTACACACAATTTTCCATCGCTGGTTGGCGGAGGAATATGGTTCTGGCGCAGAACGGCTGAGCAAGGTGGAAGTCAACTGGCTGGACCCCGAAATTACGGTGGACAGAATTATTAGCGGTTATGGCAAGGATGCCGACTTGCTGATTATGAACTTTCCCGATAGCCGGGATAGTGACCAGAAAAAACTGGCCACCCGTTCAGCCATTTTTCAAACAGGCCGCCCCGTTCTGTTTGTGCCCCCCTTCTGGGACCGCCCAAGTGGGGATCATATTCTGATGGCATGGAAGGATACAGATGGCTGCCGCAAGGCATTTGCCTCTGCGCGGGTGCTGCTGGCACAGGCCAAACAGGTGGATGTGCTGCAAACGCCAGCTTCCCCCATGCCCATGGATATATTGCCCGGCATTACGCCCCAACGGGTGGAGCTAAAACCAAGTGATGATGCCAGCAAGGCCGCACAATCCATTCTGGATGAGGTAGATGCGCTGCGGGCTGATTTGCTGGTGATAGGTGGGTATCAGCACAACATGCTGTATAATCGGCTTATGGGCAGTGCTACGGATTACATTCTGGCCCACCCGGATGTGCCGGTCTTTTTGCAGCACTAACGTGCATATAAAGGGGCGTATTGTGTAGGAATACCGCGCCCCCTTTGCTAAGGCGGGCATATGCCCGCTTTTTCTTTTTTTGCCCGCCATCGGTTTTGTGCACATTGGCCCGTATGGCACGTGGTTGTGCTGGTGTTGCTGCCTGTGCTGGTGCATCTGCCAGAACTGCTGGGCCCGGCCCTGTGGGGTGGCACAACGTCAGACCCCATTTCCGTGCTTTCGGCAGGCACGCAAACGCGGCGCAACTGGCTGGAAGGTGGCCTGCTGCCCGGCCTGCCGGGTTGGGTGGATGGCTGCGCGGGTGTGATTGTGCAAGCGCTGGGGCACTTGGCCGCAGCAGATTGGCGGCATGGTATTCTACCGTGGTGGAACCCGTATAGCGGTGTGGGTATGCCGCTTGCGGGGGAGTATCAGCCCGGCGCGTTCTTTTTGCCTTTTGTGCTGCTTTTAGGGCTGCCCGGTGGGCTGCTTTTTCTTAAAATTGCGCTGCAAGTTCTGGCAGGTTTTTGCATGTACGCCCTGTTGCGCAGGCTGGGGATGGATGCGCGCGTGGTGCTGGTGGGCGCGGTGCTGTGGGCATTTAACGGTACATTTGCATGGGCATCGGATGGGCCAAGCCAACCACTGGCCTTTTTGCCTCTGGCCCTGCTGGGGGTGGAGGTATTGCGCGGCACAGCACGCGGCTGGGCCGGTGTGCGTAACTGGAGTGTTTTGGCCCTTGGCTTGGGCGGCATGGTGCTTTCCAGCTTTCCCGAAACCGCGTTTTTACAAGGCACATTGGTATTGTGCTGGGCGCTTTTGCGTCTGGCGCAACAGCCTGCGGGGGCACGCGCACCGTTTGTTGCCGCCATTGCGGTTGGGGGCAGCACGGCCCTGCTTTTGGCCGCCCCGCAGCTTGTGGCCTTTGCCACCTATCTGCCCCATGCGTGGGTGGGAGACCACACAGCGGGTATTTCCATCACCCAACCTATTACGTGTTGGGCTATGGCGCTGTTTCCCTACATCAACGGCCCCATCTTTTACGGCCCGGCTTCTCGGTACGAGGCATGGTGGAGCGTTGGTGGATATTGGGGGGCTGTGCTGCCATTTTTGGCCGTTCTGGGCCTATGGGGGCGAAGGGATCGGGCCGCGCGTATCATGCTGGCGGCCTATTTTGTGGCGTGTGTGGGCAAGCAGGCCAATCTGCCCGGCATAGCCCCGTTTATGGATATGATACCCGGCATAGCCCGCACGTTTTTCCATCGGTTTTGCTATCCGATGGAGGAAATGGCGCTCATTCTTCTGGCCGCCTTTGGGCTGGATGATGTGTGCCGTAATACCGCCGTTCGGGCGGGTGCGGAGGGTGCAAAACAACACGCCAAAAACTGGCTGGCAACAGCATGGCCCGCACTGTGCGCCGGTGGTGTTTTGCTGCTGGCCACCTCTGCCGTATGGCACTGGAACGCCCCCGCACGGGCGGATTTATGGGCCTTTACGCAGGGGCCGGTATCTTCCTGCTTTTATGCTTTTGGCTCGGTGTTGGCTGGTGGTGCGTTGGTGGCGTTGTGCCTTGGCGCATTGTTGTTGCCGGTTTTGGCCCGGTGGCGCGGTACCGTTCTGGTAAGTGCCGTGGTGGCAGAAGCACTTTTTCTGTTTTGCGTGCCGCTATTATCCACCCGCAGCGTGTTGCCGGTAGATACTACGCTGATAAACACCATGAAGGCCCAGATCGGGCTGAACAGGTTTGTCTCTCTCGGCGGGTTGGCCCCCAATTATGGTGCGTATTTTGGGCTGGCTTCCATCAACCACAACGGCGTGCCCATGCCCGCAGCGTGGATTGCCCGTTTGCAGCAGGATTTTGGTGCCAACCTCAACCCCGTTACGTTTGATGGCATTACGCCCAACACCCCGAATGGGCACTTCTTTTTGCAGGATGTTCTGGGCCAAAGGCCGGAGGTGCTGGAACACCTGGGCGTAGCACTGGCCGTAGTACCACACGGTATGGAACTGCCGGGCCAGCAGGAGGCACCGGCCGAAAAACGTCTGCAACTGCTTTACAGCAGTGCGGCGAATGATCTGTACCGTCTGCCACACCCCACTCCGTATTTTGAGGCCCCCGAGACCTGCGAGATCCAACCGCTTTCCCGCACAGAACTCCGCACAAATTGCCGCACACCTGCCACGCTTATTCGGCACGAACTCATGCTGCCCGGCTGGCACGTGCGTATAAACGGGCAGGAAGCTGCCGTTGGGTATGAAGAAGACCTGTTCCAGCGCATAGCTTTGCCAAATGGACAGGCGAATATTCGCTTTTTCTTCACCCCACCCGGCATGGCGTGGGGCTGGGCGGGGTTGGTGTTGGGGCTGGCCCTGCTAGGGTTGGGGCGTGGGCGGAATGCAGAAAAACCTTGGGCCGCACAGGCAAAATAGGCTGCGTTTAACGGCCCAGCGCTTCGGCTTGCAGGGTTTTGCGGGCAAACCACCAACATGCGACCCCAAATGCTACAGTGCCTAACACCGGTGGCAGGCTTGTAGGCACATACTGCGCGATGGAAAGGGCATCGTCCTGCCCTAGCGCGCCAGAAAGCACGGCCAGCGCCACGCCTGTCAGGCTTTCACCCACAATAAAGCCAGAGGCCAACATGGTGCCAATGGCGGCGTTGGAAACGGGAGCTTCCTGCGGGTTCTGCGCTCTGCGGGTTTTGATGTGGTGTTTTAACCCCCAGCCCAGAATAGCCCCCAAAGCCAGCGTAATGCTGACAGAAGCAGGCAGATACAGCCCCACGGCCACACCCAAGGGCGGCAATGCCATGTGGCGGCGGCGCAAAAATTGGTCCACCCCTACCAGAACAGCCCCCAGCACCATGCCAATGGAAAGCATGCTCCAATCTAGCGAGTGCGTGAAAATGCCATTGGCGATCATGGCAATCAGCGCGGGCTGTGGGGCAGAAAGCGCATGTGTGGGGTCCATACCCGGGTGGGGCATGGTGCCCGCAAAACCATAGGCCTGATAAAGCAGGTTCAGCACAGGCGGAATAACCGCAGCGCCCACCACGCACCCCACAATCAGCGCCACCTCCTGCTTCCATGGTGAGGCCCCAACAAGCTGCCCGGTTTTAAGGTCTTGCAAGTTATCGTTGGAAATAGCCACCGTGGCGGTAATGGCGGAAAGCACCAAAATGGTAAAAGCCGTGGCCAGTTTTTGCCCTTCTGCCATCATGCTGGTGGGGGTAAGGCCTAGGGCCTCTAGCGCCAAAATCATCAGGGCGGAAAGTACAGCCCCAATAATGATAATGCCCGATATGGGGGAGGAGGAAGACCCCACAATGCCCGCCATATAGCCGCAGGCTGCCGCCATAATAAAACCGAACACAATGCAAAACAGCACGGCAGCGGCCACAACGGGCCAGAACCCCACCGCAACAGGGGCCAGAAAATACGCAAACAGCCCGGCCAGCATGGCGGCAGAAAGCAGCAGCAACAGCCCCATGCTGCGGCCAGACATATCGCGCTCGGCATCGGGCACCAGCGTTTGGCCGCGGCCTGCAAACATGGCGCGCAGCCCGCGCAGCACGGGCGGCATCAGTTCCACCAATGTCCAGAGCGATGCCACGGCAATAGCACCCGCACCAATAAAGCGCACCTTGTGCAGCCACACATCATCCGCAAAGGCGGCGGGGGCCAGATGTTGCGGGTTGGGCAAATGGGCCGTTAGCCACGGCACACCCATGCCCCACGCCAAAATGCAGCCCAGAAGCATGGCCAGCCCCCCGGCCAGCCCCACCAGATATCCCGCGCCAACAAGGGCTAGGGAAAGCCCGCCAGAAAACTGAAACACCGCCGCCCCGGCTGTGGCCGTAAGGGTGAGTGTATCTGCCAAAAGCCGCAGCCCAGCACTGGCGAAAGAGAAAAGCGTGGCAATAATACCGCCGCCAATAAGGGCGCGCAGCCCTTGGCTGTGGCCTTTTTCTGCCCCGGCGCGCAGAATTTCTGCCGCAGCCACCCCCTCTGGGTAAGGCAGACTGCTTTCTGTTACCAGTGCGCGCCGCAGCGGAATGGTAAACAGCACGCCCAATATGCCCCCGGCCAGAGATAGCCCCGCCGTTTGCCAGAACGGAAAGTTCTGCCAATACCCCGCCATCACCAGCCCCGGAAAAGTGGCAAACACGCAGGAAAGCGTGCCCGCCGCCGAGGCCTGGCTTTGCACCATGTTGTTTTCCAAAATGGAGCCACCGCCCATCATTCGCAGCACAGCCATGGAAATAACCGCTGCGGGAATGGAGGATGCAAACGTAAGCCCAATACGCAGGCCCAGATACACGTTGGAGGCCGTAAAAACGATGGTGATAAGCGCGCCCAGTATAAGCCCGCGCAGGGTGAGTTCTCGGCGGGTGGGGGATGGCGTCATGCTGGGGCCTCGGGCTGCTGCTTGGTCTGGCTGTGGCAGGGCGGCCCGATGGGTGCATGTTCAGGACATGCGTGGCGCGTGGGGCTGCCCCGTCTGGTTTGTATATGCTGCAAGCATTACGATGGACGGGGCAGTTTGTCTGTACCGTAGTGCCCTTATGGGGCACAGAAGGCTGGTATTAGAATGTAAGTTCCAAGTTGCTCTGCACGAACGCGCCGGAGGATGCGCCCGCGTTAATCATGGTTTTAGAGGCAAAAATATATTCGCCATCTATGCTTAACGTAATGTGGCGCGTGGCACGCCACGTAAAGCTGGCCTGCGGCATGGTGGCTGTATAGGCCCCATGTGGGTGCAGATTATAAAAGGCCGTGCCACTGGCATAAATGGCATCCTGTTTGCTGTTGCGCCACACCACGGGCACCTTCATCAGCAAAGTGGTGTTGGGGGTGGGGGAAACCGTGGCAATTGGCCCCACATCAATCATGTTGGATTGCCCAATATAGGTGCTGATATCCAGGTAGTAGGCGCTGGGCACGTAGGGTGAAAGAAAGCTGCCCCAGCTACTGGTCTGGCTTTTGTTCATGTTGCCGCCAGAAACATCATCTATCTGAATACCCACAGCCGGATGCCCCGCCCATTTGGCAAAGCGCCATGAAAGTGTGGCGTTGACGGAATATGCAGAAACAGGCCGAGTGGGGCCGCTTTTGGCCGCACGGAATTCTCCGCCCTGCCACATGCCGCCAACAGAAAATTCAATAGGCCCCGCGTTACCCCATACGCGCATACCCGGGGTATCTCGGTGGGTAGAACCCGCAATGCTGCCACCGGCTGCTGTGGGCAGGGCGCTGCTGGCCAGAATGATGCCGTAGTAAAAGCTATCTACAAACACTTGGCTGCTTTTGCCCAAAAACGAAAACTTGGGCAGCGCGTAGGATGTGTAAGCCCCGAACAGGCGAGACCTCCAGCCCACGGTATCATGGAAGGCAATGGGTGGGCTGTTATCTGTAAGGGTCAGGTAAAAGCCATCTATGCGAAAGTTCTTCCAGAAAGCATAGCCGCGCAGGCCGTTCCATGAATACGGCAGGGTGGGGTACACGCTTCCCGCCGTAAAATACGGGGGTGCATCCAAAAAGGTCATGCGCCCAGCCATACCGCCTACGGTGGCGCCCAGCACCTTGCCGCGTACTTCTACAAATGCCTGCTGGGCATCCAGCTTGCTGCGCCAGCGGCCCCCGGCATAGCCATAGTAGTTTACACCTGCGGCCTGCCCGCTCATCAGTTCACCATACAGGCGGACGTGTTCGCCCAGATGCAGGTCTGCGCCCAAATTCCAGCGGAAGTTGTTGCGGTAGGCGGGGTCTTTTTTGGTGGTGCCAAACCCTGCGCGCTGATCATAAAAATTGTGCTGGCGGAAGTTCCCGCTGAAGGACAGGTAAATATCTCCTTCCTGATTGAAAGGAATGTATTTGAGCGCATCCATGGCATCCAGCCGGTTGCGCTTGTCCCGCAGGCTGGACCAATCCTCCGCCCAGCGTGAAACAGCATAATACCCTACTGTGCCAAACCCTGCGGCGGCACCGGTATTGGCATTAAACACCCCCCACGGCCCTTGGTGCAGCAGGGCAGTAGGCAGGGGCGCAAGCTCCAAAGACTGCGGCTGACCATATGCTTCTGGGCGGCTTCTGGGCGGCTGCTGAGCGGGGGGGAGCAGGCGCGCATTGTCCCAAAATCCCGGTTTGGCGGGAGGTGCGGCAGAGGATGTTACTTCTGCCGGTGCTTCCTTGGCGGGCACAACAGTTGCTGGTGCTGTGCGTACAAGGGCAGGCGTGTGCGGATAATGCAGATGCGCCGCGTTGGGGGCTGTTTCTGCGGCTAAGACGTAAGGGGCAAGCCATACCGCAAATCCGGTGGCAGAGGCTGCAAGCAGAACATGCAGGCCAAAGGCAGGCCAATAAACAGATGTGCAGGCAGGCAAAATAGGAGAAGAAAAAGCCGGACAGTAAACGGCGGCAATGGCCTGTCCGGGACGAGAAAATCCGGGGTGTGCGGTCATGGGCCGGGGTTCGCTTCTTGTTATTTTTTTTGGGAGATATTCTAATAATGAATATCTAATATTTGCATGTTACCACTTCACGCGTTCAGGTCATATCTAAATTGCGTGTGATGCATTTCTAGTCTGCGCAGTGTTTTGAGCTGAAAAGGCACGTATAAACCGGCTGAAACTGGCAGTATTTCTTGGTCTTTTGTGCCAGCTTCAGGGTTTCATAAAAACTGATTTAAGAAATAAACAAAAAAGTGTTCAGCCATCCAGCCTGTTCAGGCACCGCTGCGCGCGGTCAGACAGATGAACATTATGCACATGGGCCACGGCCTGGCGGGCCTGTTGGCGCCATGTGTGGCTCATGCCTGCGGGGGAGCATATGGCCTGCAAGTCTGCCTGTATGGGAGCACCTTGCTTGGTGGCGGCCAGCACAATGGCCGCGTGCTTGGGCAGGGCGGCCTGCATGGTTTTGTAAAGCGTGCGCGTTGTGCGCGAATCTGCTGTGGGCAAAAGTGCTGGCACAAGTCGCGCGGCATCGGGCTGGCCAGAGGTTACGGCGTGCTGCACATCTGCCCAACCTTTTTGGCGAGAGAGGGCTTGAGCCGTCTGGGTTGCGCCATCATGTTCTACCATGTTCAGGATATGGGTGATGCGTTCTGGCTGCCGTGCAGGCAGCGGGGCATGTTGTAGGGCAAAAAGGCACATCCCCACCGGCACACAGGCAGAAACCACCGGCACAAGAGCACGCAAGAAACGCAATGGCAGATCCTCCTCTAACCTGTGGGTTACATGCACTGCAGAAAGTGGCGGCGGCAGGGCAATGCTGCGGAAAGGTTGCGGCAGCGTGGGTGGTTGTCCTATAGCGGGGCCACAGATCGGAAAGGCGGCCGCGCCAGTGCCCGGTCGCTCCACCATTTTTGGGCGGGGTGGCCCATGCCTGCGCGGCTTGTCTTATTTTGGCGCAAAGTTATGCCAGCAGGAAAAGAATGACATGAGCGGTTCCATATCTCCTTCAGAAATCTCCCGGCTCCAGACAGCTCTGCGCAGGCTGCTGGGTTCCGAAAAGCTGACCATCAACCCCGCACCCCGTGCAGGTATGTCTATTGAACTGGCAGCAGATGGTGAAGTGATCGGCACCATTCATCGTGATGATGAAGATGGTGATGTGTCCTACGCCGTAAACATTGTGGTGCTGGAAGAAGACCTGCCCGCAGCCAAATAAATCTGGCGCACAGGCTTGCAAGGCCACTTCATGCGTAGGCTGGCAGTATGTTGCCGCCTGCGGGTGGGTGGCCTTTTTTATTATAAGGGCCACCCACATGCGCTAGGGGGCAGGCGGGTTAGAGTTCAGGCGTTGGACGGCGCCGCAGAAGCCTGAAGCACTGGAGCCCGCGCAGTGGGGAATTCCACATTGGTAATTTTCCAGCGCCAACCCTGTATCCGCATTTCAATGCGCAGGGGTGTTTCACGCTCATGCCCCGGCAGGGGCACTTCCGCCACAAACTGATCAAGCCGTGCAAACCTTACGGACGCATGGGCCGCCAGAGAGGCGAAGGAAATATTGGGCTGGCTGACAGGCACAGCCGCCGGAATGGCCTGATCTACCAGCATGCCCAGATTGTTTTGCGTTACCGTGGTATCCACTGCGTTGGAAACAGCCGTGGCGGCAAAGGATTCACCAAACTCGGGCAGATCGTCCGAGGCCGGCACAAGGTGTAGGCCATTCAGCGTTTGGTGCTTGATGGAGGCATCCAACGCCCCCCAGTTGATGACTTGGCCAAGAGCCATCATATCGTGCGAGCGCAGGGCGGAACCTACGCTCCACAGCGTTACAAAAGGGGAAGCCAGATACACACCCAGCGCGGCTGCGGCTGAGGCAACACATATCCCCCGCGCGGTCTGGCGCGGGGTCAGACTGGCTGCTCGGGCAGGCTGCCCGAACTGAGGAAGGGATATCATGTTTGCATTCCTCTTATGTTGATTTTGCAGGTTACTATAACAGAAGCATACCTCTGATGCACACTAACATGTCATGTTTTGGGTGTTATTACAAAAACGTGATTTTTGCCGTAACACGAACCATGTTGGCTGTTTAACGCCATTCTGACCGATCGGTTCACTGCTTTTTTTACTTTTTTCAGGACGCCCCACCATGATTTCGCAGTTTTCTGAAGACGAGATCCAGCGCTATTCCCGCCACATTCTTTTGCCCGAGGTTGGCGGAATCGGGCAGATGGCGCTGAAAGGGGCTTCCGTGCTGATTATTGGCGCGGGGGGCTTGGGGTCCCCCACGGCGCTGTATCTGGCAGCGGCCGGTGTGGGGCGCATCGGGCTGGTGGATGATGATGTGGTGGAGCTTTCCAACCTTCAGCGGCAAATTCTGCACGCCACGGCAGATGTGGGCCATAAAAAGATAGACTCCGCCCGCGCCACGCTAGAGGCGCTCAACCCCGGTATTGTTGTAGAAACATACCCCCAGCGGCTAGATGCTTCATCCGCAGAAGGGCTGATAAGCCAGTACGATCTGGTGTGTGATGGGTGCGATAACTTTGCCACCCGCTATGTGGTGAACGCAGCGTGTGTAAAAACTCGTAAGGTGTTGGTTTCCGCCGCTGTGCAGCGGTTTGAGGGGCAACTTTCCACCTTTCGCCCGTGGCGCGGTGGCCCGTGTTACCATTGCCTCTACCCACAAACCGATGGTGAAGCCTCTGGCCTAAGCTGTGGTGAGGCCGGGGTATTTGGGGCCGTAACGGGTGTAATGGGTACCTTGCAAGCCACAGAGGCCCTGAAAGAGCTTTTGAACATAGGGGAAAGCATGGCCGGGCGTTTGCTGATGTGGGATGCCCTGCGCACACGCTTTACCACCATCATGCTGGAGGCCGACCCAAACTGCCCCGTATGCGGCGGCATGGGGGCAGAACATGCCCACACGTCCCAACAACAGGCCGCTCCTTCTGCCGGGTAAATCACGCACAAGTACATATGCGCCGCGACTCCTGATGTAATGGCATGAGCAGCCCCTTAATGCGTCGGAGAATACGGGCCTTTATCCCCAAGGGCTGCGCAAGCAGGATGTGTTGGGCATAGGCTACGTGCGCGGGGCATGTCTGGCGGGAAGGCAGGGTTTGGCTTAGATTTGCCTCGGCTTTGGCAGGGCAGGGCATGCACCCTTATCTGCCTCCACGCGCGGGATAAGGTGTGATGCCTCTTGCCCCGGCGCGTCTCTCTTGGCAGGGATGCAGGCATGATGTTCACACGCTCTTCCATTTTCCGACTTCACCTGCTTGCCTGTGCGGCAGGCTGTGCCGTGGCTTTTGCCAGTGTTCCCACGGTTTCTGCCAATGCGGCAGAGCAGAAAAAAACCTCGGCGCACAGCCACCATGCGCATCACGCCGGGGTCACGCATGAAGGTGCTTCTGCCAAGGCCGGAAAAAAGGCTTCCGCCAAGTCAGACACGGCAAAGTCAGACAGCGCAGATACCAAGGCCGAGCACGCCAAAAAGAGCAAGCATCATAAAAAGCGCCATGCCGCAGGGCATGAGGCCACGCACACCGCAGCCGCCAAGCACCACCCCGCAGCCACGGCTGCCGCAGGGGCCGCAGCGGGGGCAGGTGCCGTAGCTGCTGGCACTGCCGCAGCAGATGCCGCAAACCCAGCCACACCTCCGGCAGATGCCACGCCAGAACCGCCAAAAGGCACCGTAACGGGCCTGCCACTGCCACGTTATGCAGCATTGCGGGCAGATGAAGTGAACATGCGTGCGGGGCCGGGGCAGCGCTTCCCCATTATCTGGGTGTATCATCGCCGTGGTATGCCCATGCGGATCGAGCGTGAATTTGATGTGTGGCGTCTGGTAGAAGACCCCACGGGCCAGAAGGGCTGGATGCAGCAGGCCACCCTTGCGGGCGGGCGAGATTTTCTGGTGCCGGGTGAACCACCGGGGGATGATGCCCCCATTCCCCCCAAGCTGGACAAGAATGGTGAAAAAATTCCCGCATCCGGCCACATGGATACGCGCGTTGTAGAAACAGTGCCCACGCTGGATGATGCCAAAAGCATTGCGGGTGCCGTTATGCTCCGTGCAAGTGCCAGTGATGATGCCCCCGTTGTAGCGGTGCTGAAACCGGGTGCTGTAGGTTCTGTTAAGGAATGTGCGGCGGGGTCTGCCTGGTGCAAGGTTTCCGTCAAACAGTATAATGGCTGGGTGCCACGCAAGGCGATCTGGGGTGTGGATGCTGATGAGTCCATCAACCCCTCCTGAAAGACCCCAGCGGACTAGAAGGAGAAACAGATATGGCTGAATCCACACAACAGGGTTCTGGCGCAGAACAGGCGCAAACCTGCCGTACTAAAATTGTGGCCACACTCGGCCCGGCTTCTTCAGATTATACAATCATCCGCGATCTGGCTCTGGCCGGAGCGGATGTGTTCCGCTTCAACTTCTCCCACGGCACACATGAAGATCATGCCGCCCGCCACGCCATTGTGCGGCGGGTGGAAGAAGAATTGGGCACCCCCATTGGTATTCTGGCCGATATGCAGGGGCCAAAGCTGCGTGTGGGCCGCTTTGCCGCAGGCCGCGTAACCTTGCAGCCCGGCACGACCTTTCGGTTTGATCTGTCTGACACACCGGGGGATGAGCACCGCGTAAACCTGCCGCACCCGGAAATTATCAGTGCCGTGCGCCCCGGCAGCCGCCTGCTGATGGATGATGGCAAGCTGGCCGTTGTGGTGGAAAAAGTAGGGCCAGACTGGATAGAAACGCGGGTGGAAGTTGGCGGCCCGCTTTCTGACCATAAAGGCGTGAACGTGCCCGATGTGGCGCTGCCCATTCCCGCCCTGACGGAAAAAGACCGCAAGGATCTGGCCTTTGCGCTGGATTTGGGGGTGGATTACGTGGCCCTCTCCTTTGTGCAACGGGCAGAAGATGTGGCACAGGCCCGTGCGCTGGTGGGTGAACGCGCCGCCGTGCTGACCAAGCTGGAAAAACCGCAGGCGGTTGAAAATCTGGACGCCATTCTGGAACAGTCTGATGCAGTGATGGTGGCACGTGGGGATTTGGGTGTGGAATTGCCGCCCGAAACCGTGCCGCTGATACAAAAGCGTATTATCCGCGCGGCCCGCAGGCTGGGCAAACCCGTTGTGGTGGCCACCCAGATGCTGGAAAGCATGATTTCCGCCCCAACCCCCACACGGGCCGAGGCATCGGATGTGGCTACGGCTGTGTTTGATGGGGCAGATGCCGTGATGCTTTCTGCCGAATCCGCAGCAGGCAAATACCCGCGTGAGGCTGTGCGGATCATGAACCGCATTTTATGGCGGGTGGAGGAAGATGCCGGTTGGCAGGCCCACATGGCCGCAGCCCGTCTGGCCCCGGAAGATTACGTGGCCGATGCCATTGCCAGCGCCGTGCAACAAGTGGCGGCTACGCTTAAGGCCCCGGCCATTGTGGCCTATACGCACCGTGGCCCCACGGCGCTGCGCATTGCGCGCGAACGGCCTACATGCCCCATTTTGGGTATTACCCCCACGCATACATCCGCCCGGCGCATGGCGCTTGTATGGGGTGTGCGGGCTTTTGTAAGCGCCCCGCATAAACCCACAACCACGGTGGAAGATGTGGTGGATGCCGCGCTGGATGTTGTGAACCGTGCAGGCATAGGGGCAGAAGGCGATTCCGTGGTGATAGCCGCCGGTGTACCCTTTGGCGTAAGCGGTTCCACCAACCTTTTGCGTGTGGCGCGTATTGGCTGAGACTGGTGTAGGGCAGAGGGTTTGCAATGGCCCTATGCCCTTGCGCAAAGGGGTTGCCACAGCCAAAGGGGTGACAGTGCAGGGCCAAGGCAGTATGCACCCGCTCCATACGGCAGAAGTTGTCCGGTAAACGCAGGAGGCACAATGGCACCCCCACGTAGCAGGCTGGCAAGACGTGCAATGCTGAAAGGCATAACCGCGCTTTCTGCAACCGTGGCGGCCCCGGTGCTGGCCCGTGGGGCAGATGAGGTTCTGCCCGATACCGTGCGCCCGCCCGATGTTACTACCAATCCGCCACGCCAATGGGGGGTAAACGCCCCCCCCTGTTTATACGCCAGACCCAGATGTGCTGGTGATTGATCGTTCCTTCCGGGACTTGCTGTACGGTAACGCCGCCCTACACCGCGTGTGGGATAAAGGTACATGGCTGGAAGGGCCTGCGTGGTCTGCCCAAGGGCGGTATCTGCTGTTTAGCGATGTGGTGGCAAGTCGGCAGTATCGCTATTTGTGGGAAACGGGGGAAGTTACGGTTTTTCGCCCGGAATCTTACCACGCCAACGGCAACACGTTTGATTATCAGGGCCGCCAAATTACGTGTGAGCACTTCCTGCGCCGCGTGATTAGGTGGGAGCATGATGGTTCAGTTCATGCAGTGGCAGACAAGTTTGAGGGCCACTCGCTCAATTCCCCCAATGATGTGATTGCCCACCCAGATGGCAGCATCTGGTTTACCGATCCGGGATATGGAGACAACGTGGCCGAAGGCCATGCGGACATGCCGGGCGGTGAGGCCAACCCGGATGGGCATATCCGCTGGAAAATTGGGGAAGAACTTATTGGCACGCTGGGGGGCTCTCGGCGGCAGGCAGATCATACCTTCCGTGTAGATGCCACAGGCCATCTTGATGTGGTGCTCACGCAGGAGCAACTCCCCAACCCCAATGGGCTATGCTTCTCACCCGATTTCTCGCGGCTTTATGTTATTTCCTCAGGCAAGCAGCCGGGCGGGCATGGGCATGATGGAGATCAGGCCGTGCATGTGTTTGATTTGCACAAGGAAGAACTGCCGCTTTCCAACCCGCGCCTGTTCACCAATATGCGTTTTGAGGGCGTGCAGATGGGGCCAGATGGCATGAAGGCCGATGTGCACGGCAATATCTGGTGCGGTGTAAGCGGGCCAGTGGGGCTGTGCGGGGTGTTTGTGTTTAACCCCGAAGGGCACCTTATTGGCCGCATTCGCTTGCCGCAAAGCGTTTCCAACCTGACATTTGGCGGCCCCAAGCGCGATTGGCTGTTTATGTGCGCGGGGGATTCGCTCTACCGCTTGCAGGTCAACACCCAAGGCGCAGCCCCGGCCTGAGCAAAGCGCAGGGGCTAAGCGCTTTTCTTCAGCAACAAAGGCAACAGGCCAAACAACGCACAGGTGGCGGCGGCAAACCATGCCAGCCCATCAGGAGCCGCAGTCATGGAACTTGCAGCCAGTGCAGGCCCTGCAAAAGCACCTGCACCCCATGCAAGGGAGCTAAGGGTGTAAATGGCTATCAGATCGCCCCCTTTATAGCGGTCTCCCACAACGGACATGGCCACTGTGTAAATACTGGCAAACACGCCATCCCACGCAAACAGCACCACATGGGCCAAGCCGGGATGATGGATAGCCACCGGCCACAATAATGCGCCCGCCGCCGCCAACCCCGCTAATGAGACAAGAAGCCAGCGGCGGCTTGTGCGGTCTCCTATCCAGCCAATGGGAATCTGAAACGCCGTGGCCCCCAGCAGCATGATGCTGAGCAACAGCGTGGCGGCATGTTCTGACCACCCGGAATGCATGGCATACAGCGCCAGAAAAGAGGTGGCTGCCGAATCCAGCATGGCAATCAGCAATGTGGCGGCAATGGCTATGGGTGCCAAAGGCAGATAGCGCAGCAGGCTGGGGCGTTGCGGGGGTGTAAGCTGCGGGTGCGGCAACCACGGTGCAGCCACAAGCCCGGTAGTAACCAATAGGGCAATACTGGCGCAGGCAAAGGGCAGGGCACTGGTGCGGCCTGTAACGGTAAGTAAAGCGGGGCCTGCGGCAATGCCAATGGAAAGCAGCGTGCTGTACAGCCCCATTACGCGGCCTCTGGCGTGGTCTGGCGTTATCTGGTTCAGCCAGCTTTCAGAAAGCACCAGAATAATCTCGCACGCAGCCCCCAGCACCGCGCGCAGGCCAAACCATACCCAGATGGATGGCAACAGCGGAAAAAGGGCCAGCGTGGCAGCGCCTGTTAGCAAAGCCAGTGTGACGGCCCGTTTGGGGCCCAAGGCCATGCTGATGCGCGGGATAAACGGTGCAATGGCCAAGGAGCCTACAGCGTGCATCATGGTGTTGGCGGCAATCATGCCGGTGCCAAACCCCAGATCCACCATTTCCAGCGTAAACAGGGGCGCACCCAGCCCCATAACCAGCCCAAACATTAGCCCTACAACAGTAAGGGAAAGAGTAGGGGCGGCGCTTACAGCAGAACGCGCAGGAGGGTGAAGCAGCATAGGCTGGCTTGTAGCGGGTTGCGTGCGCCGGAGCCAGCCTTCTCACCCTTAGGCGTGCGCGTATTTAGAACAGTTTATTGATAAGTGTGTTGCCAATGCCAAACCCTGCGCCTGATGCCAGAGAGTGGGCAAAACCGGAGTTTATAACGTCATCCAGCACATTTTCTACTTCCGGCTTAACGGAGCTAAGGGCGGAGGGCTGTGGCGGAGCTACATTCTGTTGCACCTGTGTGGCAAGGGCCGTGTGCAGGGCCTGAAGCAGGTTGATGATCTGAGATTGCTCATCACGCAGGGAAAGGGCCAGTTCCTTCAGGTCCAGCAGCCATTCACGCGCCTGCATATCCCCGCCATCGGCAGCAGTTTGCATTTTGCCGCACAGCGTTTGCAGCGCGGTGGCAGATTGTTGGGCCTGTGTCTGAAACTGGTTGTAAGTTTGATCTATGGCCTGAATATCCATGCTAAAAACCCTTTCAATATAATGTGTTCTACGACCGGAAGCACACCACCATAAAGGGGTAAATGCAAGCCGTACGGCCTGCGTGCGGCCACCCCCGGTGGCAGCCATGATACGTGCTGATGAGGATTTTGCGTGCATTCCTGCGCGCGGGCGGCTATTTGTCTGCCCAAGCAAACATTAGCAAAGCCATCCTCCACCCTTTCAGGCAGAAAGCGGTGGCGTGGCCCGCAGGGAATATCAGGCCTTTACATGGATATCCGCAATATCGCCATCATTGCCCACGTTGACCACGGCAAGACGACTCTGGTTGACGAACTGCTCAAGCAGTCGGGTTCGTTCCGCGAAAACCAGCACGTTGCCGAACGCGCAATGGACAGCAACGATCTGGAACGCGAACGTGGCATTACCATTCTTGCCAAGTGCACTTCCGTTGTCTGGAACAATACCCGTATCAACATTATTGATACACCCGGACACGCCGACTTTGGCGGGGAAGTGGAACGTATTCTGAGCATGGTGGATGGCGCCATTGTGCTGGTGGACTCCGCAGAAGGTGCGCTGCCGCAGACTAAGTTTGTGGTTGGCAAGGCACTGGCCCGCGGCCTGAAGCCAATTGTGGTTGTGAACAAGATTGACCGTGGCGATGCCCGCCCCGATGAAGTGCATAACGAAATTTTCGATCTGTTTGCTGCCCTTGGCGCAAATGATGAACAGCTTGATTTCCCGATGCTGTTTGCTTCTGGCCGTCAGGGCTGGGCAGATGAAACGCTGGACGGTGCCCGCAAGGACCTGAGCCCGATGTTCGAGCTGATCCTGCGCCATGTGCCAGCTCCGAATCTGGACAAAGACAAGCCCTTCGCCATGACAGCCACCATTCTGGAAAGTGACAACTTTCTGGGCCGCGTGCTGACAGGCCGTGTGGAACAGGGCCGCGCTAAGGTGAACATGCCTGTTAAGGTGCTGCGGGCCGATGGCTCCGTGGTGGAAACAGGCCGCCTGACCAAGCTGCTTTCCTTCCGTGGTCTGGACCGCGTGGGTGTGGAAGAAGTGGAAGCTGGTGACATTGTGGCCGTGGCTGGTTTGTCTGAAGCTACTATTCCAGACACCATTGCAGCCCCGGAAGTGGAAGCCCCGCTGGAAGCTATTCCGGTTGATCCGCCAACACTGTCCATGACCTTCCGCCTGAACGATGGCCCGCTGGGTGGCCGTGAAGGCAAGAAGGTAACGTCTCGCCAGATTCGTGACCGTCTGTTCAAGGAAATCGAAAGCAACATTGCTATTCGTGTAACAGACAGCCCGGAAAGCGAAGCGTTTGAAGTGGCAGGCCGTGGCGAACTTCAGCTTGGTGTGCTGATTGAAACCATGCGCCGTGAAGGCTTTGAGCTGACAATCGGCCGCCCGCGCGTGCTGTTCCGCACCAATGAAGAAACCGGTGAGCGCGAAGAGCCTTACGAAGAAGTTACCATTGATGTGGACGAACCCTATTCCGGCGTTGTGGTGGAAAAGATGTCCCTCCGCAAAGGCCAGATGCAGGACATGCGCCCCTCCGGCGGTGACAAGGTGCGCCTGACGTTTATCATCCCGTCTCGCGGGTTGATCGGCTACCACGGTGAATTCCTGACCGACACGCGCGGCACGGGTATCATGAACCGTCTGTTCTCCAACTACGGGCCTTATGCTGGCACCGTAGAAGGCCGCCGCAACGGATCTCTGATCTCTGCAGAAAACGGGGCTACCACTCAGTACTCCCTGTTCTCCTTGCAGGATCGTGGCACGCTGTTCGTGGATGCGGGTGAAACGGTTTATCAGGGCATGATCATCGGTGAGCATTCCCGTGAGAATGATCTGGAAGTAAACCCGATCCGTGAAAAGAAGCTGACCAACATGCGCGCCGCCGGTAAGGACGAAGCCCTGCTGCTGACCCCGCCGCGCCGTATGTCTTTGGAACAGGCTATTGCTTACATTGAAGACGATGAGCTGGTGGAAGTGACCCCATCTGCCATCCGCCTGCGTAAGCGGTATCTGGACCCCAACGAACGTAAAAAGCGCGGCAAGAAAGCAGACTGATTCGATTCTGTAACTTGTGGGCTGCCCAGCGTTTGGGCGGCCTGTAAGTGTGGCGCGTTTGTGGTGTGGGCGTATTTTTTTCGGTTACACCATTTTGTCACATGCAGAGCGTTTAAAGCGTTTTTTCCTATAAAAACCGCCTGTTATTGGGCGGTTTTTTAGGTTTTGCCAATGCCAATATGGCTGGTTTACGGCTGTCAAGTGGCGGGGTGATGATATGTGCAAAGATTGCACAAATTTTAGCTCAAGACGCTGTGCTTTTGCCGTGATAATAAGCAAAACATAAACCGGTCTATGTGCTGGATGCAGGGTTGTCCTGCATGAGGCGGATTGGACCACAGGTTTTTGGAGACATTCTATGATTTCTCGTCGTCTGCTTGCGGCTCTGTCCACCGTTGCCCTGCTGGACGCTGCTGCTCCTTCCTTCGCTCAGGAAGCTGCACCTCCTGCTCCTCCCGCTGCTAGTGGCCCAGAAGCTGGTGCTCAGGTCCCAGAAGGCGCTGGCCCGGCTGCTGAAGAAGCTGGCCGCACGGAAGAAAGCAAAGGTGCTGCTGCGCATAAGGGCAAGCACAAAGGTGGCAAGCACCACGGCAAGAAGAAGTCCGCAGCTCCGGCTTCTGACTCTTCTTCCGAATCTGCTCAGTAATAACCCGGCAGAAAGGGGCACTGCGTTACAGGCGCGGTGCTTCCTGCCTGCTGTGGCGTAAAGCTGCAGAATACAAAAAGGCCGCTGGTAGTATCTGCCACCGCGGCCTTTTTTGTGTCTCATGTATGAAAGGCTGTTTTTTATAAACAGGGTGGATCAGCGGCATAGCGGGCGGGCAATTTTATAGCGGCAAGCCTGTGCGTGTGCAGCTTGCCACCATAGTTTTGCGCCACAGCGGGCATAAACACCGCGCCAGCTTAGTTATACCGGCTGATGGAAAGATCCAGCGCCGGAATATCGGGCTTTTTGTCGTGCACAAGGTCTGCAATCAGGCGGCCGGAACCACAGGCCATTGTCCAGCCCAAGGTGCCGTGGCCGGTGTTTAGCCACAGGTTTTTAAAGGCGGGCACAGGGCCAATAACAGGTGTGCCATCTGGCGTGCAGGGGCGTAGGCCCGTCCAGTATGTTGCGGCGGTAAGGTCTCCCCCACCAAACAGTTCTGAAAAAGAAAGTTCCAGTGTTTCACGCCGGTCTGGGCTGAGCTTCTGGCTGTAGCCCGTCAGTTCCGCTGTGCCACCCACCCGGATGCGGTTGCCAAGCCGCGTAATGGCCAGCTTGTAGGATGTATCATTCACAGTGGATGTGGGGGCGTGGGTTTCATCCGTAAGGGGCAGGGTGAGGGAATAGCCTTTTACGGGGTAAACCGGCAGATGCACGCGCAACGGGCGCAGCAGCAGCGGGCTATAGCTGCCCATGGCCACAATATAGGCATCACCCCGGAAGTGCCCGGCACTGGTGCGCACAGACATAATCTCGTCCGCCGCAGCATCCAGCCTCAGAATGGTGGTGTCATATACAAACTTCACACCTTTGGCCTCTGCCATGCGGGCCAGCCTTTGGGTGAAGATGTGTGCATCGCCCGATTCATCACCGGGTAAATACAGCCCACCCGTAAGCAGGTGTTTGGCATGGGCTAGGCCGGGCTCGTGCTCCAGAACCTGATCCACCGCCAAAAGCTGGTGCGGAATGTTGGCTTCTGCCAGTAGGCGCATATCGTGCTGGGCGGTATCTATCTGCTTATTGGTGCGGAAAAGCTGGATCAGCCCGCGCTGCCTGTCATCATACGTAATGCCGGTTTCAGTACGCAGGGCATCCAGACAATCGCGGCTGTATTCGGCAATGCGCAACATGCGGGATTTGTTGATATCATACGCATGGGCATTACAGTTTTTTAAAAGCTGTTCCATCCAGCGCAGCATGGCCAGATCAAACCGTTTGCGAATAACCAGCGGGCTGGTTTTGGGGTGCAGCATCCACTTTGCAGCCTGAAGCGGCAGGCCGGGAGAAGCCCAAGGCGTGGAATATCCGGGGGAAACCTGCCCCGCATTGGCAAATGATGTTTCAAGCGCTGGGGCGGGCTGGCGGTCTATAACCGTGACTTCATGCCCAAGGCTGGCCAGATACCAGGCCGATGTCACCCCGATAACGCCAGCGCCGAGAATGATGACTTGCACGGTTTTATCCTTATTAAAAAGGTAAATGGATCAGGCAGGCACCATAGCTTGCTGCGCCCAACCGCGCCAGAACCCGTAAGGGAACTGCTATGGTGCACGCTGTATGGAGATATGCGCGAGCAGAGCAAAAACTCCATTATAAAAAATGGCGGCATGTTGTGCCTGCTTTGGGCCATGCCGCCATAAGCGTATTGGTTTTAGGCGGGCACACCTTTGCTGGTGGAATATTCAAAGTGCAGCGCCTGATCCGGGTTCACGATGGGGTAAATAGCGTGGGCTGCCATGGCGGCTTCGCTAAACCCTTGCAAAATCAGCTTCAGCTTGCCGGGGTAGGTGGCCACATCGCCCACGGCAAACACGCCCGGCAGGCTGGTTTCACAGCTTGAAGGTGTTACGGGAATGGTGGCGCGCATGGTATCCATACCCCACCGCGCCACAGGCCCCAGATCTGTTGCCAGCCCAAAGAAAGGCAGCAGCACATCGGCTTCCAGCATACGGGTGGCACCATCCAGATCAGCCACTTCTACACCTTCCAGCGCGCCGTTTTGGCCGCGCAGGGCATGGAGCTGATAGGGCACAACTTTTTCAATCTGCCCGGCGGCTACGGCCTCATCCAACTGGCGCAGGCTTTCTGGCGCACCACGGAACCTGTCGCGCCGATGCACGAGGTACAGCTTTTCGGCATTATCTTTAAGGGAAAGCGCCCAATCCAGCGCAGAATCGCCGCCGCCAGCAATGACGATACGGCGGCCTGCAAAATCGGCTTTGCGGCGCACGTAATATTGCACGGCCCCGGTATCTTCAAACGCTTCCAAACCTTCTAGCGGCGGACGGTTGGGGCCAAATGCACCTGCACCAGCGGCAATAATAATGGCCTTGGCTTTCAGCATCGTGCCTTGGTTGGTGCCCAGCGTAAAGTTGCCCCGGTGGCCTTCAAGGCTTTCCGCCCGGTGCTTGAGCAGGCGCGGGATGTTGAAAGGGGCAATCTGTTCTTCCAGCCGGGCAATAAGCTGCGCGCCTTCTACCGCAGGGCAGGCGGGAATATCGTAAATCGGCTTTTCTGGATACAGGGCTGCACATTGGCCGCCCACTTCTGGCAGCACATCAATCAACACACATTTCAGCCGCAGCATGGCGCACTGAAAAGCGGCAAAAAGCCCGGCTGGGCCAGCGCCAATTATGGCTACGTCTGTTTCTGCTGGCGTATCAGTCATGGCGTGGCGTGATGCTCCCTTATCTGGTTAAATTAAAATACAGTTTCTGTTTTGCGCCAGCACGGGCCGGTGCGCAATGGCCTAGAATAAGCAACACCCCGAAGCAGAAATTTGCTTCGGGGTGTGCATATGTGCTCATGGTAAAAAGACGTGCGGCAGAAAAATCAGCCCTTAGCCAAGGCCTGCTTGAGTTTTTCATCCAGCACATCAAGGAAAGGCTGCGTGTCTAGCCACTTGGTGCCGTTGCCAACCAATAGCGCCAGGTCCTTGGTCATCTGCCCACCTTCAACGGTATCTACGCACACTTTTTCCAGCGTGTTGGCAAAGTGCACAATGTCTGGCGTATCATCAAAGCGGCCGCGATAAGCCAGCCCACGTGTCCATGCAAAAATGGAGGCGATAGGGTTGGTGCTGGTGGGCTTGCCTTTCTGATGCTCACGGTAATGGCGGGTTACGGTGCCATGCGCGGCTTCGGCCTCCACCACATCGCCTTTGGGGCTGAGCAGCACGGATGTCATCAACCCAAGGCTGCCAAAGCCCTGCGCGACAATATCACTTTCTACATCGCCATCGTAGTTTTTGCAGGCCCATACGTAGCCACCCGGCCATTTAAGGGCGCAGGCCACCATGTCATCAATCAGGCGGTGTTCGTAAGTGAGGCCCAGCTTTTCAAACTCGGCTTTAAATTCCTTTTCGTACACGTCCTGAAACACATCCTTGAACATGCCATCATAGGCTTTCAGGATAGTGTTCTTGGTGGACAGATACACCGGCAGCTTGCGATCCCGCCCGTAGGAGAGGGAGGCACGGGCAAAGCCTTCGATAGAGGCACGGGTGTTGTGCATACCCAGAGCCACGCCGGGGCCTTTAAAGTCATGCACATCCAGCGTAATGGGCTCGCCACCATCTTCGGGAATATAGTTAAGTGTTACCTTGCCGGGGCCGGGAATTTTGGTTTCCGCCGCGCGGTAGATATCCCCATAAGCATGGCGGCCGATCACGATGGGCTTTGCCCAGTGCGGCACAAGGCGCGGCACGTTGGAGCAGATGATGGGTTCACGAAAAATGGTGCCATCCAGAATGTTGCGGATGGTGCCGTTGGGTGAACGCCACATTTTTTTCAGCCCAAATTCCTCCACCCGTGCTTCATCTGGGGTGATGGTGGCGCATTTTACGGCCACGCCATAGCGCTTGGTGGCTTCTGCGGCTTCTACGGTTACTTTGTCATCCGTGGCATCGCGGTTTTCTATGCCCAGATCGTAATATTTCAGGTCAATATCCAGATAGGGCAGAATCAGGCGCTCACGAATGAAGTGCCAGATGATACGGGTCATTTCATCCCCGTCCATTTCCACCACCGGGTTCTTGACCTTGATTTTAGCCATAATACTGCATCCGATTCGAAGAGTGTCTTGCATTCGTTGCGCGCAGATGCGGAATACGCATAGGCATCATGCAGTGCGCGAATTGAGACCATAAGCGGGGATGCAACACAGCGCTGTTCACGATCAGGACAGAACCGGCCCCATTTGGCGCAATGGCGCTTACGTGCGGGCAAAAATCTTTGTTTTGTGCGGGATAGACCCTGTTATCACAAACATGTCAGGGCTTTGGGGGTGGCGCATCCCTTACCGGTCAAGAGGTGCCCGCGCGGGAGATGTTATGCTAACTATATGCATCATTAAGAAAAATGGCTGGCCGCCTGTATGCACGTGTCAGCCAAAATCATGATTCCGCATATGGAACGGGCAGCCGGGGTAAGCTGAGGCATGTTTTCTTTTATATCACTTCACGGGCACATTCTGGCACATCGTGATTTCTACCTTACGGGAATTCCGGTTGCGCAAGCCGTTTCTCCGCAGTGGAACGTGGTTCAGTTGGCCCCAAAAGGCAATAATCTGCAAGGTTTTGCGGATATTGCCGTAAGCGTTGTTGAAGAGGGTGACAACAAAGGTCTGGTCACTCTGGGGGATGGCACAAATTTTCTGTGTGCCCACCCACAAGGTGAGCTGACATGGATGCAGCATGTTCTTACGTGGGAACTGTTTGCACCGGTGTTGAGCCAGCATGTGCCCCTACTTGTTCGTCTGGCGCAGGGCAAATGGCTGATTGCCGGGCAACAGCAGGCCGAGCAGGTGTTGTTTTTAAACCACGCCCTCCAGCTTGGTGAGCATAAGTGGGATTTGCGCACTCTTTTCCTGCGTGAAAAAGGCGATGCCATTGTTGTTTCTGATGGGCGTGAACAGGAAAGCGTGCTCCAGCCCAGCCCCGTGGCCGTGCAGAAAACTTTTATGGCGGCACTGTCTGCGCAGATGAAGGCAATGGGGGATAGCCCATTTGTGAAGGCCGCACAGGCCGCACGCCAACGTTTGCTTGTAGCCCCCGAAGATTCTGGCTGTTTGCTGGAACTGGCAAAAAACTGCGCCAAGGTTGGGCAGTTTGGCTTGGCGCGCACTGCGGTATTGTGTGCAGCGTTGCAGGATTCCCGGCCTGATCTCTACTTCTTTTCCGCCATTCTGGCACTGCGAGAAGGTGAGACCAAACAGGCCGCAGATTTAGCCAATCTGGCCCTGAAAGGCCGGTTGGGTGAAACGCCTATACCCGAGCAGCTCACACATCTGCTGCAGCGGACAGAGCAGGGAGAGGCCGCGCTGCTTTTGCTGCCTGCGGCCTTGAAAGAACTGCCGGACACAGAAGGGTTTGACCCCGCCTTTAACTTTTTAATGGTACCTTTGCCGCCTGCCATGCTGAGGGCAGAAGATGTGCGGCAAGCTTATTCGTATCAGTTTGAGGAAGTGGCTTCTGCCAGCACGCAGGAAGAACGGCTGCAACTGGTGCAGGCCGATCAGGCCCAGAACAGGGCGCAATATTGGAATCAGGTTGTGGCTGGCCATTATGCATGGCTCAATCAGGATCGCGCCAGCGCAGATCCGCACTACGTAACAGCCCGCAAACTTTCCAGAGATTCAGGTATCAAGGCCATTCACTACAATTGTGGTGTTTACACATGGCTGCCGGAAGCCGCGGCATATAACCTGCATGAACAGCAGGTAACAGACCAGTTGGGCATTGCAGGCTGGAGCTGGCATTCCAGCGTAGCGCCAGATCGGGCCGAGGCTGATGCGCCAGATGCCTGTTTGGTTTTTGGGTGCGATAGTGCGTATTTCCGCTTTGTGCCCAAGCTTGTCATGTCTTTAATGCGGGCGTGTCAGGCGCAACCGGAACACGGCCGCTTCCGCCTTTGTTTGGGGGGGGGATCGGCCCACGGATGAGCAGTTGACTCTGATGCGCGATCTTGTGGCCTTTTTCTCGGAAAAAGACCGTGGGATGGATGTGTCCTTCGCGCACGGCCAACTGAGCTATGCGAACGAGGCCACTTATACCTGTATCCGTTACCTTATGTTGCCACATATTGTAGGCCAGTGGCACTGCCCCGTGCTGACTGCGGATTGTGATGGTTACTTCCCGCAGGATTTCCCAGCCTTGTGGCAGGAACTTAAATCTGGCTCGGATTACGGGTTCCGACTGTATGCGTATAATCATGAAGGCAAACAGATAGGCGGAGAACCGTGGGGCTTTGGTGCGGGCTTGTCCTATTTTGGAGAAACGGAACTTCTGCCGCAGATCGGGCGGTATCTGCACAATTATGTCCAGCGGACATATAGCCCCGAAAACCCAACCAATTGGTGCATTGATCAGTGCGCGCTGGCACAGGCTTACTCTCGCTTTGTTGCGCCGCGCTGGAATGATCTTCGGATACGCTTCATGGATGAAGGTACGCCCCTTATGGTTATGCCACACCATGTGGGCGGCAAGGATGCGCTGCTGGAACACGATGGCGCGGTTTCAGAGCAGGATCTGCGCCAGTTCATGCAGGACAACGCTTAAGGGGTGTTTTGGCAAAGCCGGTCAGTTTGGTCTGACCGGCTTTTTTGTCCCGCTTTTAATAGCAGGGAAAAAGCCACTGATGACATATGCTGCATTTTACAAGGGAGAAGACGAGCAGCGTTTTCAGGATTGGCAAAGGGCGCCTTCCACCGGTTGCAGCAGATGCAAGCCAGCAGGGTAGTTACACAGGTGCAGGCATAAGGTGGCTGCGTGGCACGCAGTATGCGGGGCTGTGCAGAAGGTATTTTGAATTTTAAGGGAATATGCTGGGGCGAACGACGGGACTTGAACCCGCGACCACCGGTACCACAAACCGGCGCTCTACCAGCTGAGCTACGTCCGCCACACAGCAAGCGGACGTTTAGAGAAAACTGCGTCGTTCGTCAATCACTTCTGGCGTTTTTATGTAGAAAAATCAGCTCTGGCGGCTTTTCCATTGTTCCAGACGGGCCACAGCCTCAATCAGCACCTCCTCACGCTTGCAAAAGGCAAAGCGAATCAGGTTGCGTGGGGGCGTGCCGCTTTGCGCATCATAAAAGGCGGATGCGGGAATAGTGGTCACACCGGCCTGCTCCGTCAGCAGGCGGCTAAAGGCCATGTCATCCAGCCCGTTTGCCAGCGGGGTAATATCCGCCATGACAAAGTAACTGCCTTGGCAGGGCAACACGCCAAACCCCACACGCGCCAGACCAGCAGAAAGAATCTGGCGTTTTGTATCCATTTCCTGCGCCAGTTGGGTAAAGTAGGCGGTATCTTTGTTCAGCCCAAAGGCTACGGCGCGTTGCAGGTTGGGGGCTGTGGCAAATACAAGGTTCTGGTGCGCTTTGGCCACCACCGCAGCCAGCGGGGCAGGGGCGGTAACGTAACCCACTTTCCAGCCGGTAAAGGAAAAGCTTTTGCCTGCGCTGCCAATACGGATGCAGCGTTCACGCATATCCGGCAATGCCATGAGCGAGAGATGCGGCGCGCCAAATACAAGGTGTTCATACACCTCATCGCAAATGGCGTAGCTATCGTGCTGGCGCATGAGGTCAGCAATAAATGCCAGTTCCTCTGCATTAAACACCTTGCCGGTAGGGTTCATGGGGGTGTTTAGCACAATGGCCTTGGTGCGGGGGCCAAAGGCGTTCTTCAGTGCTTCGCGCGGGAGCGCCCAATCGGGTGCTTCCAACCGCACAAGGCGCGGAATGCCCCCAAGCTGGCGCACAACCGGCAGGTAGGTATCGTAGAGAGGTTCTATCAGCACTACCTCATCGCCCGGTTCTATCAGCGCCATAAAGGAGGCTGCCAGGGCCTCGGTTGCGCCGGAGGTAACAACCACTTCCGATTCGGCATCAACGGGAATGTTCTGGAATCGGGCAGAAGCATCTGCAACGGCAGCGCGCAGTTCTGGCAGGCCTGTAAGAGGTGCATACTGGTTGCGCCCATCCAGCAAGGCATTTGCGGCCAGTTGCACCATGTCCTGTGGGCCTTCTGTATCAGGAAAACCCTGCCCAAGATTGATGGCGTTATGCTTGCGCGCCAGCTCGGACATAAGCGTAAAAATAGTGACAGGCTGGTTGGCAATCTGCCTGTTAAGCAATTTTGTCATTACAAAGTTCCTTGCCCCGCTGGCGGAAAGAGGCGAATAAGACGCGATACCGAAACATTTGGCGTAAACAGTTGATTTGGTGCTTTATCGATACAAATTTGCATCTGCCTGATTGCCCGCACGGGCAAGCCGTGCAAGTGTAACGGTATGAGGTGCATTCTGCCTATAGGGGCAGGGTGGTATCATGAATGGACAGGCCCAAAAATACGGGCACAACAATGGTGTGTTGACGACGCGCGATGAAGAAGATCGAGGCCATAATCAAGCCCTTCAAGCTGGATGAGGTAAAAGAAGCCCTCCATGAGCTTGGGTTGCAGGGTATTACCGTGATCGAAGCCAAGGGTTTCGGGCGGCAGAAGGGGCATACGGAGCTTTATCGCGGCGCGGAATACATTGTTGATTTCCTGCCCAAGATGAAGATTGAAGTTGTCTGCCCTGCTTCCATGGTGGAGCGGGCGGTAGAAGCCATTTCCGCTGCGGCCCGCACAGGCCGGATTGGCGATGGCAAGATTTTCGTGAGTCCGGTGGATGACGTGGTGCGAATCCGTACCGGAGAACGAGGGGAAGACGCAATCTAACACGCGCCATGCGTAAGTATGGGGCGCGAACGTGCGCGTACATTATTCCCGCAGACCGCGTGCCCGCAAAGTGCGGCATGCTGACAAAGCTTAGGTGAAGAGAGCATGGTAAAGAAAACAGCTCCGGCGGGTGACAGCAAGGCTGCTGCAATTGCCAAGGTTTTTGATCTGATTCAGGAACACTCTGTGGAACTGGTAGATTTGCGTTTTACAGACCCAAAGGGCAAGTGGCATCATACATGCCAGTATGTTAGCACCATCGAGGAAGATAGCTTTACCGATGGCTTCATGTTTGATGGATCTTCCATCGGCGGGTGGAAAGCCATTAACGAAAGCGACATGGTTCTGCTGCCGGATCCGACATCCGCAGTGATGGACCCTTTCTCTGCTCGTCCGCAGCTGATCCTGTTCTGCGATATTATCGAACCTTCCACCGGGCAGCCTTACAACCGCGACCCGCGCTCCACCGCCAAGCTGGCTGAGCAGTACCTCAAGTCCTCCGGTCTGGGTGATACGGCATTTTTTGGCCCGGAAGCTGAATTCTTTATTTTCGACAACGTGCTGTTTGGCACTGGCCCGAACTACGGCAAGTTCCAGCTCGACAGCATTGAAGGCCCCGATGCATCCCTGAAGGAATATCCTGAAGGCAACATGGGCCACCGTCCGGGTGTGAAGGGTGGTTACTTCCCCGTACCGCCAGTGGATAGCGAAAGCGATCTGCGCGCAGAAATGCTGGCAGCCATGGGCGAAATGGGCCTGGCGATTGAAAAGCACCACCATGAAGTGGCGCAGTCTCAGCACGAACTTGGCACCAAGTTTGAAACGCTGGTACGCGCAGCAGACTTCATGCAGATCTATAAGTACTGTGTGCACAATGTTGCCAATTCCTACGGCAAGACAGCAACATTTATGCCTAAGCCCATCTATGGCGATAACGGCTCCGGCATGCACGTTCACCAGTCCATCTGGAAAGATGGCAAGCCCACATTTGCTGGCAATGGGTATGCAGACCTGTCCGATACGGCCCTGTATTACATTGGCGGCATTATCAAGCACGCCAAGGCACTTAACGCCTTCACCAACCCGTCCACCAACTCCTACAAGCGCCTGATTCCGGGCTTTGAAGCACCTGTGCTGCTGGCATATTCCGCCCGCAACCGTTCTGCTTCTTGCCGTATTCCGTACGCAACAAGCCCCAAAGCCAAGCGTGTTGAAGTGCGCTTCCCGGATCCCACAGCTAACCCATATCTGGCATTCGCTGCCATGCTGATGGCTGGTATGGACGGCATTAAGAACAAGATCCACCCGGGCGATGCCATGGACAAGGATCTGTATGACCTGCCGCCGGAAGAACTGAAGCAGATCCCGACAGTTGCGGGCTCCCTGCGTGAAGCTCTGGAAGCTCTGGCTGCGGATCATGAGTTCCTGCTGGCTGGTGGCGTGTTCACCAAAGACCAGATCGAAAGCTACATCACCCTGAAATGGGATGATGTGTACCGTTTCGAACACACACCGCACCCGGTTGAATTCGAAATGTACTACTCCGTCTGATTTTCTTTCCTTTAGGGAAGATATCGGAAATAAAAGGCGCGGCTCCTTCGGGGGCCGCGCTTTTTTTGTATTGGATTGGCTGAATGGTATTGAAAACACGCATTTTTTCTGCGCTTGGGCTGTTGTGTCTGGCGGGGTGTGCAACCTCTGGTTCTGTACCGGGTGGGCATGTTGCCACTGTGCCGCAAGCTATTGCGCAGCCGCAGGCATCTGCAACAGCTTCTAGCGCGGGAAATCCTGTGCTTTCGGCTGATAAGCCTTCGTTGATGAATGTCACCTCCCTGTCCCCTTCATGGGGGGAGGTTTACTGTGCGCAGGATATTAGCAAGTTGGCTATGCAACTGCCGCTTCAGCAGGATGATAAGGATTATATTGCCAAAAGCCTGAAAAACGCCAAGCCGTTACAGGCGTGCTTTATTTACTCTCGCCCAACCTCGGCATCCACCCAGCCGCTGTTTACGGCTGATAGGCAAAGCAATGGCCTTATGGTGATGAGCATGTATGTTCTTACAGGGGCGGATTTGGCAGATACCACTGCTTTGTCCTTGAATTCCCTACGGCGTGTCGTCAGTTAAGCAGGATGATGATTGAGGCGAACTGCACGGCTGCGAGGAAGGTCGATTTCAGTTTATCGTAGCGGGTTGCGATAGCGCGAAACTGCTTGAGTTTATTGAAGAACCTCTCAACAAGGTTCCGTTCGCGGTAGAGAGAAAAATCGGTTTTCCGTCGTGTCGTTCTGTTGCGTTTTGGCGGGATGACCGGGGTAATCCCGCGCTGTATCAGCCGATCGATCAACCTGTCCGCGTCATACGCCTTGTCAGCAAGGAAAGCATCCGGTTCGATGTTTTCCAGAAGTGGTTCTGCCTGGGTGATATCGGCATCCTGTCCCGGTGTGATGCCGAGTTCCACTGGATTGCCCAGAGCGTCGCAGATGGCATGGATCTTTGTAGTTAGCCCGCCTCGTGATCGTCCGATGGCCTGATCCGTGCCCCTTTTTTGAGAGCTCCGGCACTATGCTGATGCGCTCGGACAATTGTGCTGTCGATCATCATGTATTCGTTGTCGTAATCAGCGGCCAGATAACGAAATATCCGTTCGATGACGCCGCTTTCACACCAGCGGCGCAGACGCCGGTGCACGTTTTTCCAGTCACCGAAACGGGCAGGAAGGTCGCGCCATGGAATACCCGCGCGATAGCGATACAACACCGCCTCCACGAACAGACGGTTGTTCACCGCAGTGCCGCCGACATAGCCTTCTCGACCAGGAAGAAGATCCTTTATCCGCTCCCACTGGTCATCGCGTAAATTATAGCGCCGCATCTGTCTGTCTCCCCAAAAAAACGGGAAAACAGTCAGCACACGCAGACACAAAGTACAACCCTCACGTGCCACTCTCAGGGCTTAACTGACGACACGCCGTAACATACAGTCAGTTTTTAATAGGCTTACAGTGGCCAAAAACCCAGTCAACGGCGGGTGTTTCTGTGCAGTTACAGGCAGATACGCCAGATAGGCACCACTATAATTTCCCCTTGGTGTTTGCCAAAGATACACCGCAAAAATTGTTCGGCATCTTTTTGCCAATTGCCACATTGCAGGATCTCGCCAAGGCACCCCAGCTGAGCGTGAAAGTCAAAGTGCCGGGGCAGGCTGCCTATACGCTTCATTACGGCACAGAGGGTTTATCCAAAAGTTTGGCAACCCTGTATAACTGGCGCCACACAACGGAAGATAAGGACGAATACGCCGTTATCAAGGTCATGTCTGCCGTAGATAAAACCGTGCGGCTTAATCGTATCAACAATGCAGCCCCCGTTTACCTGGCCGCGGAAGAAAACAAAAATCTGGAAGGCCGCGTGCTGGCGCGGTGCGATATTACTGCGGCAGGTGCCCCTACCAACTGCGTGGTGCTTAAAACCATGGGCGGCGCAAATTTTACAAAAAGTGCGCTAACATATTTGCAGCAGGTGCGTTTTGCCCTTTCGGGTAACAATGTTGCAGATGGTGTTAAAGGCCATGTGTTTACCGTACGCTTCAAGTTGGACTGATACGGCCAAGTATCAAGCCCCAAGGTATTGAAGTGAAAACTTCTTTAACCGCCTGTGTTTTATAAAAATGCAGGCGGTTTTTTGTGCTTTTTACAGTATTTTCTTGGGCTACAATGCCCCGCTGTTGTATTGATTGTTCTGAAACGGTTTTTCTTGTGCAGAAAAATTGGGATGTGAAGGTGTGCGGGGCAGAAAACAGGCAACATGATACAAACGAATAGTCACAGGCCCGATATTGTATTGCGGATTACCGCAGCAGTTTTTGCAATATTG
Organism: Acetobacter ascendens; assembly: GCF_001766235.1. Lineage (NCBI taxonomy): Bacteria > Pseudomonadati > Pseudomonadota > Alphaproteobacteria > Acetobacterales > Acetobacteraceae > Acetobacter > Acetobacter ascendens. Next base: position 228,778 of record NZ_CP015164.1, read on the forward strand.
GGTGTTTTTCTTGCGGGCGGAGGCATTTGGCTGGCTCTGCTGGGTGGTTCCTGCTTTTACGTGGTGTGCGGCATCGCGCTGCTGGCCACGGCAGTGCTGCTGTGGCAGCGGCGGCGCGAGGCCCTGTGGCTTTACGCGGTACTGGTTGCGGCCACACTCGTGTGGTCTGTGGGGGAAGCCGGGTTTGATTTCTGGGCTTTGGCCCCGCGTGGTGATGTGTTGTTGCCGCTGGGCCTGTGGCTTGTGTTGCCTTTTGTTTCTTCTCGTCTGTTGCCGTCTTCCCGCTGGAACAGTGCGCCGTTGTTGGCCGGTGTTGTGGTTGGGGCAGGTGTGTATGGTTATGCTCTTACGCAAGATCCGCAGGATGTTGCCGGTGTGTTGCCCCGCGCGCGTGTGCAGGCTTCATCCTCCCCATTGCCGGGGGATAATGCGGTGGTGCCCGCAGCAGATTGGCCCGCTTATGGCCGCACGCAGGCGGGGGACAGATACTCCCCACTTGCGCAGATCAATGCCAGCAATGTGCATGATCTGAAGGTGGCATGGGTGTTCCGCCCCCATGATCTGAAGCGCGCGGATGATCCGCAAGAAATTACAGATGAAGCCACGCCCATAAAGGTGCGTGATACGTTGTATCTGTGCTCACCGCATCAAATCCTGTTTGCTATAGATGCCGCTACTGGGCATGAGCGCTGGCATTTTGACCCCAAAATTACCTACAACGCCTCTTATCAGCATATGACATGCCGCGGCGTGTCCTACGCAGAAACGCCCGTGGCGGAAGAACAGGCCCACGATGTGGCTGTGGCGGATGAGTGCGCGCACCGTATCTTCCTACCCACCAATGATGGTCGCCTGTTTGCCCTGAATGCTGATACCGGCGCCCTGTGCCGTGGTTTTGGGCATGATGGCGCACTGGATCTTAGAGCCCTTTTGGAAATTCACGGATGAGCGTTTCGGCGTAGCATGAGGCTTCCCATGGCGATGTGGATCATGGCCTCTGCGACGTCGATCCGCTGTTCGTAGTCCTTCACAAGGCGACGCCAGCGGATCATCCAACCGAAGGTCCGTTCCACAACCCACCGACGCGGCAGGATTTCAAACCCTTTTGCTGTCTCTGACCGCCGGATGATCTCGACTGTGAAGTCGAGAAAAGTGGCCTTATCCATCAACTGGAGGCGGTCATAGGCTCCATCGGCAAACAGGTGCTTCACCCAAGGCCAGCGTTTACGAATGGCATCAAGGATCATCTGTCCTCCTGCACTGTCCGAAATATCGGCTGTTGTCAGCTGGACCAGGAGAAGGCGGCCATCCGTATCAACTGCGATGTGACGTTTCCGACCGACGATCTTCTTGCCTGCGTCATAACCACGTGTCTTTGCGTGGGGTGCCTTGATACTCTGGCTATCAATGACACCACCCGATGGACTGGTTTCGCGTCCTGTCGCTTCACGATCGAGCATCAGACAGACATCATGAATGGTCTGGAACAGGAAACGGCGCATCAGCCTGCGGAACCACCAGTAAACCGTTTGCCATGGGCCAAAATGAACCGGAAGCATCTCCCAACCGCAGCCTGAGCGCACGAGATAGCGCAGAGCATTGATGATCTCACGGAAATCGGTTGTCCGTTTCCGACCACGCCGGTTCGCAGGGGGCATCAGAGGCGCTATGCGCTCCCATTCCTCATCTGTCAGATCAGACGGATAGCGTTTCGTCTTGCGTGTAATTCCGGCCATGCGGCCTCGTTGTGCTGGCGTCCACATCCTGCCTTTGAATCACGCTCAAAACCTCTTGAAAACCTATCATAGCGAATTTCCAAAAGGGCTCTTACATCTGGCATGCCCATGCGCACGCCGGGGTTTTATGAGCCCACATCTCCGCCGGTTATCACCTCCAAGGTGGCCATTATTTCTGGTGCGGTAACGGATAATTACTCCACGCACGAACCTTCAGGCGTTACGCGCGGGTATGATCTGTATAGCGGCAAGCTGGTATGGGTGTTTGATCCGGGCAACTCGAACCCGAACGAACTGCCCTCCGCCACACATCATTATGCAGCCAATTCTCCCAATTCATGGATCACGTCGGCCTATGATGCACGGCTGAACCAGATTTACATTCCCACAGGTGTGGCCACGCCGGATATCTGGGGCGGCCACCGCACGCCGGATCAGGAACGCTATGCCTCTGGCATTCTGGCGTTGGATGCAGATACCGGGCGCAAGGTGTGGTTTTACCAGACAGTGCATCATGATCTGTGGGATATGGATGTGCCATCTCAGCCCAGCCTTGTAGATATCAAGCAGGCTGATGGCTCCGTAGTGCCTGCGCTGTATGCGCCTGCCAAAACAGGCAACATCTTTGTGCTAGACCGGCGCAATGGCCATTTGCTGGTGCCCGCGCCAGAAATGCCCGTGCCACAGGGGCCTGCGCCGGGGGATCACCTTTCTCCCACTCAGCCGTTCTCCGCACTTACATTCCGCCCCAAAAACAACCTCACAGATGCGGATATGTGGGGCGCCACCATGTTTGACCAACTGGCTTGCCGCATTATGTTCAAACGCCTGCGGTATGAAGGGCCATTTACGCCGCCTTCCACGCAGGGCACGTTGGTATTCCCCGGTAATCTGGGCATGTTTGAATGGGGCGGCCTGGCGGTGGACCCTGTGCGTGAGGTGGCGTTTACCAACCCCATTGCCGTGCCGTTTGTTTCTCGCCTTGTGCCGCGTGGCCCGAACAATCCGGCAGAACCTCCGCAGAATGCTGGCCCTTCTGGCGGGGAGGCGGGTTTGCAACCACAATACGGCACACCGTTTGGGGTGGATTTGCACCCGTTCCTGTCTCCTATTGGTATTCCGTGTAAGCAGCCGGGCTGGGGCTATGTGGCGGGGCTGGATTTGCGCACCAACACGGTGTTGTGGAAGCACCGCAACGGCACCACGCGCGATAGTTCCCCTGTGCCGCTGGCCTTCCGTGTGGGTGTGCCTTCCTTGGGTGGGCCTATCATTACCGGTGGTGGTGTAGCGTTCCTGACATCCACGCTGGATATGTATATCCGCGCTTATGATGTCACGACAGGCCAGCAGCTCTGGCAGGACCGTCTGCCCGCAGGGGGGCAATCTACCCCCATGACGTATGAGCAAAACGGCCACCAATATGTGCTCTCGGTAGATGGTGGCCACGGTTCCTTTGGCACCAAGTTGGGGGATTACGTGGTGGCCTATGCCTTGCCGGATGCGCAGGTAAAACACTAACGCTACCCCAGTTTGGGCAGGCTTTGGCGGGCACACGTATCATGCGTGTGCCCGCTTTGCGTTTGGGGGGAGGCTTTGCATGAATCCTCTTGCCGCCGTGCGCAGGATGCGTGATCCTGCATCCATGTGGAACGAACCCTACCTTGAAACATGTTGCCGCGCCGCACTGCACAGGCTTTGCCTTGCGGGTGAAGTTGGCCGCCCAACGGGTATGAAGGATGACCCCTGCCTGACACGTCTGGCAGGCAAGGGCCTTGCGCGGCAGAACGGGCAGGGGCGTTTTTTTATTACCGATGAAGGCACCGCCCGCCACGCCAGCGAAGTGCTGAAGCAGGAAAAACGCCACACTAAAACGCCATGATACCGGCAGAGCGCATATGGCACGCGCTGGATACGCTGGCGCAGGAGCGAGGGCTTACGCCCTCTGGCTTGGCACGGGCGGCAGGGCTGGATGCGACCACTTTCAACCCCTCGCGCCGCTACACTGGCAATGGCGTGTGGCGCTGGCCTGCGCTGCCAAGCCTGCTGCGTGCGCTGGATGTGCTGCGTGTTTCCCTAGGGCAGTTTGAGGCTCATCTCTGGGGGCATGCACAACCAGAAGAGGCAGCACTTCAGGCGCCATGTTTTATGCGTAGCCTGCCGCTTTCATGGCTAGATCAGGAAGGTGTGCTGGACCGCGCAGGTCTGCCCGCCGGAGGGTTGTGGGAGCAGGAAGAAACATTTTTCAGCCTGCCGTCATCCTCGGCTTACATGTTGCAGGTGGATACGGAAGGCATGGAACCCACATTGCGGCTTGGGTGTTCCTTGGTGGTGCAACCTGCCTTGCACCCGCGTGGGGCAGACCGCGTGGTGCTGATACGCCCGGGCCAAGCCCCTGTTGTGGGCATTTTGCAAGAAAAACCCGTGCTGGCCATTCAGCCCTTTGGGCGCAGCGCCTTGCAGCCTGTGCCAACTGCCGCCGCTGGTGTATGGCTGCACCGTATTGTGCTGATATCGGGTTAAAAAAACAGGCTGCGGGCTGGTGCCAAATGCGGCAGTGTGCGCAATAGGGAAAAAATTTACCTGATAATGGCCCAAGCCCGTGCGGAAGCGGCTGACTTTTCTTTCCGTTTCGCTTAAAGGAGCAGCATGACCGATACACCCCTTTCGCTCATCCGCAATTTTTCCATCATCGCACATATCGATCATGGAAAATCCACTCTGGCTGACCGCCTGATTCAGGCGTGCGGTGCCCTAACCGCGCGTGAAATGACCAATCAGGTTCTGGACAACATGGATCTGGAGCGTGAGCGTGGCATTACCATTAAGGCGCAAACCGTCCGGCTGACTTATCCGGCCAAGGATGGCAACACCTATGTGCTGAACCTGATGGACACCCCCGGACACGTGGACTTCGCTTACGAAGTCAGCCGGTCTTTGGCGGCGTGTGAGGGATCTTTGCTGGTGGTGGATGCCTCTCAGGGGGTGGAAGCGCAAACACTGGCCAACGTGTATCAGGCTATTGATGCCAACCACGAAATTGTGCCCGTGCTCAACAAGGTAGATCTGCCCGCAGCAGAACCCGAGCGCGTAAAGGCCCAGATTGAAGAAGTTATTGGCATTCCGGCTGATGATGCAGTGGAAATTTCCGCCAAAACCGGCCTGAATATTGAAGGCGTGCTGGAAGCTGTTGTCACCCGCCTGCCACCCCCAACAGGTGATGCGGAAAAACCCCTGCAGGCTATGCTGATTGATAGCTGGTATGACCCGTATTTGGGTGTGATCGTGCTGGTGCGTATCAAGGAAGGGCGGCTCAAGCGCGGCATGAAGGTGCGCATGATGTCCTCCGGCGCTGTGCATCAGGTGGATCAGGTGGGTGTATTCGCCCCGCGCATGACCAGCGTTGAAAGCCTTGGACCGGGTGAAATGGGCTTTATCAACGCGGCTATCAAAACCGTGGCGGACTGTAATGTGGGTGACACCATTACGGATGATCGCCGCCCGGCAGAAAAGCCTTTGTCGGGGTTCAAACCCTCCATTCCCGTGGTGTGGTGTGGCTTGTACCCCGTTGTGGCAGATGACTTTGAAAAACTGCGCGATAGCCTTGCCAAGCTGCGCCTGAACGATGCCTCCTTCCACTATGAGGCCGAAACATCCGCAGCCCTTGGCTTTGGGTTCCGTTGCGGCTTTCTTGGTTTGCTGCACCTGGAAATCATTCAGGAACGCCTCTCGCGCGAGTTCGATCTGGATCTGATCGCAACCGCACCTTCCGTTGTGTACAAAATTACTCGCACCAATGGTGAGCGTGAGGAACTGCACAACCCGGCGGATATGCCCGATTCCTCTCTGATTGAAACCATTGAGGAACCGTGGATTAAAGCCACCATCATGGTGCCGGATGAATATCTGGGCGCGGTGCTAACGCTGTGCACAGAACGGCGCGGCGTGCAGGTGGATCTCACCTATGTGGGCAGCCGTGCCATGGCAGTGTATCGCCTACCGCTGAACGAAGTGGTGTTTGATTTCTATGACCGCCTGAAATCACTCACCCGTGGGTATGCCAGCTTTGATTACCAGATGGATGGGTATGAGGAGAGTGACCTTGTGCGTATTTCCATTCTGGTAAATCAGGAACCGGTGGATGCGCTCTCCTTCATTGCGCATCGCACGGCGGCGGAATCTCGTGGGCGTTCCATTTGCGCGCGGCTGAAGGACCTTATCCCCCGCCAGTTGTTCAAGATTGCCATTCAGGCGGCCATTGGCAGCAAGGTGATTGCGCGTGAAACCATTGGCGCACTTTCCAAGGATGTGACGGCCAAGTGTTATGGTGGTGATATCTCCCGTAAGCGCAAACTTCTGGAAAAGCAGAAGGAAGGTAAAAAGCGCATGCGGCAGTTTGGTAAGGTGGAAATTCCGCAAAGCGCCTTCCTGGCCGCGCTTAAAATGGAACACTGAAACGGGACCGGGCGGAACTTTCCAGCACATCGGGCGTAACAGGGCAGGGCCGTTGGAAACCGGACTTGCCTTGTCCTGTAAACGTCCGTATGCCGGAGGGGATTGTTTGGAGCATTCGGCGTTTTTATGAACAGCACAACACCCTTGGCTATTGGTGAACAGCAGCATGTCCAGTTTACCGAAGGGCTGGGGCTGGATTGCGGCGTTACCCTTGCCCCTGTTGATATTGCCTACCGCACCTATGGCACGCTTTCAGAAAAGCGGGATAACGCCATACTGATCTGCCACGCCTTTACGGGGGATCAGTACGTGGCGGAGGAGCACCCGCTTACGGGCAAGCCCGGTTGGTGGAGCCGTATGGTCGGGCCGGGAAAGCCCATTGATACCAACAGGTTTTTTGTTATCTGCTCCAACGTGCTGGGGGGCTGCATGGGCAGCACCGGCCCACGCTCCACCCGCACGGATGCAGAGGGTGATGGCACAGAGCTTTGGGGCACGGCGTTTCCGCCCATTACCATTCGAGATATGGTGCGCGCGCAGCACAAGCTTGTGCGGGCCTTGGGCATAGAAAAACTGTTTGCCGTTATTGGTGGCTCTATGGGCGGCATGCAGGTGCTGGAATGGACAGTCACTTACCCGCAGATGATGCTGGCAGCCATGCCCATTGCCACAGCACCCTTCCATTCTGCCCAGAATATTGCGTTTAACGAGGTTGGGCGGCAGGCTATTATTGCAGACCCGGACTGGCGCGGTGGCCGCTATTGGGCGGATGATGTTGTGCCTGCCCGTGGTTTGGCTGTGGCCCGTATGATGGGCCATATTACCTACCTTTCGGAAGAAGCCTTAACGCGCAAATTTGGCCGCCGTATGCGGCGCGGGCCTGTTGGCGGGCAGGGGCCAGAAGGCCCTGTTTCCATGTTCAGCGATATTTTTGAAGTGGAATCTTACCTGCGTTATCAGGGTTCCACCTTTGTGCGTCGGTTTGATGCTAACTCCTACCTGACCATTACCCGCGCGATGGATTGGTTTGATATTGCCGCAGACCATGATGGAGAACTCACACACGCTTTTGCCGGTACGCCGGTGCGGTTTTGTGTGGTGTCGTTCTCGTCCGACTGGTTGTTCCCCACATCGGCAGCCCGCACATTGGTGCGTGCGCTCAACCGGGCTGCGGCCAATGTCTCGTTTGTAGAAATCGAGACAGACAAAGGGCACGATGCTTTCTTGCTGGAAGAACCGGATTTTGACCGCACAGTGCGTGGCTTTTTGTGCGGTGTGGCCGAACATGCGGGGTTTGCCTGATGCGCCTTGACCAGCGGCTGATTGCCGAAATGATAGCCCCTGGCACCCGCGTGCTGGATATTGGCAGCGGAGATGGCGCACTTATTGACCATCTGTTCCGTTACCGTGGGTGTGATGCGCGTGGTATTGAGCTGAATATGGAGCTTGTTACCAAGTCCGTCGCGCATGGGCTGCCTGTGGTGCATGGTGATGCAGACCACGATCTGGCGCATTATCCGCACCATGCGTTTGATTACGTGGTGCTGCAACGCACCTTGCAGGCTGTGGCCCGCCCGCGGGAGGTGCTGCGGCAAATGCTGCGTATCGGGCGGCATGCCATTGTCTCATTCCCCAATTTTGGGCATTGGGAACTTCGGCTTAAGCTGCTGCTCAGCGGCCGCATGCCCATGACATCCGTCTGGCATACTCCGTGGTATGAAACCCCGAACATCCACCCCTGTACCATCCGCGATTTTTTGGAGCTGTGTAAGCAGGATGGCTACATTGTAGAGCAATGGATGGCCGTGGATGAGGAGGGGGAACGCGCCCCGTGGCGGCGCTCTATCCGGTTGGCTAACCTGTTTGGAGAGCAAGCACTTTTCCTGCTTCGGCGCCGTAATGGCTAGGGGTTGAAGGTTTGCCGCCAATAAGTTGCCTAAAAATTATGTTAGATTTATGCCTTTTTCGTGAAGAGCTTGCTGAATTTCCTAAATGGGAATATTTCAAAAATATCTTTAAGATATCAGCATAAACCTTTCAAAACAGGCAATGTTATAACGATTTTTTGCCCGATTTCTAAAAAATCCCCAACATTACACGAACATCATTTTAGGACTAATATGGTACGGAAGCCTTGCGGGGTTTGGGAAGTCCCCTTATATACACCTTTACAAGGTTTATGAGGAACGAACGCAGTTCAAAAACTTCCTTTGTAGATCTTGATGTGTTCAAAAATTTGTGGGTGCTCAGCTACAAGCTGGTGCAAAAATGTTCCGTGTGCGCCACAAAACATACAGTGCATAACTGAAAAGGGTGCGGTCTCTCGATCTCGTTTTCAGGCTGCACAAATAAGGTTGGCCCTGATGACCAAATTTTCCGATCTTGCTCTTGCTCCACCACTGCTGAAGGCATTGGCAGAGCAGGGTTATGATACACCCACTCCTATTCAGGAACGTTCCATCCCCTATCTGTTGCAGGGGCGTGATCTGCTGGGTTTAGCCCAGACAGGCACAGGCAAAACTGCATCTTTTGCGCTGCCTATTCTGGAACATCTGATTAAAACCCCCCGTGCAAACACGCCCAAACAGCCGCGCGTTCTGGTGCTGGCGCCTACGCGTGAGCTTGTGGCCCAGATTAGCGATAGCTTTAAGGCTTATGCGCGCCACATGAAGTTTACGCAGGCCGTTGTGTTTGGTGGTGTAGGGCAGGGCCGACAGGTTGAAGCCATGCGCCGTGGCGTAGATGTGCTGGTGGCTGCACCGGGCCGTCTGCTTGATCTGATGGGCCAAGGCTTTATTGATCTGTCCGGTCTGGAAATTCTGGTGCTGGATGAAGCCGACCGTATGCTGGACATGGGTTTTGTGCGCGATATCCGCCGCATTATGACCTTTGTGCCAGAACAGCGTCAGACGCTTCTGTTCTCTGCCACCATGCCGCGCAGCATTGAAGATCTGGCAGCATCTTTGCTGAATGATCCGGCGCGCGTTGAAGTGGCGCCGCCTTCCAGCACGGTGGATCGTATTCAGCAGGCTGTCATGTTTGTAAATGGCGCGGGCGATAAGCGCGATGCGCTGCTGAACATGGTAGAATCCCCCAAGGTTTCCCGCGCTGTTGTGTTCACGCTCATGAAGCATGAAGCCAACAAAGTTGCGGAATTCCTGAACAAGAACAACGTGGTGGCAGAGGCCATTCACGGCAACAAGTCTCAGGGTGCGCGTGAGCGGGCCATGAAGGGCTTCCGTTCTGGTTCCGTTAAAGTGCTGGTGGCAACGGATATTGCTGCTCGCGGTATTGATGTGGATGACGTAAGCCACGTGTTCAATTACGATCTGCCAAACGTGCCAGAAAGCTACGTGCACCGCATTGGTCGTACAGCACGTGCCGGGCGTGATGGCTGGGCTGTTTCCTTCTGCGATGCAGAACAGCGGGCTTGGCTGCGCGATATTGAACGCACCATTGGCAAAACCGTACCGGTGGTTCGGGATCATCCGTGGCATTCTGATGAGGCCGAAGCTTCCACCATGCGCCCGCCTGTTCTGGGTGGCGGTGGCCGGGGCCGTGGTGGCCCGCGCGGTGGTGGTGCTCCCGGTGGTGGCCGTGGTGGCCCGCGCCGTTCTGGTGGTGGTGCCCGCAGTGGTGGCCGTTCCGGTGCACCTGCTGGCCGCATGTAATATCTCAGGCTGATAGCTTGCAAAATAAGGCTGCTGCATCCTTTGGGTGCGGCAGCTTTTTTGTTTTGGGGCGTGCTATGGCTGCGGCCGTTCTTTGGTGGATGGCAGATGTAGTGAGACAGAAACAGGGCAGTGGTCAGAGAGGTTTTGCCCGGTTTTCTCGGCCAAAGGTATCACGCGTAAGGAATTGGGAATTTTCCATGCCCGTGCCGCGCCACCCAGAATAATGTGGTCTATAAAATAGCTGCCGCCTTGGCAGGGGCTTGCTGTGCCAGCGGTTACCAGATCCAGCGGAGCAATGCACAAAAGCGTAAGAAACAGTGGATCATGCACCGTAAGGTGACGGTTGAAATCCCCCATAATGGCGAAGGCTTCATGCTTTTGGGCACGAGCGGTCACCCAATCATCCAGCGCAGCAAATTGCTGCCAGAGTGTTGCGCAGGCGGGGCGGGAAGCATGGGGCAGATTATCCGGGCATCCGGCTTTAAGATGCACTACCAGAATACGTGGGGCCTGCCCGTTCTGGTGCACTGTAATATCCAACCCGCTGCGTAAGTGGTGGTGTGTGGCCGGGGCCGTTGCGTAGGCATCCAGCGCTGTAACATCTGGGTTTTGCTCAAACGGAATATCCGCACGCACAGCCAGCGCCGTATGTTGCAACACATGATCTTGGCTTATGGGAAGATGATAGCGCGCTAATGGAAAAAGCTGCCCGGCACTGGCGGGGCTTTCTATTTCCTGCAAGGCCACAATATCGCCCTGCAAATGGGCGGCATAGCTGGCAAGGCTGGAGATGTCGGTAGATGTGCGGTGTGGAATATCTGGCGGAGCCTGTGCGTAACCGGGGTGTGCCGGATCAAGCAGCCAATCTAAATTCCATGTGCTGAGTTTAAGAGTATCTGCTGCGGTTGCCGAAGTAAAAGTCAGGCAACACGCAGCCAGAACAAGTGCAGAAAAGAAGAACGAAGGGCCTTTAAGCGGATTTTTCTTCCATCTGTGTAATAACGGTTTTAATAGGCAGGCTTTTGCGTGTTTGTTCATCCAGCACCGTAATTTCACCGGAGCCGATATCATAAAACCACCCCTGCAGGAACAGCGTACCCTTTGCCAGCCCCGCGGCCACAGCAGGATGCGTACGCAAATGCGCCAACTGTAGCAGCACGTTTTGTTCCGCAACGCAGCGCACGGTGGCAGGGCCTACATCTTCCCCCGTAAAGGTGTGCAGGGTGGCCGCACGCGCGGCTTCTGCGTTGCGCAGCCATTTGCGCACGGTTGGCATTTTATCCAGCCCGTTTTTTTCTGGTTCCATCAGAGCCTTCATGGCACCGCAATCGGAATGGCCACACACAATAATGGTGGAAACTCCAAGGCCCAGAACGGCATATTCCACTGCGGAGGACACACCCCCCAGCATTTCACCATATGCTGGCACAAGGTTGCCAATGTTACGCAGAATAAACAGATCACCTGGCCCTGTCTGGGTAATCAGGTTAGGGTTAATGCGGCTATCTGCACATGCAATAAACAAAGCTTCCGGCGCTTGCCCTTTTGCCAAGCTAGCAAACAGTTCTTTCTTGGCAGGAAAAATTTCGGTGTTGAAGTGCTCAACGCCACGCAGCAGGGAAAGAAGGCTGCTTCTGGCTTCAGAACATGAGGGCATATAAAAAACTCCGGCAAATTACTATGTCGGTTCACCCTTAATAACAAAGGGCTTCAACAAAAGGTGACGGTCAAATAACGGCAAGACAACCTTAAGAGTTTTGCACGCAGATGAAAAAAAATGCCACCCTCTGTTGGAAGGTGGCATTTGCGTAGGGCGCTTTAGCTTAGCGGATCATCTTCATCAGGTTCGCTCATCTGGTCTGCCGGGTGGCGCACTGGTGGGGCATTGGTGCGCACGGGGCGGGGGTTTTCTGTTTGCCTGCGGGTAAAGTTACCTGCCAGAGCAGAAAGTTCCAGAAACTGGTCTGCCTGCCGGCGCAGATCATCTCCGATCAACGGTGGGGTGGAGCGCATGGAAGACACAACAGAAACCCGCGTGCCCTGCCGCTGCACAGCTTCTACCACACGGCGGAAATCGGAATCACCGCTGAACAGAATGGCGTGGTCGATATGCGGGGCCATTTCCAGCATGTCCACGGCAATTTCGATGTCCATATTGCCTTTTACGCGGCGCTTGCCGGTAGAATCGGTAAACTCCCGCGCGGGCTTGGTGACAAGAAAGTACCCATTATAGGAAAGCCAGTCCGTAAGGGGCTTAAGCGGAGAATAATCTTCAGTATCTAAAATGGCGGCATAGTAATAAGCGCGAATGATGTGTGTTTTGGCTGCAAAGAAATCCAACAGCTTTTTATAGTCCACATCAAAACCAAGACTACGGGATGTAGAGTACAGGCTGGAGCCATCAATGAAAAGGCAGGTCTTTTCGGTTTTCTGAAGGTTCATAGTTGGTTTCCTCTAAATACTTTGGGGTGTTGTTTTGGGCATTACTATTAAATGGTCTGAGGTCTTTTCAGATTTGATAGAAAGAATGGTAAGATCATCTGGTAACAGTATCCATCAAATGTGGCAGAATTAGCTGCTGGGGGACGGGTTTATAACGATGCCGGAAATTAATACCAGATCAGTGCTAATAGCGATAGGTGCGAATCTTCCGCATTTGCGATTGAGTGCCCGCCAAACGTGTGAGCAAGCCGTGCAGGCCCTGAAAAACCTACCCCAATTGGAGGTCGAGGCTGTTTCTCGCTGGTATGAAAGTGCGCCTGTGCCACCATCTGGGCAGCCTCCTTACGTCAATGGGGTTGTACGTTGCCGCACCACGCTGGAGCCTCTGGCTCTGCTTGATGTGCTTCAGGGGGTGGAAACGCGGTTGGGGCGCGTACGTTCCGTGCCAAATGCAGCGCGCACGCTTGATCTGGATATTATTTCAATAGACAATATGCAGCTCAATACGGATCGGCTTATATTGCCGCACCCCCGCGCAACCCAGCGCGCTTTTGTACTGCATCCGCTGCATGATGTTGCCCCGGAATGGAAAGACCCCACAACCGGTAAGGGGCTGGATACCCTGCTGGAAGGCGTTGCAGGGCAGGAAATACAGCCTGCAAAAGAATAAACTCTTCCGTAGGCGGAGCGGATGCGGTAATATACTCTTTCTGTTACTGTAAGCATCTATAAGCTGAAACTTGTCTGGAGGCTCTCCGCAATGGCCCGCGTCACCGTTGAAGACTGTGTGGAAAAGGTCCCGAACCGTTTTGAACTGGTGGTCTATGCCGCACAGCGTGCCCGCAATATCTCTCGCGGGGAAGAGCTGACAGTTGATCGGGATAACGATAAAAACCCCGTTGTCGCTCTGCGTGAAATTGCAGACGAAACCGTTTCTCTGCCCGCTCTGCGCAATGATCTGATCCGTTCTCAGGCCCGTGAACCCGAGCCCGAACCCGTGGAAGAAGAAGTGCAGGATCTGGTTCCGACCGAGCAGAACATCTTCGGCTTGCAGGAAGTTTCTGCAGAAGAAGAAGCCGCTGATGATGTGCGGGCTATTGAAGCTGCACTTACCGGTCGCGCACGTCGGTAATTCGGGTGGCGCATACGGGCGGCGATCATTCTCCTCCGGTTCCGGTTTCCGTTAAGGACTCGGGGGAGGGAATGATGCAGCCTGTTAAAACGGACGCTCCAGTGGAAGAAAGCACCGCTCCAGTTCCCGCCGCAGAAAATGGCGGGCGGAGCGAACTGAACTGCGAGCGTTTGGTCAATAGGGTGCTTACTTATGCACCCAAGGCGGATGTAGAAAGCATTCGCCGCGCTTTTGCCGTGGCCTACAAGGCGCACGAAAACCAAAAGCGCGATAATGGTGATCCGTACATAACCCATCCGCTAGCCGTGGCCATGATTCTGGCCCGCTTTCGGCTGGATGTGCAGTCTATCTGCACAGCTTTGCTGCACGACACCATAGAAGATACCGGCGTTACTTACGATACGCTCAAGGCGCAGTTCGGCCAGAATGTGGCTGATCTAGTAGATGGCGTTACCAAGCTTACACGGCTGGAGCTGCAATCAGACCGCACCAAGCAGGCGGAAAACTTCCGCAAGCTTGTGCTGGCTATGTCTAAGGACATTCGCGTTCTGCTGGTTAAGCTAGCAGACCGGCTTCACAACATGCGCACCCTGCATTTTGTGGAGCGACAGGACAGGCGGCAGCGTATTGCGCGTGAAACGCTGGATATCTATGCCCCGCTGGCCGAGCGCATTGGTATGGACCGCGTTAAGACAGAGTTGCAAAACCTGTCTTTTGCGCAGCTTGAGCCAGAAGCTGATGCCACTATCCGCACGCGCCTGAACTATCTGCGCGGGCAGGGTGCGGATGTTATTGAAGAAGTGCGGCGTGAATTGCTGCGCCTGTGTCATGAAGCCGGGCTGAAGAATGTTCAGGTTTCGGGGCGTGAGAAATCTCCTTATTCCATCTGGGAGAAAATGCAGCGCCGCAATGTGGCGTTTGAGCAGCTTTCAGACATCATGGCTTTCCGTGTGATCGTGGACACGCGTGAGGATTGCTACATGGCGCTGGGCGCCGTACATGCGGCCTACCCCATGATAGCCGGGCGTTTTAAGGATTATATCTCCACCCCCAAGGCCAACGGATACCAAAGCCTGCATACGGGGGTAACGCTCCGTTCCCCCCGTAACCAGAAGATTGAAGTGCAGATCCGCACACAGGATATGCACGATGTGGCAGAAAACGGTGTGGCCGCGCACTGGGCCTACAAGGAAGGCTCCGGCACGGAAGAAGGCGGCTATGGCGGCCTGCGTCGCCCACGCTGGGTGCAGGATTTGTTGGAAATTCTGGAAGCCTCATCCGCCCCGGATGAGTTTTTGGAAAACACCAAGCTTGAACTGTATCAGGATCAGGTTTTCTGCTTCACGCCCAAAGGCCAGCTTATTTCTCTGCCACGCGGGGCCACTCCGGTAGATTTTGCCTACGCCGTGCATAGCCATGTGGGTGATACCTGCGTGGGTGCAAAGATCAATGGTCGCCTGATGCCTTTGCGGCATGAGCTGGAAAACGGCGATCAGGTTGAAATCATGACGGCCCGTGGCGGCGCGCCTTCTCTTTCGTGGGAAAGGTTTGTTGTTACCGGCAAGGCGCGCGCGCGTATCCGCCGTTATGTGGCGCAGCAGCAGCGTCAAGTCTCGCTGGATGGCGGGCGTGCTGCACTGGCTAAAGCCTTCCGTCAGGAAGGTGTGGATGGGTCTGAAAAGATTCTGGAAACCACACTCAAGCCGCTTAAACAAAGCTCACTAACTGATCTGTATGTGGCCGTAGGTGCGGGTAATCTGCCCGCGCGGGATGTGGTGCATACAGCGTACCCCGAACTCAAGCGCGTGCAGCGTGTGCCGCGTATGCTTTCTGGCCTGCCGGGTGTGCTGGGTACGGCAGGGCCACGTGCGCGTGGGGCAGGTGGTGGTTCTGGCCGCCGGTCTTCCAACGCCGCCGTCCCACTGGTGGGGTTGGGTGCCGGTGTGGCCGTGCATTATGCCGCCTGCTGCCACCCCTTGCCGGGGGACAGAATTGTGGGCGTGGTGGCCACAGGCCGAGGTGTAACCATTCACACTCGTACCTGCCAGACGCTGGAAAGTTTTTCCGCAACGCCAGAACGCTTTTTGGATGTGGATTGGGATTACGATGCCATGGCCCGTTCTGGCGGGGCTGGGCAGATGCGGGTTGGCCGAATCAGTATTGTGGCGGAAAACGAGGCTGCCGTGCTGGCCAATATTACCAACTCCATTTCCAAATCTGATGCGGCAATGGTGAACCTTAAAATCGTGCATCGCCAGCTTGATTTCACGGAAATTCTTGTGGATGTAGAAGTGCGAGATCTGCGCCATCTCTCCTCGGTTATTGCCAGCCTGCGTGCTGCTCCCGGCATTACACAGGCAGACAGGGTGAAATCATGACACTGATTTCCGCCGGGGTGGATCTGTGCGATATGCGCCGGATTGCTCAGGCCCTAGAACGGTTTGGAGATCGCTTTACGCAGCGGGTGTTTACACAGCAGGAACGCGCAAAGGCAGAAAGCAGATCCGGCCAGGCGCGTATTGGGGCCTATGCCAAACGCTGGGCCGCGAAAGAGGCCTGTGCAAAGGCATTGGGCACAGGCTTTGCGCAAGGGGTGGCGCATAGCCAGATAGGCGTGCATAACCTGCCATCCGGCCAGCCAACATTGGTGCTTACCGGGGTGGCTGCGCAAAAACTGGAACAGCTTATGCCCCCCGGCACTGTGCCGCATATTGTGCTGAGCATGACGGATGAGCCCCCATACGCGCTGGCGCAGGTGCTGATATCAGCCCGCAAGGCATGAACACCTGCCTTGACATCCAGCGTCCTGCACGGCTTGATCCGCCGGATTTTTCTTTTTTACTGAACCGCAGGAACGGGCGAGACAGCGCATGAGCACACCGGAACATCCTCCCACCACCGGGGCAAGTCAGCCCGAAAAGGGCGGAAATACCGTGCTGGACTCCCTGCGCACCATCATAACGGTGGTGCTGGTGGTAACTGTGGTGCGCACCTTCCTGTTTGAATCTTTTGTGATCCCTTCAGGCTCCATGATCCCAACCTTGCAGGTAGGGGATTACATCTGGGTGTCCAAATTCAGCTATGGGTATTCCAAATATTCCTTCCCGTTCTCACCGAACCTGTTTGAAGGGCGTGTTTTTGGGGCAGAACCGCATCGGGGCGATGTGGCTGTTTTTCGCTACACCAAAGATACATCGGTTGATTACATCAAGCGCATTGTGGGCCTGCCGGGAGACCACATTCAGGTCACCAATGGTCATCTTATTCTGAACGGGCAGGAAGTGCCGTGCCTGAACCCCCATAACTACACCACGCGGGATGAAACGCAGGTGGATATGGAAGGTGAAGCCTGCACCGAACAACTGCCCGGTAGCGCTAATGGCATGGTGGTTAAGCACGATATTCTTAAGCTGACGGATGAAGGCCCGCAGAACAACACGCCCGAATATGTTGTGCCACCGGGTTACTTCTTTGCTATGGGTGATAATCGGGATGATAGCGCCGATAGCCGCTTTATGGGCGATGGCCCCAAGGATCTGGGCTTTGTGCCTATGGAAAATTTGGTAGGCCGGGCGCAGCGTATCTTCTTCTCAGTTCAGTCTTCCCACCCGTTCTGGCAGGTCTGGTACTGGCCAGTTGAAATCCGCTGGGCGCGTATTCTGCGGGGCGTATCGTGAGAAAACCAAGCAATATTTCAGATGCCGCACGCTTCCGGCTGGAAGAACTGGAAGTGCGCCTAGGTTATCGCTTTGTCAATCCTGATTTGTTGCAGGAGGCGCTGACACATCGTTCCGCCGCGCATCAAAAGGCAGGTGGGCGCAAGCGGCAGAAAGCCAAGGGCGCAGGCTCTAACGAGCGGCTGGAATTTATAGGGGACCGCGTTCTGGGCCTGCTGATGGCCGAATGGTTGCTAGAGCGCTTCCCGAACGAGCAGGAAGGTGCGCTGGGGTCTCGGCTGGCGCATCTGGTCTCTCGCGTGTTCTTGGCGGAAATTGCGGATAAGCTCGATCTGCCGCAGTCTCTTACCGTTGCCGCGCATGAAGCCCGCGCAGGTGTGCAAACTGCCGCCAATGTGGTGGCGGATGCGCTGGAAGCCGTGCTTGGTGCGGTTTTTCTGGATGGCGGGCTGGAACCTGCACGCCAGATGGTGCGGGATTGGTGGAAATCTGCACTGGATGCACAGGCCCATCCACCCAAGGATCCCAAAACCGCGTTGCAGGAATGGGTGCTTGGCCGCGGGCAAAGCTTGCCAGTGTACGAAACAATAGGGGCAGATGGCCCCTCTCACGCACCGCTGTTTGTGGTGCGCGTTACAGCGGGTGGCCTGTTTGGTGAAGGCCGGGCAGGCAGCAAACGTGCTGCGGAAAGTGCCGCCGCCGCTGATTTACTAGAAAAACTGGAGGGGTAGCCCAGCATGGCTGACGATACCACGCGCTGCGGTTTTGCTGCCCTTGTGGGGGCACCAAACGCAGGCAAATCAACACTTCTTAACCGTATGGCTGGTGCCAAGCTGTCCATTGTTTCTCCCAAGGCGCAAACCACGCGCTTTCGGGTTCTGGGCATTCTTATGCGCGGGCACAGCCAGATTCTGTTGGTGGATACACCGGGAATTTTCCGCCCCCGCCGTAAGCTGGACCGCGCCATGGTGGCAGCAGCGTGGACGGGTGCCGAAGATGCAGACATCACGCTGCTGCTGGTAGATGCCCGCAGCGGGCTAACAGAAGCCGTGCAGACCATTATTGAGCGTCTGGCAGAAACCAAGCGCAAGGTCTGGCTGGTGCTGAACAAGACCGATCTTGTGCCCGCCACCGCCCTGTTGCCGCTTACGGCGTCTATTACGGAAAAGCTGCCGGTTGAGCACGTGTTTATGGTGAGCGCACGCACTGGCAATGGTGTGGAAGACCTGCTGGACAAGCTGGCCGCAAGCCTGCCCGAAGGCCCGTATCTGTACCCCGAAGATGATCTGACAGACCTGCCAGACCGGCTTTTGGCTGCCGAACTGGTGCGTGAGCAGATTTTTATGCAAACGCATGAGGAAGTGCCCTACAGCGCCACGGTGGAAACAGAAAGCTATAAGGAACGGCCTGATGGATCTGTGCGCATAGATGCCACCATCTATGTGTCCCGCGCGGGGCACAAGGCCATCCTGATTGGCAATGGTGGCCAGAAAATCCGCCAGATTGGGGAGCGCGCGCGTAAGCAGCTTTCCAGCCTGCTGGAACGCCCCTGCCACCTGTTTCTGAACGTAAAGGAACGCGGTGGATGGGATGAAGAGCGCGCCCGCCTGCGCGCCATTGGTCTGGACGACGTGCCATAAACTACCGCATGGGCGCTTGTGGCCGTGGCCCATGAAGGATAAGAGGGGGCGATCTCGCCGTATCTGCATACGGTGTGGGATCTGTGTGGGACTTTCTGCAAGATCGAGGGCCAATGACTGCTTCTGTAGGCGAAAAGCCAAGCCGTAAACGCGTGTTGCTCAAGGTGTCGGGGGAAGCCTTGATGGGGAATGGCGCCTTCGGAGTGGATCAGCAGACGGTAGAACGCATTGCCCATGATATTGGCGAAGTGGTGCGTTCCGGCACGGAAGTGTGCCTTGTTGTGGGGGGTGGCAACATCTTCCGCGGGCTGGCGGCAGCCGCCAAGGGCATGGACCGTGCGCAGGGTGATTACGCCGGTATGCTGGCAACTGTTATTAACGCGCTGCTGCTGCAAAATGCGCTGGAGCGCGAGCAGATTGCAACACGGGTGATGTCCGCCATCCATATGTCTTCCATTGCGGAGCCATATATCCGCCGCCGCGCTGTGCGGCACATGGAAAAAGGGCGTGTGGTTATTTTTGCTGCGGGCACGGGCAACCCGTTCTTTACCACGGATACAGCCGCTGCCCTGCGCGCTGCGGAAATGGAATGCGACATGCTGCTGAAAGGCACGCAGGTAGATGGCGTTTATTCCGCAGACCCCAAAAAAGATCCCTCCGCCAAGCGCTATGAAGAACTGACATACATGGACGTGCTGGCCAACCAGCTAAACGTGATGGATGCCGCCGCCATTAGCCTTGCGCGTGAAAACCGTCTGCCTATCATTGTTTTCAATATTGGCGCGGAAGGGGCCTTCCCGCGTGTCATGCGCAATGAAGGGCCTTTCACACGGATTATCGAAGCCGCCTGAAAAGCGCCGCATCACTCTGGTAAGCACAAGCCGCCAGAATGACCGACAAACTGAACGGGGCATGTAAGGCCATGCCCTGCTGTAGGATGCAACGGGAGAAAACACCGTGTCTGACTTGAATGCTCTGCTGGATGACCTGAAGCGCCGTATGGATGGCGCGCTGGATAGCCTGCGCCGTGATTTTTCTGGCCTGCGCTCTGGCCGCGCAAGCCCGGCTTTGCTGGAACCTGTGCGGGTGGAAGCCTATGGCGGTGAAGTGCCGCTAACACAGGTTGGTTCCATTGCTGTGCCAGAAGCACGTATGATTACCGTACAGGTGTGGGACCGCGCCTTGGCTGGTGCCGTAGAACGCGCCATCCGTGATTCCGGCCTTGGCCTGAACCCGGCGGGGGAAGGCCAGACCATTCGTGTGCCCATTCCGCAGCTTACGGAAGAACGCCGTAACGAGCTGGCAAAAGCTGCTGCCCGTTATGCAGAGGGCGGTAAGGTAGCCGTGCGTGGCGTGCGCCGTGATGGCATGGACAAAGCCAAGGGTTTTGAAAAGAAAGGTGAAATCAGCCAGGACGACGTAAAAACCTGGTCTGACGCCATTCAGAAACTGACAGACCAGTATGTGAAAAAAATTGATGATATGCTGGCTGATAAAGATAAGGAAATCAAACAGGTCTGAGGCAGTATTGGTGCTTCTTCGGATGTGTTTGTGCACGTTAATGGGGTGGAACCCTGCCTGTTATGTCCACGCGGCTCGCTGATAAAAAACCGGCAATTCCAACCCATGTTGCTGTCATCATGGATGGAAACGGGCGCTGGGCGCGCGAACGCGGTCTGCCGCGCCTTGCCGGGCACAGGGCAGGGGCGGAAGCCGTGGCCCGTTGTGTGCGTGCAGCCATGCAGCGTGGCGTGGCGTATTTAACGCTGTATGCGTTTTCATCAGAAAACTGGGCACGCGGGCAGGAGGAGGTTTCAGACCTTACCGGCCTTTTGCGGTATTACCTGCGCCACAAGGTGCGGGAACTGCATAAGGAAGGCGTGCGCCTGCGCTTTATTGGTGATCTCGCCCGCTTTGATGACAGCTTGCGAGAGGAACTCGCGCAGGCCGAATCCTTAACGCGTGGCAATAGCAAGCTTACGCTTATTCTGGCGCTCTCTTACGGTGGGCGGTTGGATATTGTGCAGGCCGCGCAGCGTTTGGCGCAGGAGGTCAAGGATGGCCGCATTGCGCCAGAACAGATTACAGAAAGCGTATTCACCAACTTTTTGTGGACCAGCGGCGTGCCAGACCCCGATGTGGTGGTGCGTACCAGTGGTGAATGTCGGCTTTCCAACTTTCTGCTGTGGCAGAGCGCGTATGCTGAACTGGTGTTTTTAAACGTGTTCTGGCCCGATTTTAACGAACGACATTTTGCGATGG
Source organism: Acetobacter ascendens (assembly GCF_001766235.1). Classification (NCBI taxonomy): domain Bacteria; kingdom Pseudomonadati; phylum Pseudomonadota; class Alphaproteobacteria; order Acetobacterales; family Acetobacteraceae; genus Acetobacter; species Acetobacter ascendens. Next base: position 249,793 of record NZ_CP015164.1, read on the forward strand.
TGCTAGACCAGTACGCCCAACGAGAACGGCGTTTTGGCGCGCGCCCTCAAGGCCCGGCATGAGCGCGAACACGCAGGATACTTCGGCTTGGCGTGATTTGCGCCCGCGGCTGATGTCTGCCGCTGTGCTGGTGGCTGTAGCCGGTACGTGCATTGGCTTGGGCGGCTTGGCGTATGATGCTCTTATTCTGGGCATGATGGGCGGTATGGCGGTAGAGGCCGCAGCCCTGTTTGGGCTTTCCGTTAAAAGCTGGCGCGGCGTGTTGTATCTGCTGTGGGCTGTATGTGCGGGGCTTTCTGCCGCTACCGGGCATTGGGCTTATTTTGGTGTTTTCTGCATTAGCTCCTTAGTGTTTGGTGCCCCGCTTTGCGCCATTATGTGCGTGATTATTCTGGCAGGCACGGCGCTGCTATGGTTGCGGCAGGCTAGCTTTTGGCCCGTTCTGTTTGTGATTGCCGTTGTGGTGGCCAGTGATAGTTCGGCCTACGTGGCAGGGCGTATTTTTGGTGGCCCCAAGCTGGCTCCGCGTATCTCTCCGGGTAAAACACGTTCCGGCGCTGTTGGCGGCTTGGTCGGCGCTGTGGCTACCGGCGGTATTGTTGCCACACTTTCCGGTTTAGGTGGCGTGGGTTCCGCACTGGTGTGGGGGGGTATCTTAGGTATTTCCGCCCAAACGGGGGATCTGGCCGAAAGCGCGATGAAGCGCGCCTTGGGTGTGAAGGATTCGGGCAAGCTGCTGCCGGGGCATGGTGGGCTACTGGATCGGTTTGATGGGCTGGTGGTGGCTGCGCCTGTGGCGGCACTGGTTTCTGTATGTGCGGGGGCATCCATGCCGTTTTGGGCAGCGGGCGCACGCACTATTTTAAGGGCTCTGGCAGGCCATCTGCCGAGGTAGGGCCAATAGGTGGTGTGGCCGCCTGTTGGGGTGGTTTGCCGCCGTTTGTATTTTCAGGTTTGGAAAGACGTTAAGCATGAGAACCGTAACCGTTCTGGGCAGCACAGGCAGCATTGGCTGTTCAACCGTAGATCTGCTGGAGCAGGCGCGAGACCAGTTTCGGGTGCGGGCGCTTGTGGGGGGCAAAAACGCTGCCAAACTGGCAGAGCAGGCCCGTAGCCTAAAGGCAGAACTGGCCGTTCTGGCTGATGAAGGCGCGTTTGAAGAGCTAAAAACCCTGCTGGCAGGCAGCGGCACGAAAGTTGCCTGTGGCCGTCAGGCGGTTATTGATGCCGCAGCCCTTCCGGCAGATTGGACAATGGCCGCCATTACTGGTGCTGCGGGGCTGGAGCCTACGCTGGCAGCGGTAAAGAACGGAAAAAGCATTGCGCTGGCCAACAAGGAAGCCTTGGTATGCGCAGGTGATGTAATGCTGCGTGCCGTAAAGGAAGCAGGTGCCACACTGCTGCCGGTGGATTCTGAGCACAACGCTGTTTTTCAGGCTATGGCCGACCGGCAGATTGATCAGGTTGAAAAAATTATTCTTACCGCATCGGGTGGACCGTTCCGCACCTCTACGCTGGAAGAAATGCGTGTGGTCACCCGTGCGCAGGCGCTTAAGCACCCAACGTGGAGCATGGGGGCTAAAATCAGCATCGATTCTGCCAGCATGTTCAATAAGGGGCTGGAAGTTATTGAGGCTGCCCGTATCTTTAATCTGCCAGAAGATAAGATTGATGTGCTGGTGCACCCGCAATCTGTTGTGCATGGCATGGTGCAGTACACAGATGGCAGCCTGATTGCCCAGATGGGTTCTGCCGATATGCGTATCCCCATTGCACACACGCTCACATGGCCCAAGCGTATGGCCACCACGTCTCCGCGTCTGGATCTGGCGGCTTTTGGTAAGCTGGAATTCTATGCACCGGATGAAGTGCGCTTTCCCGCACTGCGCCTTGCGCGTGAGGCGCTGCGCAAGGGGGGGGCGGCTTCTGCTATCCTTTCCGCTGCCAATGAAATTGCGGTTGATGCCTTCTTGCATGAACAGATCGGCTTTTTGGATATTTCCCGCATTGTGGAAGAGGTGATGGTAGCCCTTGGCGCACCGTCAGCAGATACGCTGGATGCCGTGCTGCATTGGGATGCCGAGGCACGCCGTGCCGCACAGCGCCTGATTCCCGCCCACGCGGCTTGAGAAAACGCAGCCCCCAGCCGATATCGGAAGAATGATGATACACGATTACCTGCGTACACTGCTTTCCTTCGTTTTCGTGCTGGGTGTGTTGGTGAGCTTTCACGAACTTGGCCACTATCTGGCGGCCAAGTGGCGCGGCGTGCATGTTGAGGTGTTTTCGCTCGGGTTTGGCCCGGCCCTGTTCCGCTGGCGCGATAAATCCGGCACGGAATGGCGTATCTGCCCCATTCCCTTGGGCGGTTACGTACGCCCCCACGGGTTTGAAGACCCCGAAGACGCCACGCCAGAGCAAAAAGCTGCGTGGATTAAAGGCCGCACCTTTCACGATAAATCGGTTTTTTCCCGCGCTATTGTTATTCTGGCGGGGCCGATTTTTAACTTCATTCTGGCCTTTGCGCTGTTTGCGCTGTTGTTTGCCACAACGGGCCAGCCGCATGTGCGCGATCAGATTGCAACCGTTATGCCAAATGGCGCGGCGGCTGTGGCTGGCGTGCAACAGGGCGATGTCATTCAGCGTATCGGCAGCCATGACGTAACGGGTGTGGAGGATATTCAGGCCTCCATTTCCACGCAGGCTGGCGCACAAACCACGCTCACCGTCAAACGCGGTGAACAGAGCGTGACGTTGCCTATCACCATCGGCAAGGCCCCGGATTCGACTCCTCAAAAGCCGCACGGCCAGCTTGGCATTATTTTTGCCACGGAAGTGGGTAAACCATTGCCATTTCCGCAGGCTGTGGTGGCGGGCGTAAAAGCAACATGGAACGCTAGCGTGCAAACGCTGGATGGCGTGTGGCAGATTCTAACCGGGCAGCATACAGCCAAAGATTTGGGCGGTCCGCTCAAGATTGCGCAACTTTCCGGGCAGGTGGCGCAGTATGGGTTTGCCAGCCTGTTGTCCTTTATGGCGCTGCTTTCTGTTAACCTTGGGCTGATTAATCTCTTCCCCGTGCCGCTTCTTGATGGTGGACGTCTGGTTTTTTATGCCATAGAGGCAATAAGAGGCCGCCCGGTTTCCAAGCGGGTGCAAGAGATCAGTTTTCAGGTTGGTTTTGCATTGCTTGCAGGCCTGTTCCTGTTCTCCACGTTCAATGACCTTTCAGGTTTTGGCCTGTTCAGGTGGATTGCTTCGCTTGTAGGATGAATGACGGCGGGAACAGGAAGGGAAGTGCTTGCGTGACAGGGGTGATTTCGGATACCTCCCGTTGCGGGCGGAATGAGAACGGAAGATGGGCTTTCGTACGAAAAGCGACCCGGATGGAAGGAAGCAGATCTTGACGGGTAAGCGTTCAGCCCTGTTCGTTTCTGTCTGTGTGCTACCTTTTGTGATGGTGGATGGCAGACAGGCATCCGCCGCATCAACAGAAGGTACAAATGCTGCCGCACCAGCGGCAGTGGTGGCGCCCTCCCGCGCGATACATGCGCGTACGCCGCGCCTTTCCGAATCCACATCATCTGTTGCGCCTACGGGCGGATATATTGAAGATATCCGGGTATCGGGTAACACCCGTATCGAAACCAACACCGTATTGTCCTACATGGTTGCACGTGTGGGGGACCCGTTCAGCCAGGATGATCTGGACCGTTCGCTTAAGACCCTTTACGCCACCGGGCTATTTAAGGATGTGACGCTGCGCCGTGATGGCAACATCCTGCTGGTGCGCCTGAAGGAAAACCCCATCGTCAACCGTATCGTGTTCGAGGGGAACCACGCGGCCAAGGATGAAGACCTGCGTAAGGTGCTGGCTCTGCGCCCGCGTGCGGTGTTCTCGGCCGAAACCACGGCGGATGACCGCCAGCGTATTCTGGAAGTGTATGCCCAGAAGGCTCGCTTTGCTGCGGTGGTGACGCCCCAGATTATCAAGCTGGCCCATAACCGTGTGGATGTGGTTTTCCAGATTAACGAAGGGCCGCAGACACTCATCAGCAAGATCGCGTTTGTGGGCAACAAGGCTTACAGCGAATCCAGTCTGGCGGGTGTTGTTTCCTCCAAGGAAACAGCTTGGTACCACTTCCTGTCCTCATCCGATGAGTACAACCCCGAACGCATTAAATACGATGCGGAATTGCTGCGCCGGTTTTACCTGCGCAACGGGTTTGTGGATTTTCAGATCAAGGACGTAAAAGGCGAGCTCTCGCCGGATCGGAAGTCCTTCTACGTCACCTTCACCATGGATGAAGGTGTGCGCTACCGTTTGGGCAAGGTGGATATCCGCTCCAGCCTGCGCCATGTGCCAGCTAAATCTCTGCGTAAGTATGTCGAGCTGTTCCCGCACCAGTGGTACGATGGTAAGGCCGTGCAGGATAACGCCACGGATATGGAGGAAATCCTTCAGGCCGAAGGGCATCCGTTCGCGCAGGTACGTCCTACCATTGCCCGTAATCCAGAAAAGCGGATTGTAAACCTGCTGTTTGATGTGAGCGAAGGCCCACGCCATTACGTTGAGCGTATTGACGTCAACGGCAACACTATCACGCAGGATAATGTGGTGCGCCGCCAGTTGCCGTTTGCTGAGGGTGACCCCTACACAACCAGCTACAAGAAATACGCCAAGGAAGCAGTGCAGGATCTGGGCTTCTTTAAAAGCGTGGATGTTTCCACGGCCCAAGGCTCTGCGCCTGATCGCACCAACGTTGCAGTTAACGTGGTGGAAAAACCCACAGGGGAGTTCTCGCTTGGTGGCGGTTACTCAACCGACGTGGGCGTGATCGGTAACGTCGGGCTGAAGCAGCATAACCTGCTGGGCACCGGGGTTGATGCCGGGTTCTCGGGCACGGTTTCGCAGTGGCAGAAACAGGCAGATATCTCTATCACCAACCCTGCATTCATGGGGCGCAACCTTGTTGCCGGTGCGGATATCTTCTTTGTTGAAAACAATTACCAGACCTATCAGAACTATTCTGAAGGACGTTACGGTATTACTCTGCGCATGGGGTATTCATACAACCGCTATCTGTCCCAGTCCTGGAACTATAGCCTGATCCGCCGTTGGGTGGGTGATACGTGGGATCAGTCCTCCTACTACGTGCTGGATCAGAAGGGTAAGTCTCTGCTCTCACAGCTTAGCACCACCCTTATGTATGATACGCGTGATAACCGCATGGCACCGCATAGTGGGTACTATGTGTCTGTTGGTGGTGACTTTGCCGGTATTGGCGGCGATGAAAAATACGTCCGCGGTAAGGTTAACGGCGCGTACTATGTGCCGTTGGATGATATTACCAACAGCCATAGCTGGACGTTTATGGTGCGCGGTGGTGCCGGGTACATGGCCGACTGGGGCAATGGCCGCCACGATATTATCGATAACTTCTATCTGGGTGGTAACAACCTGCGCGGCTTCTTGGATGGTGGTGCCGGGCCGCGTAGTGTGGGTATCCTGAACCATTCATCTGAAGATCTGTTGGGTGGGCGCTTTATGTATAACGCTTCCGCCCAGCTTAACTTCCCTATTCCGTTCCTGTCTGACATGGGTATTGGCGGGCGTGCGTTTGTGGATACAGGGAGTGTCGCTGGTTTGCGTGTGAAGCGCCTTTATACAAGCAAGGCGAATGATGGCAGCTATTACACGCCTGTCAGCGGTGATACATTGCGCCCACGTGTAAGTGCTGGTGCTGGTTTTTCATGGAAAAGTCCGTTTGGTCTGCTGAACATCGATCTGGGTGTGCCCGTTATGCGGAGCCATAATGACCGCACGCAGCTCCTTCGCTTTGGCTTCGGCCAGCAATTCTGAGGTAATAATGCGTTTTTCCACCAGAACTGCCCTGCTGGGGGCTGTTGTCCTGTCTTTCTCTTCGGCTTTTGTGCCATCTGCACAGGCGCAGAATGGGGGCGGGTGGTTTGTGCCCAAAACCCAGCAGCCTGCCGCACAGGCTCCAGCGCAGCATCCGGCTGCGGCCCGTCGTGCCCCGGCTCCGGTGCAGTTGCCCGCACCGCCGGCTGATAGCCAAGAAGCAGATCAGGCTCCGCCCGTACTGCCGCTGCCGCCTATTCCGTCTGCGCCAGAAGTTGCCAAGGAAGCGCCGCCGCCCACAACAGTTATTGGTGTGATCAGCGTTGGCGGCGTTATGCGTCAGTCTTCTGCTGTTATGCAGGTTGAACGTACTCTGGGTGGCCGTCGTGATGAACTGGCGCAGGACCTCCAGAAGGAACAGGCTGGCTGGCGTGATGAGCAGCAGAAGTTACAGGCGCAGGCCAAATCTCTGACATCCGAACAGATTCAGACGCGTGAACGCAGCCTTCAGGCCCGCGTGATGAAAGCCCAGCGCGATTTCCGTAACCGTAACCGCATCATTCAGGAAGCGGCGCAGGTTTCTCTGGGGCAGATCGAACGTGAACTGGTGCAGGTTATCCAGAAAGTGGCTGCAGCCCATGGCATGAACCTTGTTCTGCACAGCGAACAGGTGGCCCTGCATGTTGATGGGCAGGATATCACTAACGAAGTGGCCGTGCAGTTGAACAAGATTCTGCCATCCGTGTTCATTCCGGAAGCCAATGTTGACCCTGAAGAGCTGGCCAAATCTGGCAAGATGCCCACAACGGCAGATGCAGATCAGGGCCCACGCACAGGTCCGGCTCCAGTAGTGGCACCGGCAGCCGGGCAGCAGTAAGCGTGGCTGAGGGTACAACATTTTCCGGGCCGGCAGACCCACGCTTTTTCACTCGTGCGGGGCCGTTTGATGCGGCCGCGCTGGCTGAAACCGCAGGGGCGGAACTGGTGCTGCCTAAAGCAGGCACCCTGCCAGCAGAAGGCTTTGTGGGTATTGCGCCCTTACAGGCCGCAGGCCCGCGTGATGTCAGCTTTCTGGATAACCGCCGGTATGCTCCTTTGCTGGAGCAAACCAAGGCCGGGCTGGTTATTGTTGCGCCCGCTTTTGCAGATAAAGTGCCTGCAGGGTGTGCCGCATTGGTAACGGGTACGCCGTATCTGGCGTGGTCTCGCGTTGCGCGGTTGTTCCACCCACGGGTGCCAGCGCGTGCGGGCGTGCATCCTTCTGCATGTATTGATCCTACTGCCAGCATAGATTCCACGGCAGAAATTGGGCCGTTTGTGGTGGTTGGGGCTAAGGCGGAAATTGGGCCGGGCTGCATTATTGGTTCCCACGCAGTGGTGGGCGATGGTGTGCAGCTTGCGCAGGATTGCCGTATTGGCAGCCATGTTACGCTTTCTCATGCGGTGTTGGGTGAGCGGGTGATTATTCTGCCCGGTTCACGCATTGGGCAGGATGGATTTGGTTTTGCGGTTGGCCCGCAAGGGTTTGAAACCGTGCCTCAGCTTGGCCGCGTGGTGCTGGAAAACGATGTAGAAATTGGCGCCAACAGCACAATTGACCGTGGTTCGGTGAATGATACGGTTATTGGTGCAGGATCACGTCTCGACAATTTGGTGCAGATCGGCCACAACGCCCGTCTGGGGCGGTGTTGTATTGTGGTTTCACAGGCCGGGATATCTGGCTCCACCGTGCTGGAAGACTATGTAACTATTGCCGCGCAGGCTGGCCTTATCGGGCATATTCGCATTGGTGCAAAAGCGCGTATTGGCGCGCAATGTGGCGTAATGTCGGATATAGAAGGCGGCGCGGATGTAATTGGCAGCCCGGCTATGCCGTTCAGGGAGTTTTTCCGGAACGTAGCGGTATTGCGCAAGCTGGCAAAAAAGGCGTCTGGATCGACCAAGACCGGTTCGGACAAGGGATAAACTAAGGTCGGTGCTTGATACCGGCGCAAAGGGTGGTTTCGGGGACGTGGAGACGAAACAAGAATCGCAGCAGGACGCTCAGACGATCGATAAAATTGACGTCAACCGTATTATGCAGGCGATTCCGCACAGATATCCTTTTCTTCTGATCGACCGGATGGAAGATATCGTCCAGGGAGAAGAGGCAACAGGTATCAAGAATGTTTCGGTCAATGAACCATTCTTTCAAGGGCACTTTCCTGCACGCCCTGTTATGCCGGGTGTGTTGCTGGTTGAAGCTATGGCGCAAACCGCCGCAACTTTGGTTGTGCTGACACTGGGCAAGGATTTTGAGGGCAAGCTGGTCTATTTCATGACTATTGAAGGTGCAAAGTTCCGCCGCCCGGTAGAGCCGGGGGATCAGGTGCGCATTCATGTTGCCAAGGAACGCCACCGCTCCAATGTGTGGAAATTTCGCGGTGAAGCCCGCGTAGAAGGCACTGTGGTGGCGGAAGCCACATTCAGCGCCATGATTATGGGCTGAAAACCCGGCCTGTTCACATCATTCTGTTAAGGCAAGTCAGGTTTGCCCCTAAACTGCCCAGATTTTTTGCAAAAGGGTAAGGGTAGGGCAAATCTGCCCGGCCAACGGTGAACGGAAATAAGGAACTGAATTGGTGCACGCTGCAGAGGAAGCCAGATCAACCGTTGTCCACCCAACGGCTCTTGTTGCTCTCGGTGCGCGGCTTGGGCAGGGGGTGGTTATCGGCCCTTGGTGTTCTGTCGGGCCAGATGTCACGATTGAAGACGGGGTTGAGCTGATCTCTCATGTGGTGGTCGATGGCCACACGCGCTTGGGGGCGGGTTCACGCTATTTTCCGTTTTGCACCGTGGGCATGGCCCCGCAGGATCTAAAGTATAAAGGTGAGCCAACCCGGTGCGAGATCGGGGCAGACACAGTGGTGCGTGAACACGTTACCATCCATCGTGGCACGGCCACGGGTTCTGGCCTTACCAAGGTGGGCCAGAATGTGCTGATCATGGCCAACGCCCATGTGGCGCATGATTGCGTGCTGGGTGACCGCGTTATTATCGTGAATAACGTGGTGATGGGCGGCCATGTTACCATTGAGGATGATGCCCGTATTATGGGCTCTGCTGCCATTCATCAATTTGTCCGCATCGGGCATGCGGCCCTTGTAGGCGGTGTGGCTGGGGTGGAGGCCGATGTTATCCCTTACGGCAGTGTGCTGGGCAACCGTGCGCGGCTGATTGGCCTGCATTGGATCTGGCTGCGCCGGAATGGCGTGCAGTCTGATGAAATCCATCGGATGCGTAAGGCATTTCTCACGCTGTACCCTAAAAATGGCTGTGCGGAAGATCCTTTCTCTGTGCGTCTGGAACGTGTGCGTGCAGAATTTGGTGATAACCCACGTGTGCGCGAAATTCTGGACTTTATAGATGCTCCGAGCCGGCGCGGCCTTGTGCGTCCCGCACGGCAAGATTTGGAGCGCGCAGAAACCGAGGGCGCGTGAGCACACCCTCTGCTGTTGGTATTCTTGCAGGCGGAGGCCCTCTGCCGGGCAAAGTAGCAGAAGCGGCCACAGCCGCCGGGCGGCCTGTTTTTATTCTCGGGTTTGAAGGTTTTGCCGAACCCGATGTGATAGGCCCTTGGCCGCACGAATTTGTCCGGCTGGGTGCAGCCGGGCGTATGCTCTCCCTTTTACGGCAACATAATTGTTCGGATCTGGTTCTTATCGGGCCAATCCGTCGGCCTTCCTTGCGTAATCTGCGGCCAGATGCCGAAGGTGCGCGTATTCTGGCGCGCTTGGGCCGCGCCCTGTTTGCTGGGGATGATGGCCTGTTGGGTGCCCTTGTGCGTATTCTGGGTGAGGAAGGCTTTCACATTCGTGGGGCGCATGAATTTCTCACGCAGGATGTGGCACAACCCGGCGTGTTGGGGTGTGTGCAACCAGATGCGCAGGCACAAGCAGATATTCAGCGCGGCATAACTGTGGTGCAGGCACTGGGCCGGTTGGACATAGGGCAGGGCTGCGTGGTGCAGAATGGCGTGGTGCTCACGGTGGAAGCCATGGAAGGCACAGACCGTATGCTGGCCCGCGCAGGAGAATGCAGGCAGCCGGGTGAAGGTGGCGTTCTGGTAAAAATGCTTAAGCCGGGGCAGGAAAAACGGGCTGATATGCCTACAATAGGGCCGGTAACGGTGCAGAATGCCCATGCGGCAGGCTTGCGCGGTATTGCGTTTGAGGCCGCCCACACACTGCTGACAGACAGGCAGCGCTGTATAGAGGAAGCGGACAGGCTTGGCCTGTTTCTTCTGGCCTTTCACCCTGTTGAAGGTGCAGGAATAAGCACACAGTCTGCCTGATACTTCAAAATAAGGAGCAAACAGATGGCAAGTTTTCTGCACACCATGGTGCGGGTTCGCAATCTGGAGAAAAGTCTGGCGTTTTATAAGCTGCTGGGCATGCATGAACTCCGTCGGCGCGAGGTGCCAGAAGGGCGTTATACGCTGGTGTTTATTGGCTATGCAGATAATGCCGCCGGACAGGCTGAAATTGAGCTGACCTATAACTGGGGCGAAGATGATGGCTATGAACTGGGCACCGGGTTTGGCCATTTTGCCGTAGGCGTGCCTAATGTGGCGGAAATGGTTGCGCGCGTGCGGGCCGGTGGTGGCAAGGTAACGCGAGAAGCTGGGCCAGTAAAATTTGGCACCACCGTGATTGCCTTTGTTGAAGACCCCGATGGCTACAAGGTGGAGCTGATCGAACGCGCTGAATAAAAGCTGCTCAGCTTTGTGGGCGCTGCTTTAGCCGTGCAGTCAGGCGGTCTAGCGAATCATTGATGGTTTTTGCGGCTTTCTGCACGGCTGGGTCGGAGGATGTATCAAGCTGTTCTGCCGCCAGCATGGCGGGGGAAACAATACCCCGAATATCATGCCGCAATTTGGAATCCGCTGTAGGGGCAGATGCTTGAGGTGCAGCTACCGGACTAGGCACCGCTGCATGAGGCTGAAGCTTTATGCCTAACCATGCGCCCAAAGCGGCGGCGCAAATAATAGGCCCTAACGCTGCGGGAAAAGGCAGCCCCAGCACTCCGGCCAGCACAGCGCCCGCTACAGGTAAGCAAAAAATAACGGCTGCGGCACGGATAGGAAAGGGCATGTTGTTCATGTTTTTCTCCATCTTGCGGGGGATTCTGCCGCAAGGCTGCATTCACGACTCTACGGTATAGATTGACGGTTCCTTATCTGAACTCTATAAGCCGCAGCTTCAAGAGGCGTGGTCTTTCACAGGCCACCGGATAACCGTATTCAAATAGTAAGGGAGTGCCGCCATGAAGCGCACTTATCAACCGTCCCGGCTGGTTCGCAAGCGTCGTCACGGGTTCCGCGCGCGTATGGCAACCGTTGGTGGCCGCAAGATCATCGGCAACCGTCGTTCCAAGGGCCGTAAGCGCCTTTCCGCGTAAGAACTGTCCGGCAGTCCGGCTTGATGGACGGGCCTGCAGCGCAGGAGCAGCCAGCGGCGGAGTCTGCACGATCTCTGCGGCTTAAAAAGAGGAAGCAATTCCTCTTTCTGGCTTCTCGCGGGCGTAAAGCGCCTGTGCCGGGGCTTGTTTTGCAGCTTTTCCGGCGTCCGGATACGGATGTCGCGCGTGTAGGCTTTACGGTTACCAAAAAGGTCGGCAACTCCGTGGTGCGTAACCGCGTGCGCCGCAGGTTGCGCGAAGTTGTGCGTATTGTAGAAGCCGATATGCCGCTAAACGGTCTGGACCTTGTTCTTATAGGCCGTGGTGCCACCATAAATCGCCCATTTGCGGCGCTGGTGGCTGATTTCCGTAAAGCATTAGCGTTGTGCCAGCGGGATTCCTGATATCCTGCCTTGCATTCGTGCTCGTCCTGCGCTGGAACCTGTATGCCGTTTAAGACTCCGGGTTTTTTACGGGTGTTAAGTTTTCCAATTTGTATGTGCAGGGGGCCGCAAGGCCGGAGCTTATGGATCCAAAACGTCTAATACTGGCAACAGCGCTGTCAGCTCTGGTACTTATCGGGTATGACTATCTTTTCCCGCAGCATCAGCCCGTGCCACCGCCGCAGCAGGGTGTGCATGCTGTAGCGCCCCCGGTACCTGCTTCTTCTGGTGCGGTCGCTCCGGCTGAAAATACGCAGGCAGAAGCCGCGGCCCCGGTAAAGGATGGCCCGGAAACCCGTGTGGCCATTAACGCCCCCGCCGTACAGGGCACGCTCAACCTGCGTGGCGCACGGTTGGATGATCTGGTGCTTAAGCATTATCGGGAAACCATAAAGCCAGATAGCCCGGATGTGCGTGTTCTTAATTCCGCTTCCACTCATGCAGATTATGTAGATTTCGGTTGGCGTGCGCCGTCCGATGTTTCTGTGCGTCTACCTGATGCCAACACATTGTGGAAAGCCTCTGGCACCCAGATGGATGCCGAACATCCGCTAACCCTTTCTTGGGATAACGGGCAGGGCCTGACCTTTGATATCCGCTTGTCGGTAGATCAGAACTACATGTTCACCATCAGCCAGCAGGTGCATAACAGCACCGGGCAGGCTGTGGCGCTGTATCCTTTCTACCGCGTGAACCGTGGCTACACGCCGGAAGAAACCGGTGGCATGTTGGTACATGAAGGCCCGATCTCGGTTATTGATGGCCGCCTGAACGAAGGTTCCTACAAAACGGTACGCACCGGTGGCGTGCCGCCAGACAACATTGCATGGAGCCATCAGGGCACCGGCGGTTGGGCTGGTATTACAGACAAATACTGGCTTATGGCCGTGCTGCCAGACCAGAACGCCAACGTGATTGGCACCTATGGTTTTCAGGCAGCTCAAGGCGCGTATCAAGTTGGCTTTACAGCTACGGCACCTGTGCAGGTGGCTGCGGGGCAAACCGCTTCTACCGAGGCCCACGTGTTTGCGGGCGCCAAGGAAGTACGCCTGCTTGAGCAGTATGAAAAAGATCTGCACGCACCTATGTTCTGGAAAGCCGTGGATTTTGGCTGGCTTTCCTTCCTGACCCGTCCTGTGTTGTTTGTGCTGGATTGGCTGAACGAACATTTGGGCAGCTTTGGTCTGGCCTTGCTGACGTTCACCGTGATTGTGAAAGTGGCCTTCCTGCCGCTCACCATCAAGCAGATGCGTATGACATGGAAAACAGCGCGCCTGAAGCCGCAAGTAGACCTCATCCGCTCCCGCCTGAAGGATGACCCGATGGCCATGCAGCAGCAGATTATGGCGCTGTATCGGCAGGAAAACGTCAATCTGTTCGGGGGCTTTCTGCCGCTGCTTATTCAGGCCCCTGTGTTCTGGTGCTTGTATAAAGATCTGTATGTCACCATCGAAATGCGGCACGCACCGTTTGTGGGCTGGGTGAAAGATCTTTCTGCGCCAGACCCCACCAACCTGTTCAATCTGTTTGGCCTTGTGCCGTTTGATCCTACCCACATCACGCCTTTCTTGGCGCTGGGTGCTTGGCCGATCATGTATGGGGCCACACTGTTCCTGATGCAGAAGGTGAGTTCCAGCTCTGCCAACATGGACCCAGCACAGCAGAAAATGATGATGTTCATTCCGCTGCTGTTCACGTTCTTTATGGCGCGGCAGCCGGTCGGGCTGGTGATTTACTACTGCTGGAGCAACATCCTTACGGCTGTGCAGCAGGTTGTCATCATCTCCCGTTTGAAAGCGGCAGATGCCAAACCCCAACTGGTTAAGCCCAAATGACAGATGATGCCGCATCCTCTTTCCGAGAATTAAAGGATGAAGCCCGTATTGCCGCCGCCCTGGAAGAAGGGCGGCGGCTTTTTGCGGGTTCATGCGAATTTGTGTTTGGCGCGCAAAAGCTGGGGCAACTGCCGCCGCAAACTCTGCCGGAAATTGCTTTTGCCGGGCGCTCCAATGTGGGTAAGTCCAGCTTGGTGAACGCGCTTACAGGCCGCAAAACGCTAGCGCGCGCTTCTTCCGAACCGGGGCGCACCAAGCAGCTCAACTTCTTCAATCTGGCAGACCGGCTGATGCTGGTGGATATGCCGGGTTATGGCTACGCAAAGGCTGCCAAATCCGTAAAGGAAGACTGGCAGGATATGATGTTTGATTACCTGCGTGGTCGGCCCAGTTTGCAGCGTGTTGTGCTGCTGCTTGATGCGCGGGTGGAAATGAAAGCGCATGATCTGGAAGTAATGGACCTGCTGGATAAAGCAGCCGTCAGCTTTCAGGTGGTGCTCACCAAGTGCGATAGCGTTAAACCCGGCCCGCTGGCACGCAAGCAGGCAGAAGTTGAAGTGGAAATTCGCCGCCACCCTGCGGCTTTTCCCTACCTGTCTTTAACAAGCAGCCAGACAGGTGAAGGTATTGAGGGCTTGCGGGCGGAACTGGCAGAATTTGCCCTGCCCAAGGCGCCATGATCTGATTGATGATAAGCAGGAAGTGCAGAGCATGACAGAACCACGGGTTCCTTCTTCCCATTCCCATCATGATGCGGCGCAGGAAGCCGCCATTCTGGCCGGAGCCCTGCCGTATCTGCGCCGCTATGCGGGGGATACCATTGTGGTCAAGTATGGTGGCCACGCTATGGGTAATGCAGATCTGGCCAAAACCTTTGGGCGGGATATTGCGCTGCTTAAGCTGGTGGGTATCAACCCGGTTGTGGTGCATGGCGGTGGCCCGCAGATTAACCAGATGCTCAAGCGGCTGGAAATTCCTTCTACCTTTGTGGATGGCCTGCGCGTAACAGACGCCAATATGGTGGATGTTATCGAGATGGTTCTGGCTGGTTCCGTGAACAAGGAAGTGGCGGAACTTATCAGCCGTGAAGGCGCGCTGGCCGTTGGTATTTCTGGCAAGGACGGTAAAATGATTACCGCCCGCAAATTGCAGCGTAAAGTGCGGGATACGGAAAGCCAGATTGAACGCGTGCTGGATCTGGGCTTTGTGGGTGAACCCATAAAGGTGGACCCGCGCGTGATTTATGCGCTTTCTGGTTCTGGCCTTATTCCGGTTATTGCGCCGGTGGGTTTTGGGGAAGATGGCGCCACCTACAACATCAATGCCGATACGGCTGCCGGTGCTGTAGCTGGTGCGGTGCATGCCACCCGCCTGCTGATGTTAACAGACGTGCCCGGCGTGCTGGATGCCGATGGCAAGCTGATACCAGAACTTACAGCCGCGCAGGCCATGCAGGCTATTGAGGATGGTGTGATTACCGGCGGTATGATCCCCAAGGTGGAAACCTGCATTCAGGCCGTGCAGGCCGGTGCACGTGCCGCCGTGATTATTGATGGCCGTATGCCCCATGCCTGCCTGCTGGAACTGTTTACGGCATCTGGCTCCGGCACCATGATCCGGGCGGAATAACGCCGCGGTTGCTAGCCATTTTCCGGGGTGCCATGCGTTGACACGCCGCGTGTGTGTCCGCATGGTCGCTCTGTATTTTTTTGCCGGGGCTGTGGTGCAGGCCCGGTGTTTGTCCATCCTGTCTGACGGTGTGTTATGACCAACGAAACTTTGCGCGCGCATATTGAAGCCCTGTGGGAAAAGCGGGATCAGATTTCCTCCGCTACAACGGGAGAAGACCGCAAAACCATTGAAACGGCTCTGGAAGCTCTGGATTCTGGCGCGCTGCGTGTGGCCGAACCCAAGGAAGATGGCTGGCAGGTGAACGAATGGCTGAAAAAAGCTGTTCTGCTTTCCTTCCGCCTGAACGATAGCGTGGCCATTCCCGGTGGCGCAGCCGGTGCCCCGGCATATGATAAAGTGCCGCTTAAGTTTGCTGGCTGGGATCAGGCCCGTTTTGATAAGGCAGGCTTCCGCGTGGTGCCGGGCGCTGTTGTGCGTCGCTCCGCCTTTATTGCTCCCGGCGCTGTGCTGATGCCCAGCTTCGTAAACGTGGGTGCACGCGTAGATAGCGGCACTATGGTGGACACATGGGCCACTGTTGGTAGCTGTGCCCAGATTGGCAAAAACTGCCATATCAGTGGTGGTGCAGGTATTGGCGGCGTTCTGGAACCGCTGCAGGCTGCTCCGGTGATTATTGAAGACAACTGCTTTATTGGCGCACGTTCCGAAGTGGCAGAGGGCGTGATTGTGGAACGCGGCTCCGTGCTTTCCATGGGTGTGTTCCTTGGTGCTTCCACCAAGATTGTGGATCGTGCAACGGGTGAAATCTACATGGGCCGCGTGCCGGCTTATTCCGTTGTTGTGCCGGGCACCATGCCATCTTCCAAGCCGGTTGGGCCAGATGGTCGCCCCAATCCTGCTCTGGCTTGCGCTGTTATTGTGAAGCGGGTGGACGAACGCACACGTTCCAAAACCTCCATTAACGATCTGCTGCGTGACTGATCAGGCAGACTAAAAAGCGAAAAAGAGGCAGAAAAGCATGGCGGACGCAGCGCAGGTGAATATTCCGGCCAATCTGGCACTGACAGATCCGGTTGGAGTGGCGCAGGCGCTTATCCGTCTGCCTTCTGTCTCGCCAGATCCGGGCGCATCACAGCATCTGCTTGCAGCCATGCTGGAGCGCTTGGGGTTTGAGGTCACGCACCTTCCGTTTGGTGAAGGTGCTGAGCGCACGCCCAATTTCTTTGCTCGTCTGGGCACGGGTAGCCCCCATATCTGCTACGCTGGCCATACCGATGTGGTGCCGCCGGGGAATGAGGCCGATTGGTCTCATCCCCCATATGCGGCGGATATTGTGGATGGTGTGCTGTATGGCCGTGGCGCATGTGACATGAAGGGCGGCATTGCGGCTTTTGTGTCTGCCGTAGCACGGCATGTAGCCACTGGGCTGGGCAAAGGCTCTATCAGTTTTCTGATAACCGGGGATGAAGAGGGCCCCGCCACCTACGGCACGGTAAAGGTGCTGGAATGGATGGCGGAGCACAATCAAATCCCGGATTATTGTCTGGTAGGTGAGCCCACCAACCCCAAAGTATTGGGCGAGATGGTGAAGGTTGGCCGCCGTGGCAGCTTAAACGCGCATATTGTGGTGGAAGGCACGCAAGGCCATGTGGCCTATCCCCACCGGGCAGATAACCCGGTGCATCGCCTATTGGCGGTGCTGGCAGCTTTACGCGGTACACCGCTAGATAACGGCACCGAGTATTTTGAACCCTCCAGCCTTCAGGTCACCAGTGTGGATGTGGGCAACGGGGCTACAAACGTTATTCCCGCACGGGCCGAAGCACGGCTGAACATTCGGTTTAATGATTTGCATACAGGTGCTGCGCTGAAGGGCTGGGTAGAAACCATTTGCCGCCAGCATGCCCCGCGTTCGCGCGTGGAGATCAAGATCAGCGGTGAATCTTTTCTGACGTCCCCCACGCAGGAAACCACGGCTCTTGTAGAGGCCATCAAGCAGATTACGGGCCGCACGCCCAAGTTGGATACCGGGGGCGGCACATCGGATGCACGCTTTATCAGCCGGTATTGTGCGGTTTCTGAATTCGGGCTGGTAGGCGCGAGTATTCACAAAGTTGATGAACACACGGATGTTGCGGATCTGGAAATGCTGACACGGATCTATCAGACTTTTCTGGAAGGAGCGCAGGCATGATTCCCGATACCAGCAAGCCCGGTGTTATCCGGCGTACATTGCAGGGCATGTTGCTGCTGGCCAGCGGGCGCCGGGATGGCATGGCGTGTTTTGATGGCACGCTAGATGCCTTTGGCGCAGCGCTTGCGCCGCAGTTGGCGTTTCTGGTGGTAGGGCTGATGCAGGTCTTCCTCCAGACTGACAAGATCATGGCGCTTATCAAGGTTCTGCTTTCCTTGTGCGTTACTTTGCTGCCTGCTGTTGTGTCTCATTTTTACGCCCAGCGTTGGGGCCGTGGGGCGCTATGGCTGCGCTATATTACGGCAGCCACATGGTGCAACTGGGTGGTGGTGCTGATTTCTCTGGCTGCCACGCTACTGGCTGCACTGCTGTTTCCCGCCATTGCACAACAGCCGGGCTTTATGGCCGCATTGGTGATGACAGCCGCTGTGTATGAACTCTGGCTGCAATGGTTTGTGGCCCGCGTGGGCTTAAGCATCAGCGGTGGGCGTGCCTTTGTGCTGTATGCCTCTGTGCTGCTGGCTACGCTGGCGCTGTATGGTTTGGCTGCGCTGCTACCGCCCCATTACAAGGTGCTGACAGATCTGCTTCAGCCCATGATTGTGATGAACAATTCCTGAAGAAAGTTTTGTGCCAGACCCGTTTTAGTCAAACGGGTCTGGATCATACCCCACGCCGTTCAGGTAAAGCCCCTCTGGCGGGGCAGTAGGGCCTGCGGCGCAGCGGTTGCGGGCCTCTAGGGCTTGGGCAACACGCTCTGGCTGCCAAGCCCCAATTCCTACAAGTTTAAGCGTGCCCACCATGTTCCGCACCTGATGGTGCAAGAAGGAGCGGGCCTTGGCAAAAACAATCACCTCATCCCCGTGGCGAGAAACTTCTAGTTGGTCCAGCGTGCGCATAGGGCTATGGGCTTGGCAGGCCACGGCGCGGAAAGACGTGAAATCATGCGGACCGACCAGAATATTGGCGGCTTCCTGCATTTTTTCCACATCCAGCGTGCTTTTAACGTGCCACACCTGCCCGGCCAGCAAGGTAGGGCGTGAGCGACGGTTGAGAATACGATACTGGTATGAGCGCCATATGGCGGAAAAGCGTGCGCTCCAGTCTGTATCAACCTGCGCAGCATCCAGCACCACCACGTTATGTGGTTTAAGGTGATAGCTCAGCCCCTCCCGCACAGAATGGCGGGAGAAACGCACATCAGCAGGAAAATCCAGATGTGCCACCTGTGCCAGCGCATGCACGCCGGAATCCGTGCGTCCGGCGGTAATGCTGCTTACGGGGCGGTTGTTGGCCAGCCGTGCGGCAGCTTCTTCCAGCAAAGACTGCACGGAGAGGTCGGATTTTTGGCGCTGCCAGCCTACAAGGCCAGTGCCATCATATTCCAGTTTAACGGCCCAACGCTGAACGGGGGCAAGTTCTTCTTCCATCATGCGGGGTCTGGCTGCTCGGCCCCTAAAAGCGCGCCAGTGGCCAATGGCTGACCACGCAAAAAGGCATCGGCATCCATCATGCCCCGGCCGGGCTTTTGCAAGCGGGTAAGCCGCACAGCACCGCTGCCACAGGCAATGGTGAGGGCATCATCCAGCACTGTGCCGGGTTGGGCGGTGTGTTTGGTATCGGGCAGTGGGGTGGCAGCGCCAATTTTCAGCACCGTGTCATCGGGTAGGGTGGTAAAAGTGCCGGGCCACGGGGTGAGTGCACGAATCTGGCGGTCTATTTCCGTGGCAGTTTTGGCCCAGTCTATGCGTCCATCTTCACGCGTCAGGCGCGGGGCGTAGGTGACGCCTTCTTCTGGCTGCGGCGTGGGTGTGGGCATATCGGCCAGCACACGCAGCGCCATATCTGCCCCCAATGCGCTGAGGGCATCGTGCAGGCTGGTGGCCGTTGTGGTGGCGGTAATGGGCACGGCTTCACGCAGCAGCATGGGGCCTGTATCCAGCCCGGCTTCCATCTGCATAATGGTGACGCCGCTTTGGGTATCTCCGGCCAGAATGGCGCTCTGGATGGGGGAGGCACCGCGCCAGCGTGGTAGCAGGCTGGCATGAATATTCAGGCAGCCAAGGCGCGGGGCATCCAGCATGGCTTGGGGCAGAATAAGCCCATAGGCGGCCACAATGGCGGCATCGGCCCGGAGTGCTGCAAAATCTGCCCATTCGGGCTCATTTTTGCGCAGTGAGAGGGGGTGGCGCACCAGTAGCCCCAGTTTTTCCGCCGCCTGTTGCACGGGGGAAGCCTGAAGCTTTTTGCCGCGTCCTGCGGGGCGCGGGGGCTGACAGTACACAGCAACAATTTCGTGCCCCGCAGCATGGAGCGCACGCAGCGCCGGAACTGAAAAGTCCGGCGTGCCCATAAAGACAAGACGCATGGTTGGCGGCCCCTTAGGCTTATTTACGCTTTAGTTCCTTGGCCAGACGGCGCAGGATCATGTTGCGGCGCAGGGCGGAAAGGTGATCCACAAACAGCACGCCTTCCAGATGGTCTATTTCGTGCTGGATGCAGGTGGCCAGCAGGCCCTCGGCTTCGCGCTCCACCACATCACCATTCACGTTGTTCCAGCGTACGCGAATCTTTTCCGGGCGCACAACTTCCGCATACTGGTTGGGCAGGGAAAGGCAGCCTTCTTCCCGCACGGCCATATCTTCGGTTTCTGCAATCACTTCGGGGTTGATCATGACAATCGGGTCCCGCGCGTCTTTTTCTCCCAGATCAACCAGAATAAAGCGCTGGCTCAGGCCTACCTGCGGTGCCGCAAGCCCAATGCCGGGGGCCTGATACATGGCCGAGAACATGTTGGGCAGAATCTTGCGAATTTCTGCCACGTCCTCTGGCTTCACCAGCCGCGCCTTCTGGCGCAGCACGGGGTGCGGCGGCGTAAGGATATGAAGGGGTGCTGCGCCATCCGATGCAGCAGAAAAAGAGATGTCTGTATTGGCTGCGTGTGTCATACTGCGGGATGTAGCGTTCCGCCGCGCCTGATGCCAGAGAAAAACACAGGGAAAATCTGCCTCTGGCCTTAAAACCTGTTGCTTGTGCGCCACAGTGTGTTGTCCAATACCCCCATATGGCCGGATACAGGCATGGGGGCGGGGTTGCGTGTCAGCGGGCCTATCCCATATCGTGATAAGATCAGATGCCGTAACGGGTCTGATTTTTCTGTCTCGCTCAAGGAAGGAGGAGGCTTGGATGTCTGGAAGACTGTTTGGCTCACCCATGTTTTTAGGGTTTGATCATCTTGAGCAGATGCTCGAACGCGCCAGCAAGGGATCGGGCGATGGATATCCGCCCTATAACATTGAGCAAATTGCCCCCAATGGCTTGCGGATCACTTTGGCCGTAGCAGGCTTTAAAATGGATGACTTGCAGATTACGCAGGAAGATAATCAGCTTGTTATTCGTGGTCGGCAGATGGAAGACGGAGAAGAACGCGTTTTTCTGCACCGGGGCATTGCCTCTCGCCAGTTTCAGAAAGCTTTTGTGCTGGCGGAAGGGATAGAAATTGGCGGGGCGTGGCTAGATAACGGTCTGTTGCATATAGACCTGTTTCGCCCCCAGCCGGAGGTGCGTGTGAAACGCATTGAAATTGTGCAGGGTGGGCAAAAAAATGGCCGCGCGCCTGCTGCCGGTAGCGGCAGTGTGCTGAAAGCCCGCTCATCGCGCATGCTGCGCCCAGTGATGGACGTGGATGAAAGCTGACCCAATAAGGAGGACGCCATGAAAAGTTCCATCTACAACGGTAGCGCCCCCGTTATGCCGCATGCGGCTGAACGCCCAGCAAAAGTTCGCCAGCTTTCAGAAAGCCAGTTCCGCTCCCTTGGGCTGCGGGAAGTTGCCTATACGCGCCCTGCGCTGATGGAAGATGATGAAATTGGTTGCGCCATTTACGCGGCTGACGGGTCTTTGCTGGCCGTAGTGGAAGATATTGAAACCGCATGGGGCGCAATTGTGCAGAATGATATGATCCCCGCCAGCTTGCAGTAACGGCGGCGGCCCAAGGGCCATTCAGCTTTGCCAGACAGAAAAAGGATCGGCCAGTGCCGATCCTTTTTTATGCGCATAACGCTATTGGCTTAGCGTGGGTTGGTGTCAATCCAGCCGATATTGCCGTCATTTCGCCGATAAACCAGGCTTACCTGCTCATTGGCCGCATTGCGGAACAGCAGGAAAGAAATGCCTGCCAGATCAAGCCGCATAACGGCTTCACCAACACTTAGTAGGGGAATATCCGTGGGCTGTTCAGCAATAATGGCGGCAAAGGTTTCTGTATCTGTGCCTTCCGGCTGTGTGGCAAGCACGGGTTTTTCCGTGTTGGCGCCCGAGGGTAGCGGATCTTCATTAAGCGGTTGCAGCACATAGGTGCGGCCACTTTGTGCTGCGGCCTGCCTTTGTGCGCCACGTGCATGAGATGTTACCCGGCGGTTATATCGGCGCAGGCGTTTGGCAATGTGTTCAGCGGCATCATCAAATGCACCATTGGCATCTGCGGCTTCGCCTTCACCCCGCAATACAAGGCCACTGCCTGTGCGCACATTGATATCGCAGGTAAAGAACGAACGCGCCTTGCTGAAGGTCACCTGTGCTTGCAGGGCTTTGTCAAAATATCGTTCCGCTAGGTTGCCAAGGTGGGAATTGACCCTGTGCTTCAGAGCATCGGACAGATCAATTTGTTTACCTGAAACCTGAATATGCATAGAACGTCGTTCCTTGCTGCTAAGTGGCAGAATCTCCAGATCTGAATAAACACCGGTGCCATACCAGAACCGGGTTTTTTCAGGTTCAACTGGCTAGCCTTGTTACGTTACGCGAAGTGTCTGTAACGCTTCTTTCATATTTGGGCATGGGTGACGGTTGGTGTCCATGCCTTTGTTTCAAATATAATGCAGGGCTGGGCTTCTCGGTTGCATGGCTAGGTAAAAAGCACCTAGCAGGCTTGCCGTGGGCAAACAGGCGTGCCTAACAATAAACAATACAGCCAGAATGGTACGGGGCAGCCTGTCTGCCGGAACGATGTTTTTTCTGACAGGAGAGTATATTTTCCATGCTGCTGCGCTCTGCTTCGCCGGTTGAAATGCCTAAAATGCCACGTGGGCAGATGGTGCGCGTTAAGCTGGGCTGCATGGCTGGGCTTGGCCTGCTGTACGGTGCGTTTGTATGGCATCTGGCGCATGAAAAAATAGCCCCACGGCCCAATCCGGCAGCACGCATTTCTATCCGGTTTATCAAGGTGCCAATGGTGCTTCCGCCTGCGCCACCATCTGTTGAACCTGTGCTTGTGCAGCCTACGCCGGTTTTGTTCCCGCCTCCAAAACTGGTGCTGCGCCATGTGGGACATCACCGTTAAAATAGAGTTCCGCTACCTGTAGGGAGTTTGCCGCATGACAGGCCTAAGCGTTGCCAGCGTGCATGTTTACCCTGTTAAGGGGTTACGGGGGCTTTCTCCCGCCCAGGCCAGGCTATGGCCTTGGGGGCTGGAGGCAGATCGGCGGTGGATGATTACAGACCCGCAAGGCCGGTTTATCACCCAAAGAACCTGCCGAAATATGGCGCTAATAAACGCTTTGCCCACGCCAGAAGGGCTGGAACTGGGCAAGGCCAATATGCCCCTGTGTTCCGTGAAATTTCCAGATGCCAGCGCGCCCATGCGCTCTGTGACCGTATGGAAAGATACAGTGCAGGCGCGGGATGCGGGGGAAGAAGCCGCCCTGTGGCTGACCGAGGCTTTGGCGCAACCGTGCAAGTTGGTGTGGATGGATACACCCCAGAAAGCACGCCTGCGCCACTTGGATCAGGCAGACGTTCCGGTTTCTTTTGCCGATGGATACCCGCTGCTGGTGGCCACTACGGCATCTTTGGCGGATTTAAACGCACGTTTGCCGGTGGGGCAGGCTGTGCCTATGGCGCGGTTTCGGCCCAATATTGTAGTGCAGGATGCCGCACCGTGGGCCGAGGATAGCTGGCTACGCATACGTGTTGGCACGGCCATTTTGCGTATTCTGGCCCCATGCTCACGCTGTGTGGTGACAACGATTGATCAGACCACAGCAGAAGTACCCAACCCCAAGGAGCCTCTGGCCACGCTGGCATCATTCCACCGCACGTCCAAAGGGGTGATGTTTGCGCAAAACGCAATGGTGGAGCAGCCCGGCATAATAGAGGTAGGCGCGCCTGTAACTGTATTGGACTCCGGGCCATCCAACCTGTTGGCGCAGATGACCAAAGCCTAGAGTGAGAAGCTTTCACCCAGATACACGCGGCGCACATCTTCATGGGCCACAATTTCTTCCGGCACGCCCTGCATCAGCACCTGGCCACTATGCATGATATAGGCGCGGTCAATCACTTCCAGCGTTTCACGCACGTTATGGTCTGTAATCAGCACGCCAATGCCGCGATCTTTGAGGTGAGACACCAGATCACGAATTTCCCCCACCGCAATGGGGTCAATCCCGGCCAGTGGTTCATCCAGCAGAATGTAATGGGGCTGGCTGGCCAGTGCGCGGGCAATTTCCAAACGACGACGTTCCCCCCCTGAAAGAGCAAGGGAGGGTGAGCGGCGCAGATGGCCGATACCAAATTCGCTCAACAGGCCATCCAGCATGACCTGCCGCTGGTCTGGGTCTGATTCCACCACTTCCAAGGCGGCCAGAATGTTTTGCTCCACATTCAGGCCACGGAAAATACTGGCTTCCTGCGGTAGATACCCAATGCCAAGCCGGGCGCGCCGATACATAGGCAACTGCGTAATATCCGCACCATCCAGCGTGATGGAGCCGGTATCGGGCTGCACAAGGCCCACAATCATATAAAAGCTGGTGGTTTTACCCGCACCGTTTGGCCCCAGTAGGCCAACCGCTTCCCCCCGATGCACTTCGATGGAAACATTTTTCACCACCTCGCGCTTTTTGTAGCTTTTGCCAATGCCACGTGCGTACAGGCCGTGGCCGGGGCGACGCGGGGCATGAATGTCTGTAGGTTCCGGCCCAACGCCTACAACTTCTTCACGAACCGTTTCTTCCGACGTCCAGGTGACTTCCTGATTCATGCTTATTTCCTGTCCGACGTATCGCCGTTATTGGGCACAACCAACCCACTTACCCGGCTGCCGGGGCGTTCTGTCATGGTGGCTATGCCTGTGTGCATGTTGATAATGGCGGCAGCGCCCTGAATCTGGTTTGGCCCACGGGTGATATGGACATTGCCAACAATGCGGGCAATGCCGGTATCAGGCACATACACCCCGCGTTCCCCCGTTACGATTTCTGTTTGCGTATGCACCCATACATGGCCAAAAGCGTTTACCTTTTCCAGCTTGCCCGAACCACTGCTAAGCGGATCTGAACTGCTGCTGTTAGTGGTGTTGGCCTGCTGCTGTGGCTGGGCGTTCTGATCTGGCGGGGCGCTGTAGCCCACCAGCACATCAGCCCGGATCTGGCGCTGATCATTGGTGGTGACAGTGGCGTTGCCACGCCCGATGGAAATACGCTGCTGCGAATAATATTCCATCGAATCCCGCGCCGTCAGCACATCCTGCGGGGTGGTCAGCTTCATGGCCTTGCCGGTCATGACAAGCACGGCCTGATCCATGTCGTACACGGCTTTATCACCCCATGCCTGATCGGTTTGGGTGAAGATATGCACGTGGCCTATGGCTTCAAGTCGGAAAATTTCGTTAGCGCCGGAATCCTGATCATCCCCTCCGGCGGCTTTCTGGCCACCTGCATCTGCACTGCCATTGGTGGCGGGTGCTGGTGGCGGCTGATCTGTGCTGGCCGGAGGTGTGGCCGGTGTGGTGCCGTTGGCTGCCGGAGCCTGCACGCTTGCTGGTTTTGTACCATCTGCCCCAGCCGGAGCATTGCCATCTGGCATGCCGGGGGCAGGGGCTTTTTTGCGGTAATAGGCAATCAGCTTGTCTGCCGTAACCGTAACATCCCCACGGATGGCTTTTGCCTGATCGTAGGCGGTGACTTTTTTCTGGTTCTGGTCCCAGTCAAATCCACCGGCGGCGGTAACGGTAATCTGCCCCCCGTGGGACATATCAATGGCCTGCGCCAGCGCTGTGCCAGAAAGGGCCAGCAGGGCACATGGCAGTGCCGCCATAACAGCAGAGGCAACACGCAGGGCAGGGCGAGGGCGAGAAAAAAGGCGGCGCATATCAGGAAGCCTTGCCTTTGGGGGCTGAATCACTGTGGCGGTCATCATTTAGGATCAACTGGCCGGGGCCACGGAACTGGGCAATACCCTCATGCTGGGCCAGCAGATAACCCTTGGCATCAAGCGAGCCAAAAGGCCCTTCTGCCCGCACCCATGAATCGGAGGCAATAATGCCGCGTTTAACATCAATATCGGCTACGGGGCTGTGCATCATCAGGCCATCATCGCGGTACAGGGTCACTTCTCCGGTCAGGTCGAGAATCTGTGCGTGCTGCATGTAAACGCCTTTTTCCGATTCAACCCAAAGCCAGCTTCCGCCTTGTGTCAGCAGGTCTGCCTTGGGGCGGATCAGATCCATACGGTTGTCATTAACCTGATGCGCACTGTCCGCCGTAATCATGAACGGGCGGTTGTGTTCATCCACCCCACGATACGTGGCGCCTATCAGGTTGCCGCTTTCAATCTTAACCTTGGCCAGTTCCTTGATGGTGGTCTGGTTGGCACTTAGCAACCGGTCTACTTCTGGCCATACGGCAATAGTGACCAATAACAGCAGGGCTGTTGCAGGCAGCCCCCACTTGGCCCAGCGCAGCATAGTGCGGCGGCGTGCCAGCTTGGCGGCATCCGGTAGTTTGCGCAACTGGGCAGAAGGTGCAAGCCGTTCGCGCTGGCGACGCGTGGTTTCTTCCGACCGGGCAAAATCGGCTCGTTGCGGGCGTTTGTCTTCCGGGCTGGTCATCCAACCCCGGCTCGGATCAGGTCATGCACATGCACAACGCCTATGGGTTTGCGTTCATCATCCAACACAAACAGGGATGTAATGGGCCTTTTGCGCTCGTTCATCAGCCGCAGGGCTTCAGAAGCAAAAATTCCCGGCCCTATGGTTAGCGGTGAATCGTTCATGACATCTTTCGCCAGCGTGGTCGTCAGGTCGTGATCAAGCGCGCGGCGCAGGTCACCATCTGTGATCAGCCCCGCCAAGGTACCATTCTCGCCCAGAATGGCCACGCATCCTAGCGCCTTGTGCGTCATTTCCACAATAACGTCCCGCATGGGGGTATTGGGGGTGGCCAATGGCATAGCGTTATCTGTGCGCATCAGTTCCCGCACGGTGCGCAGGCGCGCGCCAAGGCGACCGCCGGGGTGGTAGGTGCCAAAATCCGTGGCGGTAAAACCGCGCTGGCGTAGCAGGGCCACGGCCAAGGCATCACCAAATGCAAGCTGAGTAAGGGTGCTGGTGGTGGGGGCCAGCCCCATGGGGCAGGATTCCGGCAAGGATGGCAGCGTAAGCGCCACTGTGGCCGCAGATGCCAAAGTGGAATGGGCCCGGCTGGTAACGGCCAGCAGCGGCAGGCCCGTGCGGCGGGCATGGGCGGCAATGTCTCCCAGTTCTGTTGTTTCCCCAGAATTGGAAAAAGCCAGAACGGCATCCCCTTTCTGCACCATTCCCAGATCACCGTGCGAGGCTTCTGCCGGGTGCACAAATATGGCGGGCGTGCCGGTGCTGGCCAGCGTGGCCTGCACCTTGCGGGCAATATGGCCGGATTTGCCAATGCCGGTTACAACCACACGGCCCGGCAGCGCCAGAATAATTTCTACCGCCTCTGCAAAGGCACCGCCCAACCCTACGGGGTTTTCCAGTGCTTCTGCCAGTGCATCCAGCCCTGCACGTTCCGTGCGCACAACGTCAGCCGCCTCTACGCCGGGGGAAGAGGAAGCCTGCGAGCTGATATGGGTGGACATGTTCATGCCGAGCCGATCCGGTTGATCAGAAAAAGGATGCGAGGGCGCGTGTTTACGCGCGGTGAGAGAAAATATCCGGGTCTTCATACCCAAGCAGGTCCAACCGGGCGCGGGCGGGCAGGAAGTCATAACAGGCCTGTGCCAGTTCACGCCGGCCTTCACGGTCCAGCAGGGCGGACATTTTATCCCACAATGCGTGCAGATACAGCACATCAGATGCAGCATAAGCCAACTGTTCGGGCTTAAGTTCCAGCGCACCCCAGTCTGATGTCTGCTGCTGTTTGCTCAGTTCCACGCCCAGCATATCCCGGCACAGGGCGGCAAGGCCGTGGCGGTCTGTAAAGGTGCGCACAAGGCGGGCGGCAATTTTGGTGCACACCACCGGGCTTACGGTAATGCCCAGCGCGTGCTGCAGAATTGCCACGTCAAACCGTGCAAAGTGCATGATTTTAGTAATGGACGGGTCTGCCATAACACGCTTGAGGTTGGGGCAATCATACCCTTTGCCCCCCAGGGAGGTGGGGATGATCTGCACCAGATGTGCTGTGCCATCACCGGCAGAAAGCTGCACAAGGCATAGTCTGTCCCGGTGCGGGTTCAGGCCCATTGTTTCCGTATCCACGGCCACGGACCCACTAAAGGTCACGTTGTCTGGAAGATCGTTCCGGTGCAGTGTAATGGCACCTTCGGATGGGGCAGAGGTCATAACCCGCTCCTGCGTGTTTTGTTGCTGTATGCTGTTGTGTTTCAGACCGATACAGCCGGCGTGATGGAATGTCCATTCCTGCACGCTGTGTATGGCGCTGTTATGGCGGCGGCGCACATTTATATGCGGGATAGGCGCAGGCAGGCGGAATGCGCTAGAAGGGCCTCATCTGTTACACCCTTAATAACCCGGAACTGTGTGTTTATGCGTCAACCTCGTCATGGCCGTCCTGCGCGGCGCCCTCGTGTTTCTTCTGCTGGTGGGCGGGAAGGCGCGCCTTCGGCTCCGGCGGGTACATGCTGGCTGTTTGGCACGCACGCAGTGGCTGCGGCACTTAATAATCCGCGCCGCGTGTATGAACGCCTGCTGGTAACGGAAGAAAATCATCCCGCGCTGGAAGAGGCCACACGCTCTGGCCGCGCTGTGCGCGTGGCGCCAGAACTTGTGCAGCGTCAGCGGTTGGATGATCTGCTGGGGCCGGATGCGGTGCATCAGGGCGTGGCACTGCTGGCACGTGTATTGCCGCCCATGCCGCTGGATGAAGCGCTAGAACGCCCCGGCCCGGTGCTGGTGCTGGATCAGGTAACAGACCCACGTAATATTGGGGCTATTCTGCGTTCAGCAGCAGCGTTTGGTGCTGCCTGCCTTGTGGTGCAGGACCGCAACGCGCCGGAAGAAACCGCAGTGCTGGCCAAGGCGGCATCTGGCGCGCTGGAAACCGTGCCCATGGTGCGCGAAGTCAACCTTTCCCGCGCGATCGAGCAATTGCAGAAAAGCGGGTGCTGGACAGTAGGGCTAGATGCAGGCGGCACCACGCTGGATGGCGCAAGTTTTGATGGCCGCCGCGTAGCCCTTGTGCTGGGCGCAGAAGGCAAGGGCCTGCGCCGTCTAACGCGGGAAAGCTGTGATGAAATTGCCGGGCTTTACATGCCCGGAGAAATGGAAAGCCTGAACGTATCCGTGGCTGCTGCTGTTGGGCTTTATGAACTGGTGCGCCGAGGCATGCCCAGCGCATACCAAAAAGCAGCGGCAAAAAAGCCCACGTAATATCCAATATCGGCCCCGCCCAGCCAGCGCGCCACGGGGCCGGTATACAGGCTGCTGGTTGAAAACAGCGCAATGGTCAGCACGGATGTGACGGCAAAAATAGTGGCCCCACGTGTCCAGCCCGGTGGAATGGGGTGCACTGTGCGGTCTCCAAAATACCAGTCTGCCAGCACAATGCCGATCCACGGGGCAATCCAGTACATGGTAACCAGCAGGTAATCTGTATAAAGCGTGGTGTAACGGCCTGCACCAGCCACAGCCAGCACATAGCCAAGGCTGGCTGTAAGAATGGCCGCGGCAATGCGGGGCACATGCAGCCCAGCGGAAATAAGGCTGTAGCTGGCGGTATTATCGTTAAACGAATTGCTGGTAATGGATGAAAGCGCAATAGCCCCAAGGGCCACGGCCCCAAGCGGCCCCATAGCCTGCTGGAGCGAGGCAATAACCGCCGTGGGTGAGGCCTCTGCCACAGATCCGGCAGAAATAAGCCCCAGAATCTGGAACGGAATGGCCGAACCCAAAAGCCCCGCCAAAGCCAGCAACACCACCTTTTTAGGGCTGGTATTGGCAGGCAAATACCGCGTGTAATCTGAGGAATACGAGGCCCAGGATAAATTGAAGCTGACCAACACACCAGTTGCCAGCAAAAAGGTGGAAAAACTGACAGCATGATGCGCTGCCAGCGGGGCCTGCCCTTTTAGCGCAAACACAATGCCAATAAGCGTGAACACCACCAGCAGCACTGTGCCCAGATATTTCTGCAAGGCCTGCACCACATGGTGCCCGTAAATGGAAGCCACCATCTGAATACTGGCCAGTATGCCCAAAGCTAGCCAGAACGGCATGGAAAGTCCTGCCAAAAGCAGCAGCGCCATAAGGGCGGTAGCGGCGGGCACGTTATTTACGGCATCCCACCCTACGCAATAAATCCAGTTCAGAAACGCCGGAGGGCGCAGGCCTTTTTGCCCTAAGGCCCGGCGAGATGCCTCCATTTGCGTAAGCCCGGTTTTGGGGCCAATGGCGGCCGCAAGGGCTACGGGCAGCGCGCCTATTACGTTACCAATAATAATAGCGGCCACGCCTGTCCGAAAATCCAGCCCCATGCCCGTAAGCAATGCCCCCGTTACCCAGCCGCCGGGGCCAAGATTGGGGGAAAAGTGGCTCCAGAACACCCGGTCTGTTGGCATGGTTTTTAGCGTTGCCGGAACGGGTTCTCTTACAGATGCGGCGGAAAGATCCTCCATCAGGCCACCGGTTTGAGGGGCTGAAGGGGGTTTTTGTATCATGGATAGCGTGTTCCTGCGGCGTGGGGCGTGGTTGGGGTTAGCGCTACAGTATCATGAAAGATCGGGTTCGGGCATGGAACCTGCGGCCCCTGAGGGCTGATTGTTGTAATAGAACTCTGCCAGTCGGATGGGCAGCAGATCCATAAAGCGGGAACCAGCAACCAGCCATAGCGGAAAGATAATGCGCCGTTCGTTCCGGCTTAGCCCGCGCAAAATACGGCGGCAAGCGCTGTTCACATCTGTCAGCCCCGGCATGGGGAAGGCGTTTTTGGCCACCATGGGGGTATCTAAAAACCCGCACACAACAGAGCTTAATAAAATACCTACCTTTTTGGCATCTCCCCCAGTAGCCACCATAAATCTGTCCACCGCCGCCTTGGCTGCGGAATAAGAGGGCGTGCCGGGGTAAGACACCACGCCCGCAACGGAAGAAATGGCGCAGATACGCCCACGCACGCCATCTGCCCCACGTGGCTGATGCTGCATCATATCCAGCGCGGGCAGCACGGTGTTGAGCACGCCCATCATGTCTGTTTCAAAAATACGATAAATTTGTGCCGCCGGTTCATACGGTGCGCCATCGGGCGTTTGCGGCTTGCGGGTGCCGCCCGTTATGCCTGCGCATGCCAAAACCAGATCCAGCCCATGTGTGCTGCGGATCCATGTATCCATTTCTGCACGGTCTGCCACATCACCTACATGCAAATGTACAGATGCCCCTCGGCTAATGCAGGCTTTGGCAGTTTCTTCCAGACGCTGTACGTTGCGCCCGCCCAGATACAGGGTGCGCCCGGGCCGGGCCAGCGTTTGGGCCAATGTTTGCCCAAGGCCGGAGGATGCGCCAGTAATCAGAACGGTATCATGCTTCATATTACAGATCGGCCTTTGCTTATGGTGGTTATGGCATAGCATGGCGGCTTCTGGCATGAAGGCGCAAGACGGATAGATAGAACACGCAGGGAAGGCAGCATGGCGCACAACGCACAGGGTAACCATAACGGAGCAGAACGGCGGCGCGGTGTGTGCCTGGTTATTTCTGCGCCATCTGGGGCGGGTAAGTCTACCATTGCCAATGCACTGCGTGCTTCCGAGTCCGCGCTCAAACACTCGGTTTCTGTGACCACCCGCCAACCAAGGCCGGGGGAAAAGGAAGGCGTGCATTACCACTTCCGCACCATGGAAGATTTTGAGCACATGGCCGCAAATGGGGAGCTGCTGGAATGGGCCACCGTGTTTGGCCGTGGTTACGGCACGCCCCGCGCCCCGGTAGAGGCCGCACTGGCTGCTGGGCACGATATGGTGTTCGACATAGACTGGCAGGGCCACCAGCAAATCCGCCATGCATTGCCTGATGATGTGGTGAGCCTGTTTGTGCTGCCGCCATCATTGGAAGAGCTGGAACGCCGCCTGCGTGGCCGAGCATCAGACCATCCGGATGAAATTGCCCGCCGCATGGCCGCCGCGCGGGATGAAATCTCGCATTGGCGGGAATTTGACCACGTTATTATCAATACAGAGCTAGACCGTGCCATTACAGAAGCCCGCTCTGTGCTAACGGCGGCACGTTTGCAAACCCGTCGGCGCACGGGGTTGTTGGATTTTGTTGCCAGCTTTGGAGCCTGAACGGCATGGATTTTTCTGCCATTACCGTGCTGTGCTTGGGTGATGTGATGCTGGACCGTTTTTTATACGGCAGCATGGATCGTATCTCGCCCGAAGCACCGGTGCCTGTGTTGTTGCTCGATTCCCGGCGCGAAATGCCCGGAGGGGCCGGTAATGTGGCCAGCAACATTATCTCACTTGGGGGGCGTGCCGTTCTGGTGGGGCTGAGCGGTCAGGATGAGGCCGGTGCCTGTTTGCGCGCCACATTGGCAGAAAAAAAACGGCTGGTGGATGCTACGGTGCAAAGTGCGGCCCGGCCCACAATTTGCAAAACACGCTTTATTGCCGCGCATCAGCAGGTGGTGCGGGTGGATGAAGAAAGCCACGCTCCAATTGCAGAACCCGAGCAAGAGGCCCTGTGCCGCCAGATTGATGCGCATATTGGGGCTTGTCAGGCAGTTGTGGTGTCTGATTACGGGAAAGGTGTGTGCACTCCGGCTGTGCTGGCACATTTGTTCCGCGTGGCGCGGCAAGCTGGCGTGCCTGCTTTTGTAGACCCAAAATCTACCGATTACACGCGCTACAAAGGCGCTACCTGCATTACCCCCAATGCCAAGGAACTGGCCGCAGCTTCCGGTATGCCAGTGGATACTGCAGCCCATGTAGAAGCCGCCGCCAGCAAGGTGATGGCACAGGCCGATGCACAAGCCATTCTGGCTACCAGATCGGAAAAAGGCATGATGCTGGTGCAGCGTGAGGGCAAGGTGCTGGCAGTGCCTGCCCGTGCGCGGGAAGTGTTTGATGTATCTGGCGCGGGAGATACCGTTATTGCCACCATGGCGCTGGCCGTTGGGGCGGGGATGTCCTTCGAACAAGGCATGCGCGTTGCCAATGCGGCGGCTGGCGTGGTGGTGGGCAAGCTGGGCACGGCCACGGCTGATATTCAGGAAGTTCTGCACGAGTTGGAAGAACAATCCGGCCCGGATGAAGTGCCGCACCTGCTGCCTTTGTCTGCCGCATGTGCGCAGGTGGCACGTTGGCAGGCACGCGGCCTGCGTGTTGGCTTTACCAATGGGTGTTTTGATATCATCCACCCCGGCCATATCAGCCTGTTGGCAGAAGCCCGCAGCGCGTGTGACAGATTGGTGGTGGCGCTGAACACAGATGCCAGCGTGCGCCGCATGAAAGGTGACACACGGCCTGTAAATTCACTGGAATCTCGGGCTGCTGTTATGGCGGCCATCCGTTACGTAGATGCTGTGGTGGCGTTTGATGAAGATACGCCGCGGGAGCTTATTTGTGCCCTAATGCCAGATGTGCTGGTGAAAGGGGCAGATTACCGGCCCGAACAGGTTGTGGGGGCGGATGTTGTGCAGGCCGCCGGGGGCAGGCTGGTGCTGGCCAATTTGCAGCAGGGGCATTCCACCACGTCTACAATCGGGCGGATTCGGAATACATGACGGTGCATAATCTGCCTGGCGCAGAAAACCTGCCACTTATTGCCGTGCGCAACCGCTTTGCGCGCTGGTTGTTTGATGATGCCTTGCCATTTTGGGCCAGCACAGGGTGCGATGGTACAGCCCAAAATCCGGCCGCTTTGGGGGCGCAGGAGTGCCTGACCTTACAGGGCACGCCAGCCTTGCCACCATTTAAGCGCGTAAGGGTGCAGGCGCGGCAGCTTTTTGTGTTTTCTTGGGCGGCGTTAAAAGGCTGGCACCCAGCGGCGCAACGGGCGGAAAGTATATTCAAGTTTTTGCTGCACGCTCATAGGCCAGATGGCGGCTGGGTTAAGCTGCTAGCGCGTGATGGCGCCGTGTTGGATGACAGTGCAGATTTGTATGATATCGCGTTCGTGCTGTTTGCTCTGGCATGGTATGGCCGTGTGGAACGCACAGGCCAAGCGGTAGAACTGGCGCGGCAAACGCTTGCGTGGCTGGGGCAGGCAATGGCCCTGCCCAATGGTGGGTTTATGAACACTCTGCCAGCCAATAATGCGTGGCGGCAGCAAAACCCCCATATGCACTTGCTGGAAGCTGTTCTTGCCCTGCATGAAACAACGGGCGATGCAGCAGATATGGCGCAAGCTCATGCGTTATATGCACTATTCAGCCAACGCTTTATGGATGAACGCACCGGCACGTTGGGCGAATATTTTGGGCCAGACTGGCAACCCGCAGCAGGGCCAGAAGGCCAGTGGTGTGAGCCGGGGCATCATTTTGAATGGGTTTGGTTGTTGCAGGCTTATGCGCGCCAAAGCGGGGTGGATACCGCAGCCCAAGCTGCGCGCTTATACCATTTTGCACATCTGTATGGCGTAGATACCCAAACGGCATTGGTGCGCGATGCCGTTGCACGGAATGGGCAGGTGCTTAAACCCACTTTTCGCTTATGGGTGCAAGGTGAGGCTCTGCGTGGCGCGCTGTGTCATGATCCGCAAGATAAAGCAGGCTGGGCCACGCGCATGGCCACCAATCTGCTTGATCGGTATTTTACGGACTGCCCCACAGGCACATGGGTAGATCAACTGGATGCACAGGGCATACCCGCTGCTTCACAAATACCAAGTAGCTCGCTTTATCATATCGTAACGGCGTATGATGCGCTGGATCAGGCTGCGCGGGCCTGCGTGCCATCTGCATAAAAAACGCTGTGCGGAAATGTGCCTGTAAGCAGGACGTGGCAGCGCGAATCTGATACAAGCGGTGTTGTGAGCATGACAACAACAGATACCCCCAACCAGAAGGACGAAAGCCTTCTGGCCCTTACCCTTCGGCAGCCCCCAGCCAATGTGGAGGCCGAACAGGCGCTGCTTGGCGCGTTGCTGACCAACAACCGCGCCTATGATCGTGTTTCGGACTTTTTGGCCGGTGAGCATTTTGCCAACCGTGTAAATGGCCAGATTTATGAAGCCATTGCCCGGCGCATAGAAAACGGCCAGTTGGCAGACCCCGTAACCATGCGGGCCGAGCTGGAACATTCCGGCATTTTGGCGAGTGTTGGCGGCATGGCCTATATGGCCAAGCTGCTGTCCTCCATGGTCGGGATTATCAACGCTGGGGATTACGGACGCACCATTCATGATGCGTGGATCCGCCGCCAGCTAATTGATATTGGTGAAAACGTGGTGAACAGCGCGTTTGGCACCACCATGGGCCTTTCCGGGCAGGACCAGATTGAAGCAGGGGAAGAAGCCCTGTTCAAACTGGCGACGGAAAAAGGCAATGAAGGGGATTTTGTTTCCTTCAATAAGGCGCTGAGCGGGGCCATTTCTGTTGCGGCCCAAGCCTTCCAGAACGAAGGGCACGTTACGGGCCTGACATCCGGCCTGCGTGATCTGGATAAAAAAACAGGTGGGCTGCATCCGTCGGACTTGCTGATTCTGGCGGGGCGTCCGGCTATGGGTAAAACGGCGCTGGCCACCAAAATGGCTTTTTCCGCCGCCCGCGCCATTATGGATGAGGCCGAGGAAACGGGAGAAAAGCCCAAAGGGGCTGTGGCTATTTTCTCGCTCGAAATGTCGGCAGAACAGTTGGCCACACGTATTCTGTCTGAACAGGCAGAGGTTTCGGGCGAGCGTATCCGCCGTGGTGATATTGGGCAGAAGGAGTTTGACCGCTTTGTGCGTGTCAGCCACGAACTGGCCCGCCTGCCATTGGTGATTGATGATACGCCAGCTATTTCCCTTTCCGCCATGCGCACACGCTGCCGTAGGTTAAAGCGTACGCAGGGCCTATGCCTTGTGGTGGTGGATTACCTCCAGCTTATGCGGCCATCTGTTGGCACCCGCCCAGAAAGCCGCGTGTTGGAAATTTCCATGATTACGCAGGGCCTTAAAGCCATTGCCAAGGAATTGGAAGTGCCCGTTATTGCGCTTTCCCAGCTTTCCCGTCAGGTGGAAAGCCGAGAAGACAAGCGGCCTATGCTATCGGATTTGCGTGAATCTGGCTCCATTGAGCAGGACGCCGATGCGGTGATGTTTGTGTACCGTGATGAATATTACCTGCAACAGCGTATGCCCAAGGAAACAGCTTTTGAATCCATGGAGAAATACTCTATGGCGATGGATGAATGGCAGCGCAAGATGAGCCTGGTGCATAATAAGGCCGAGCTTATTTTGGAAAAGCAGCGTCATGGCCCCACGGGCACTATCAATCTGTTTTTCGAAGGCGAATACACACGCTTTGCAGATTTGGATACCATTCATCAGGATCAGTAAACCTGTTAAAAAGGCCCCACATGTTGGGGCCTTTTTTTTGGTAAAAACCATCTGATATCCACGCAAATTTGAAAAGTGGTGCAGCTTGCCGTAAGGCGCTGTATGTGCCACTGCATGTACGTGCAAGAACAGCCTGTAAGCTGAATGCCAAAAAACAATAAGATCGGGCAGATTTTTTAATGAATAAACTTGGTGCCATTATTGCAGTGGCAGTGTGCGTTCTTGTCTTGCTGAATATTTCAACTGTTTTTGCGTTCTTGTTCCTGCTTCTAAAAATTGCTTTGGTTGTTGGGCTTCTTGCTCTGGCAGGGTTTCTGGTTTTTGGTTTTATTGAAAAACCAGAAACGCGCTTAGAGCCCTTTTGGAAATTCACGGATGAGCGTTTCGGCGTAGCATGAGGCTTCCCATGGCGATGTGGATCATGGCCTCTGCGACGTCGATCCGCTGTTCGTAGTCCTTCACAAGGCGACGCCAGCGGATCATCCAACCGAAGGTCCGTTCCACAACCCACCGACGCGGCAGGATTTCAAACCCTTTTGCTGTCTCTGACCGCCGGATGATCTCGACTGTGAAGTCGAGAAAAGTGGCCTTATCCATCAACTGGAGGCGGTCATAGGCTCCATCGGCAAACAGGTGCTTCACCCAAAGCCAGCGTTTACGAATGGCATCAAGGATCATCTGTCCTCCTGCACTGTCCGAAATATCGGCTGTTGTCAGCTGGACCAGGAGAAGGCGGCCATCCGTATCAACTGCGATGTGACGTTTCCGACCGACGATCTTCTTGCCTGCGTCATAACCACGTGTCTTTGCGTGGGGTGCCTTGATACTCTGGCTATCAATGACACCACCCGATGGACTGGTTTCGCGTCCTGTCGCTTCACGATCGAGCATCAGACAGACATCATGAATGGTCTGGAACAGGAAACGGCGCATCAGCCTGCGGAACCACCAGTAAACCGTTTGACATGGGCCAAAATGAACCGGAAGCATCTCCCAACCGCAGCCTGAGCGCACGAGATAGCGCAGAGCATTGATGATCTCACGGAAATCGGTTGTCCGTTTCCGACCACGCCGGTTCGCAGGGGGCATCAGAGGCGCTATGCGCTCCCATTCCTCATCTGTCAGATCAGACGGATAGCGTTTCGTCTTGCGTGTAATTCCGGCCATGCGACCTCGTTGTGCTGGCGTCCACATCCTGCCTTTGAATCACGCTCAAAACCTCTTGAAAACCTATCATAGCGAATTTCCAAAAGGGCTCTTACCTCCGGCCCCAACACCTAAGGGGGAAGCCCCCACAGAGCCGGTTTTTGAGAAACCGTATTTTGATGCTCATGAAAAGGGGCGGGAAGGGGAAGAAAAAGTAAGCGCAATTCTCCAGCATATGGGCTGGCCAGCCTTGCATAATGTTATTCTGGAAGATGGAGGGTTCGAAGAACCGTTGATTGATTTCCCTTCTGCCTGATTTCAGGTTTTTAGCGAGTTGATTGCTGGTTCGTGGACCTGATTTTCACTCTGCGTATTGAGCAGAGAGAGGGTCTCATGCCCTGAATTGCTACGCGCTCGCGTTAATCCGCTCCAGGAGGAGAAAGCGGCGCATATTATAGACGATATTGGCCAGCCCGATCCTCATGGTGGCTCGGGTTATCCCTACGGTTCGTATGAACAGTCCTGTCTGCGATTTCTGATCGGCAAAAACATGCTCGACACGCGA
This sequence comes from Acetobacter ascendens, assembly GCF_001766235.1. Classification (NCBI taxonomy): domain Bacteria; kingdom Pseudomonadati; phylum Pseudomonadota; class Alphaproteobacteria; order Acetobacterales; family Acetobacteraceae; genus Acetobacter; species Acetobacter ascendens. The sequence goes on from NZ_CP015164.1 coordinate 287,661, forward strand.
CCGAATAACGGACTTTCCGGCGTTGGATCTCTGGATATGTCGTGGCATCGGCTTGAGATGAGGCTTTTTCCTGTGAACCTTCGAGACAAAGCCATGCTTGTCCATGAAGTCCTCATTGGCTTTTGAGCGGTAGGCTGTATCCGCCCAGACTGTTGATGCCATATTGGTTTTATCCAGCAGGCCCTCGCGTAGTCTGGCACCATCGCTGGCCGCTGCATCGGTCGCTTTCCATTTGCGGATCAGCCGAAATTTCCGGTCGATGGAAACATGCGATTTATAGCCAAAGAAAGGGATGGCCAGATCTGTTGCGGGCATACTCCCGTCATCCTGACGCTTTGCTTTCGTGAACTTCAATGTCCATCGGGCATGACGATCTTTATGGGACAGCTTTGAGGGCTTGTCCTGCCAATCCTGCGGGATCCGTCCTTCGCGCAGATCGGCCTTCTCTTCATTGGTATTGCGCTGCTTTGGGGCCGCTACCAGTGTAGCATCCAGGATCTGACCTGACATGGGGAGATAACCGGCATTCCGCAGGGTCGCATCAAAGCGGTTGAACAAAACATCAATTGCTCCCGCCTGTGTCAGACGCTCACGAAACAGCCAGACGGTCTTGGCATCAGGCACGCGGTCAGACAGCCCCAGACCAAGAAAGCGCATGAAGGACAGGCGGTCGTTGATCAGGTATTCCGTCCGTTCGTCGGACAAATTGTTCAGCGTCTGGATGACCAGAATTTTGAACATTAGCACTGGATCAAACGGAGGACGCCCGCCTTTGCTTCTGTCTGAATAGGCCAACGCCTTGTTCAGCTCCGGACGGAATACCTCAAAATCCACAGTCTGGGAAAATGCTTCAAGTTGGTCACCAAGCCCACTCAACCGAGCAAGCCGCTCTTCAACATCAAAGAAACCAGACTGCGTCATCAGCCACTCCTCCAGTCATCACACAAGAGAGGGAATCACACAGAGAGACCTAAAACCAGAGGGTTTTTCGAACCCTCCAGATGATAGAGGGCTGACAGAAATAGATCATCTTGTAAAAGCCCCGTGGGGCATTGTGGTTATTGAAACCAAAAATTACGATGGCTTTATTTCTGGTTCATCTACGCCGGGTGTTTGGAAACAGAGTTTTCCAAATTCTTCCGGGGTAAGCTACCGGCTGTTTATGGACCCCGTGCATCAGAACTATCGGCATGTTTGTGCTGTAAAATATTTGACCGAGATGGAAAACGTGCAATCTGTAGTGGTGTTTGCCGGGCGTGCCTATGCCAGCCCGTTTGTGCATCATCAGGTGGTGCGGCTGAAAAATCTGGAGCGCGTTTTACGTAAGCGGCCAGAAAGTTTTGCCCATGTTGATAAGCGCGAATTAGAAAAGGCATGGTACATTCTGCAACAGGCGTATATTGCCAATGCTGGGCGTGCGCGTGAACATATAGATGAATTGCGCCAGCGTTTTTCCTAAAAAAGAGCGGGGCCGGGTTTCTGCGGGCCATACAGGTAGCCCGCAGAAATTAAAGTGTGTTGGTTAAACGGTTATCAGGTTTTGCCGCACCGTAACCGGTATTTTGTTTTCCTGAAACGCCTTCCAGATTTCAAAAAGTGCGGCACTACGCACGGCTGTAAGGTCCGTGCCACTTACGGCCTTGGCAGATCCAATCAGCAGGGCAGAGCCATCAGATACGGAAGACATGCTGACACTTGGCTGCACGGTTGCATCCACATCCTTACAGGCGGCAAGGGTGCGCGCCATAACATCCATGGCTTTATCCAGATCAGATGCAAAAGGTAGATTGAGTTCTATGGTGAACACACCGGGCTTTTGTGCCCGTGTAGCATTTTTGACAGCCGAGGTAATGAACTGCGAGTTGGGGACAATCATGGTGGATTTATCATCTAGCCGGATATCGGTAGAGCGCACGCTAATGCGTTCTACCGTGCCGGTAACACCTGCAATGGTCACAACATCCCCAATGGAAACCGGGCGTTCAGCCATAAGAATAATGCCAGAAACAAAGTTTTGCACAATGGATTGCAAGCCAAAGCCAATACCCACAGAAAGCGCGCTAACAACCCATGTCATGCTTTTAACGGTAACGCCTAGCACCGCCAGCATGCTTAGCCCCACCAAAATCCAAGCCGCATAGCTTAGAATACTCAGGATGGAGGCCTGCGCCCCGATATCTAACCGCGTGGTGGGGAAAAACCTTTGCTTGAACCAAGATTTTAAAATGCTGATGGTGTAATAGCCCGCAACCGGCAACACGGCGCACAGCAAAATGGCATCCAGAGAGATATGGGAGCCATCGGTACTGGCTTGGCCATGAAACAACCAGTAAAGCTGGTGCCAGATTTGCTGCGGGTCAAACCCATCGCCACTGGTGGCAACAGCATAAGCTACGGCCAGCAGCAGCACATTTACAATACCGGGTACCACCACACACATCTGGTTTACAAGCCGCGGGGGCAGCCCCAGCTCAACCAGATGCCGCCCCAAAGGCGCACTGGCCGGGAAAAGCGTGCTGGCCATAACCGTAACCAAAAGGGAAAGCAGCAAAAGGCCAGTCATGCTAATGGCCATCATGCTCAACCATGAGATGATGGTGTAAGCCAGCGGAATATAGCCTGAAAAAACAGCCAGCCAGCAGACAATGGAAATTCCCATAGCCAGACTGATTAAAAACTGTGTGCGCGAGGGTTGGCTGGGTGTGTTTTCTGCTTGGTCGGAAATGCGCAATTCCTGCGGGATAACAAACAGCAAAGGGCTTACCGCCAGCACATACAGGCCATCCATAAACTGTACGGACAGCATGGAAATGCCGCTTTGCGTATCAATATAACGCAGGAACCCACGCATAATAAGCGCTGCCGCCAACCAGAGCGGAAACAGCCGTAAATTGCGCGCAATGGTGTCCGACATCGGAAAGATACGCCATTCTGGATGGCGTGAAAGCAGGCAAAACCCCAACTCAATAACAAGCCCGCAAAGTGGAAACTGCGCGCCCATCATGCTGCCAAGGGTGGTTAAATCTTCATCCAGCGCAGAGTTATCAAAGGCCAGAACGCTCCACAAAATCTGGAAGGAAAAGCCCCATGCCAACAGGCTAAGCACACCACAAATAAGAGTTGCGATAATGGGGCGGATACGTCCTGCAGGTAAAATACGCACCACCACCCGGCGAATAATGCCGTGTGAGAAAAACCACCCCACCAAAAGCAAGGCGGAAAGTGCTAGACCGCCGAGCGAAATAAAGATGCGCTTGCCAGCAAAAGCTACGCCCAGCACCCCAAGGGCTTCTCCCCCCAAAGCGCTGAGCCGTGTGGTGTCTGCACGGAAATTGCTGGTAAACTGAGACCAGAAATTAACACCCAGAGGTGAGGGAAAACGCTGCCACAAGGTAGCCTGCTGTATGGCGGTGCCATGCTGGCGCAGTTCATTAACAAGCTGCTGGGCTTCTACCTGATACAGCTTAAGCCGCGTCATGCGGGAATTGATATCCTGCTGTTTGGTCAGCAGGAGTTTGCGCTGCTCGGTAATGGAGGCCGCTTCTGCCGGTTCATCTTTGCCCGGCGGCTTGCCCAGAATATCTAAAAAGTTTTGATAAACCGCTTGGTAGGGTTTTAGGCGGGCTTGCAGGGTATCTGTTTGTGTAGCTACAGCATTGGCGCGGCGCAGCAAGGTGGCCAGTTCTGTTGTGCTTTGGGCGTTGCTTCTTTCTTGCTGACTGCTTTGGTAAATGGCGCTTATTTCTGTGCCAATACTTTCCAGCGTGCTGTTACTGACAATATCAGCAGTATTGGTAATAAGGGTTGTTGGGGCCGGTTCCGTAACCTGTGTGTTTTCTGTGGTGGCTGCCAAAAGGGGGGAGCTGGTTGCAAAAAACAGGGCACCCTGCGTAAGCACAAAGCACGATAGAAAAAGAGAACAGAACCGCTTCAAACGCATCAGAAAACCTTGTGTTTCAGGTGTCTGGAAAAAATAACACTTATATCCGTAACGTAGCGGCGTAAGAGGGGGTTGCGCCACTATTAAGCCAGCGGCTTAGTGTTATTGGGCGCGTGCGCAAGTTTCTGTTTTGTGCAGGCGGCGTATACGCTGTGCACATTCAAACAGATAAAGCCCTGCCATCAAATAGTGGCAGGGGTAGAAATTAACGTATGGGAAAAGTGATGGAGTTAGTCGTCATCACCTGTTTTGAGGTGATCATGATACCCGTATTTTTCCCACTGGGCGGCTGTGGTCAGATGTTTCGGTTCACTGGAGCTAAACATGCCACAGGCGGATAGTCCCAAGGTGCAGGCCAGCAGCAGAACCGCGCGTTTCATCTTACCGAATATCCCTTACCCGTTTTGTCTGCTTTTTCTATCTCATTGCAGGGCATCGTGGGCAAGTGGAGATTGCAGGCAAGAGTGATTAACGCCGCAATTCCATGCTGATGGGGCCTTCACGCCGCCCATGTGTAAACTGATCTACATACGGGTTACCACTGTTCATAAGGGAGGCTGCTGCTCCCTGCCAGATCAGCTTGCCTTTGTAGAGCATGGCGGCTTCATCCCCAATGCGCTGGGCGGATGCCATATCATGCGTAATGGCAATGGCGGTGGAGCCCAGCTTTTTCACGCAATCTACAATCAGCCCATCAATCACCGCCCCCATAATGGGGTCCAGCCCGGTGGTGGGTTCATCAAAAAACAAAATATCCGGCTGGGCAGCAATGGCACGGGCCAAGCCCACACGCTTTTGCATGCCGCCAGAAAGTTCAGATGGGTATAAATCCCCCACAGAAGGATCAAGCCCCACCTGCGCCAGAATGGTGCCAGCATGGTTGCGGGCATTTTTGCGGGTGATTTTATGAAGCGCCAGCAGGCCGAAGGTGACGTTTTCCCATACGGTTAAACTGTCAAACAGGGCGGCGTTCTGGAACAGCATGCCAATTTCACTGCGCCGTTTTTCACGCCGCTTTTCCGAGGCTTCCAGAACGTTTTCGCCATCAATTTCAATAATGCCGGAATCTGGCGTAATCAGCCCCAGAATGCAGCGTAACAGCACGGATTTGCCCGAGCCAGACCCGCCGATAACAACAAAGGATGTGCCCTGTGCAACATCCATGGAAACACCATCCAGCACCTTTTTGGTGCCGAAGGATTTGTGCAGGTCCCGAATACGGATTTTAGGCGTGGTGCCTGTCATGGTCTGGCTCATTGTGAAAAGAACAGGTCTGTCAGCAGGTAATCAAAGGCCAGCAGCATGATGGAAGCGGCCACCACGGCGGCTGTTGTGGCAGAGCCCACACCTTCTGCTCCACCTTTACTGTTATAGCCGTAGTAGCAGCCCATCAGCGCAATAAGGAACCCAAACAGCGCGGCCTTTACCAACCCTACAGTCACATCAATGGCCTTGAGGGAGTTCAGCGTGGCCGTAATGTAAGCGGGTGCAGAAAAGCCCAACTTTACCACCGCTACGGTAAAGCCACCTGCAACACCCAATATGTCTGCCACCAGCACCAGCAGGGGCAGGGCAATAAGCCCGGCCAGCAAGCGCGGGGCTACCAGATACTTCATGGGGTTGGTGGAAAGGGTGGTGAGCGCATCTATCTGGTCTGTTACGCGCATGGTGCCAATCTGGGCAGCCATGGCAGCACCCACGCGGCCAGCCACCATAAGGCCAGCCAGCACCGGCCCCAGTTCACGCGTAACGGCCAGCACCACAATTCCGGCAATAGCACTTTGGGCATGGTATTGTGCAAACCCGGTATAGGATTGCAGCGCAATCACCCCGCCAGAAAACAGCGCCGTAAGCGCCACCACAGGCAAAGAGAAAAAGCCTGTTTCTAAAAAGGTGGATAAAAATACCCGCCCATAAAACGGAGGGCGCACAATGTGCGAAAGCCCAGAAGCCGCAAACAGGGCCAAAGCCCCCGCCGCGCGAATAAGGGAAAGTGTAGCGCGGCCAAGGTGGGCCACAAGATTAAGCACCATGTCCATGAGTGTGGACTGTCCGTTCCTGCTGAAGTGTGAAAAGGCAGTTCCAGCAGCCGTAACCTGTGCGAGCGGGTTCGTCAAAGCATCGTTGCGTGGTGGGGGAGGTGGTATTGCCCTTTCAAATAATAAAATTTGTTTAAATTTTTGAACAGAGGTGGCAAAGAGCGCCCAGCCATTTTGCGAAATGGCACTATATGGGGTGTTCAATTATGAATGATGTTTCCCGTTCTGTTTTTGTGTTTGGGTCTCCTTGCAATAATAATTACGGCAAGGTGGTCTTTCTGCCCAACGGCCAGCTTTATGGGTATCAGCACGAAAACGAACATACATGGTGTATGGATGGGGAAGAACTGTGCCTGTTAAATATTCAGGGGCAGGTGAGCAGTCGGTATCATCGTACGGGAAACGGGTGGGCAGGCACGGTAGAAGGCCGCAGATACCCACTTTATCTCAATACCCTGATAACAACAGATATATGTGAAACACCGGGCCTGCCGCCTGTTATGGTTAACACCATTCCCAAGGCTGGCACCTATTATGTAGAAGCTGCGCTAAAGGCAGCGGGCTGTCCTTCCCATCGTCTGCATCTGGGGGGTGAGGATGTGGTGGATGATTACCGCGGCCTGCCGGATGAGCGTGTGCACATTATGCCTGAAACACTGCGGTTATATTGCCCGCTGGATCTGGTAACCGCCACGCTGCAAGGTGGCCATGTTGTGGCGCATTGTGATTTTCAGCACGTTATAGACCATGTGCGCAGCCAGGGCGTGGTGGTGCTTTCTGTTGTGCGCAACCTGCGTGACATCATGAAAAGCATGTTCCGCTTTTTGCTGTATATGATCCCGCCGGAGCCAGATGATTTTCTGGGCCAGTTCTGGCGTGAGCAGGAAGGCGATGCCCGCGTAACAGCTTTTCTGGCCGTAGAGCATGAACGTGGGCTGGAACATGTGCGCCAGATGGCCCGTATGATGCTTGCTGATACATCGCCCCAAAGCATCGTGCTGCGTTATGAAAGCCTGAAACAGGGTGATTTGCAGCCGCATAACATTGAAAAATTGCAGGCTATCAACCCGGAATTTACACAGCGTTTGTCTGATGCGTTTGTGCAGACATATGGCGTGCGCACCCCTACATTTTCGGGCGAAGCCCGGCAGCAGCCAGACCCGTGGTGTGATGTGTTTGAGGCGTATTTCCATAAATCCGGCATGGCCGATCTGAACGCGCAATTGGGTTACGCGTAAAAACAGTTCAGGCGAGCCCTTGAGTTTGTTCCTGTTTTATTCCACATCAGGGGGGATGAACCAGACAGCAAAAGAGCTTGCCTGATGGCTAAAAAACTTTCCCGCACCTATGTTTGCCGCAACTGTGGCGCTGTACATGCCAAATGGGCCGGGCAATGCGATGCCTGCGGTGAATGGAACACGCTGGAAGAAATGGCTGTGGAACCCTTGGCCGCATCCTCTGCCGCGGTGCGCGGCGGCAAGGGGCGGCGTGTAGCGCTACAGGCGCTGGAAGGGGAAATCAAACTTCCACCACGCACCCAAACTGGCATTGCAGAACTTGATCGGGTTCTGGGCGGTGGCCTTGTGCCTGCCTCTGTTGTGTTGGTGGGGGGGGACCCCGGCATAGGTAAATCTACTCTGCTGCTTCAGGCCGCCAGCAAGCTGGCAGGTAAGGGCGAGCGGGTGCTGTATATTTCTGGTGAAGAAGCGGTGGATCAGATCCGCCTGCGCGCCCAGAGATTAGAGGTGGCCGGGGCCAAGCTGGATCTGGCGGCATCCATTAACGTGGCGGATATTGTGGCCACGCTGGAAGCCGAACCCGACGTGCGGGCGGTGGTGATTGATTCCATCCAGACCATGTGGCTTGAAACCATAGATAGCGCACCGGGCACGGTCTCTCAGGTGCGGGCCTGTGCGTTTGAGTTGATACGTGCAGCCAAGCGCCGGGGCTTCAGCCTTATTCTGGTGGGGCACGTTACCAAGGAGGGCGCATTGGCAGGCCCGCGTGTGCTGGAGCACATGGTGGATGCCGTGATGTATTTTGAAGGTGATAGGGGCCACCAGTTCCGTATCTTGCGTGCCGCCAAAAACCGTTACGGCGCAACGGATGAAATTGGCGTGTTTGCCATGACAGATCGCGGGCTGGAGGAAGTTAGCAACCCATCAGCTCTGTTTCTGGCCGAACGGCGGGGGAATATTGCCGGGTCTGCCGTATTTGCTGGGTTGGAAGGTACGCGCCCCGTTTTGCTGGAAGTGCAGGCTTTACTGGCCCCCAAAGGCGGAGATGGCGCACCGCGCCGCGCCGTGGTGGGGTGGGATACAGGCCGCCTTTCCATGTTGCTGGCTGTGCTGGAAACACGTTGCGGGCTTAAACTTTCTAGCATGGATGTGTATCTGAACGTGGCCGGCGGCCTGAAAGTGGCGGAGCCTGCGGCAGATCTGGCTGTGGCTGCGGCGCTGGTTTCTGCCGCCAGCGGCGTGCCCACCAGCCCCGGAGAGGTTTATTTTGGCGAAGTAGGTCTTTCAGGCGAGGTGCGGCAAGTGGCACAGGCCGATGCCCGTTTGAAGGAAGCTGCCAAGCTGGGGTTTGACCGAGCCGTGCTGCCCCGGCGCATTGCACGGGGCAATACGCGCTCTCGCCCGCCGGAGGGGCTGCATCTGCGAGAAATCGGGCATATTTCTGATTTGGTGAGTGCAGAAATGGAAGCCGAGTAAAACTGATACGTTGCTTTTTGCGCGATGTATCGGTATAGTGCGCCCCACAAAGATGCGGATGTAGTTCAATGGTAGAACGGCAGCTTCCCAAGCTGCATACGAGGGTTCGATTCCCTTCATCCGCTCCAATGTGCATTTTCCCAATGAAATCAATGACTTATGAACATCACCCAGCAGCACGATATACCGTGTTGGTAGTGGGTCAGCGGTAGTTCTTCCTATGGGTATGAAGAAGGATGCCGAGAAGATGTTTGGATTGAGAAGGGCTGCAAGTGGCTTGTGGTCTGCCCGCCTGTCTATTCCAAGAAACCGCTGGAAGGACGTGGGGCAGGCTTTCCAGACCAAGTCGGGCATCCGGCAAGACTTCGTGAAGTCACTCCAGACCAAGGACAAGCAGGAAGCTATCCAGCGCCGTGATGCCGCTCTTGCTGCCCTCCGTTCTGTGGTCAATGAGAAGCTCAGAGAGATAGGCAAGCCGCCCCTTGGTGGTGAGTGGGAAGCCTCTTGCATGGGCATAGCTGAGAAGGCTGTGGTGGATGCCTTGTCGGCAAGGAAGCAGATAGACCAAGCCTCAGACGCCTATGAGCCAGTCCAAGACGCCTATGGGAATGTGAATGAGAACATACCGGCCACTGAGCAAGGTCTATCGGAACATAATTGATGGAACACTTTTCCGTTCCAATAGGGTTGACTTTATGTGTTTTGGAACACTATCTGTTCAGGGTCTAGGCCCTAATGGAACAGAACGTCATGAAGATTGGTTATGCCCGCACCAGCACCACAGAACAGCTTGCAGGATTGGAAGCACAGGTCAGAGACTTGTGGGCGGCTGGGTGTGAGAAGGTCTTTCAGGAGCAGGTGAGCGGAGCCAGCACAGACAGGCCACAGCTTGCTGCTGCATTGGAACACATGCGCCAAGGTGATGTCTTGATGGTCATGAAGCCAGATAGGCTTGCACGTTCAACCGCTGATCTTCTTGGTTATGTGAAGGCCATTCAGGCCAAAGGGTGCCGCCTGATTGTTCAGAGCATGGGCGGGCAGACTCTGGACACCAGCAACCCGACAAGCAAACTGATGCTCACCATGCTGGGTGCTGTGGCTGAGTTTGAACGTGATCTGATGAAAGAGCGACAAGCAGAAGGCATTGCCAAGGCCAAGGCGGAGGGCAAATACAAGGGCCGCAAACCCACAGCACGGAGCCAAGCCCATGAAGTCAGCAAGCTGCATGAGCAAGGCATGACACCCACAGAAATCGCCAAGAAGCTCGGCATGGGTCGCACAAGTGTCTATCGGTGCCTTTCTTCTCTAACTAATTGATATATAGCACTCTTCGGTCATTGGCTTCTGATGAATGAAGCAAACAAGAAGAAAACGGCTCTCTTGCAGGCTTCGTGTGGATGCTGATATGACGCCATGCAACTGAATTGCTTGCTGATAATCGTGCAAGGCTCTGGTGCTACCAGTCTGGTGGTTTATGTGTTGGTAGCTGTTTTTCTTTGAGAAACTGCCATTTATCGAGTGTTTCGAATGGGTCTGTGACATTCCCTTCATCCGCTCCAATTTCCTAAAAATTTAGAAATTTCAATTGGTTGCAATATGCTTCTGCTGTTGGCGCTGTAAGTCTGCGTTATAGGTTAGGTGTTACATATTTTGCGGATGGAAAAGCATTGAATCCGCAAAATATGTTCTTCACACAAGATAAATCCTGCGCAAGGAACCCGTTTTTGGGGTTCCTTTTTTTATGGCCACATTGCTGTCCAGATGCCCGGAGCATGTGTTGGGCTGTTCACGATGATTGCTTTTTAAAGAGCAGACATACGGAGAATGCACAGTCCTCGTGTTGAAAATAAACAAATAAGAAATACATCCTGTTACAGTTTTGTTAAACGAGGAGAGAAAAATGAAAAAGACACTTTATATGTGTGTCGCTGTTCTTGGCCTCGGGTTTGTACAGAGTGCTTCTGCTGCCACATGGGATGGTGGTGTTTCCAGGCATGTTGAGGTTAAGAATCCGGATCAGCCCGATACAACCAAAGGGGGTGTATGGGATGGCGGGGAAGCCGAGAAGGTAAAGGTGGAAGACCGGGATACACCGGATACCACTAAAGGCGGTGTGTGGGACGGCGGTATATCTGAGCACGTGCCCGTAAAATACCCCAGTATGCCGCAGTAATGCGGGATAGCCCTGTTTCAATGTTGTTATGATGCGTTCATACAATATAGGAACAGGGCATAGCTTCTTTTTCATTCCAACACTAAGAGCCCTTTTGGAAATTCGCTATGATAGGTTTTCAAGAGGTTTTGAGCGTGATTCAAAGGCAGGATGTGGACGCCAGCACAACGAGGCCGCATGGCCGGAATTACACGCAAGACGAAACGCTATCCGTCTGATCTGACAGATGAGGAATGGGAGCGCATAGCGCCTCTGATGCCCCCTGCGAACCGGCGTGGTCGGAAACGGACAACCGATTTCCGTGAGATCATCAATGCTCTGCGCTATCTCGTGCGCTCAGGCTGCGGTTGGGAGATGCTTCCGGTTCATTTTGGCCCATGGCAAACGGTTTACTGGTGGTTCCGCAGGCTGATGCGCCGTTTCCTGTTCCAGACCATTCATGATGTCTGTCTGATGCTCGATCGTGAAGCGACAGGACGCGAAACCAGTCCATCGGGTGGTGTCATTGATAGCCAGAGTATCAAGGCACCCCACGCAAAGACACGTGGTTATGACGCAGGCAAGAAGATCGTCGGTCGGAAACGTCACATCGCAGTTGATACGGATGGCCGCCTTCTCCTGGTCCAGCTGACAACAGCCGATATTTCGGACAGTGCAGGAGGACAGATGATCCTTGATGCCATTCGTAAACGCTGGCCTTGGGTGAAGCACCTGTTTGCCGATGGAGCCTATGACCGCCTCCAGTTGATGGATAAGGCCACTTTTCTCGACTTCACAGTCGAGATCATCCGGCGGTCAGAGACAGCAAAAGGGTTTGAAATCCTGCCGCGTCGGTGGGTTGTGGAACGGACCTTCGGTTGGATGATCCGCTGGCGTCGCCTTGTGAAGGACTACGAACAGCGGATCGACGTCGCAGAGGCCATGATCCACATCGCCATGGGAAGCCTCATGCTACGCCGAAACGCTCATCCGTGAATTTCCAAAAGGGCTCTAATAAGCTTTTGAGGTATGGAAACGTATGCGGCGTTTTCTGTCTCGCTGATTTAGTATTTAAATAAACTGTATATATGAATGTATATAGACCTGCTATATCATTTGAAGTTTATATTAAATGAGTGATTTTTATGGGGTGTATAAAAATATATACAGGATAATAACCATAATACAGAAAATTTTATAATGATATATGTTGAATATTTAGTTTGCATAAAAAGAATTATACATATCACGCATAAAATCAGAACTCCTAAAAGGCAGATGCGCACCTGAAGGCATGTACATTGTGCATGCGGCAAGATAATTTTTCATGAAATTATTGTTTCACATCCGATATGGTAAGCATTCTTTGTTTTGGAATACATGAAAGAAATACAAAATACTCTTTTTATTATTTAACAATACATCTTGATTATACAAAATATAGAAGTAAAAAAGATTCAGAATTTTTTATTATAATCTCTTGAATATCATATATTGTTGTGTGATGATTATAAAAAGAGATGTGTATATGCAATACATATCTGTCCCGTAACAGATTGCAACAAGGAGATCCTCTGCACGTGGCATATCTGATGCAGGATATCATTTTTGTACAGAAACAGCTTTACCGCTTTTTTTGTACGTGTGCGTCTGGGTTTCAACTTCATGCAGACGCGGGCTGATTATGAGTAATTCCTTTGTCCGGCATGCGCGTTCTCATGCCTCTTCAGTGTGCCGCGGGTCTCGCGGGTTTGTTAAGGCAAGCTGTTCTTTAGTCGCGCTCGGTCTGGCCGCGTTTGTAGCGCCAGAAGAGGTGCGGGCAGAACAAACGCTCGTTTCCATTAAGGGGATCACCCTTCAGGGCGCGCTGGATATTGGTGGGTCTGCTTTTTTCCTGCCCAATACCAACTTTGGCGCTGGGTCTTACGGCACTAAATCCTCTGGCGCTCTGGTGCGGCATAAAAACAGCACATATGGCGAATTTTACGGCAAGCCCATGCTTATGGGGTCTTGGCAAACGGGCTGGGGCTTTACCGTTATTGGCAAGGCTTCTGCCATTGGTGCCACCACGCTGGGTGATGGTGATGCGGAGGAAGTTTCTCAAACATCTGGCACGCCGCGCTCCATTTATTTGGAAGAAGCCAATCTGGGCGTAGAAGTGCCGCTCAAGATGGCAGGCGGCAACCAGGTTCTTACGGTGCAGGGCGGCAGACAGGCCTTTGCGGTGGATGATGGCTTTCTGATTGGTAAAGGCACCTACAGCGCGGGTGATAGAGGCGCATGGTGGTATGCACCGCGATATGCGTTTTCTGGCCCAGGCGTGATCAAGCTGGAAGGTGATTCCGTGCGTGGGGATGTCTTTATGTTGGAAAGCAATTCCGACAACGACATTGACCGCGGGTATGATCGCCCCAAAACCAAGTTTGTCGGGTTTGATGTATCCTGGTTTAAAAACAAACCCGGTGGGCATGGTGGGTCTACATATGCAGATCGTGCGGCGTATGTAACGTTAACCTACTTCCATGTGCGTGATGCAGATGGGTCATCTCATTACGATTATTCCACACGTGCAGATCGTAACGGCATGAACGTAGCAGCCCTGAGCTGGGGTGGCACACTGTTTCCCATCAAGGCGTTGGGAATTTCAAAAAACTTTACGTTCTACGGCAACTTTGTATCCGAACAGAACAGCCACGCAGGCAATGGCTACAAATCAGTAGAAGCCTACGGTATGTTTTTCGAACCCGGCTATACGTTCTCCATGCTGCCGTGGAAACCACACCTGTTTTATCGGTACACGCGTTTTGGTGGCGGCAAAAATGCCGAAGGTTCGGTCAAGCGCAATTACGATACGTTCTTCCTGTATGATGGTAAACGCTACACCTATGGCGGTTACTGGCCGGGTGAAATTGTGGGCATGTATCTTGCCCCGCTTTCTGATTTGGAAGTGCATCAGTTTGACCTTACCGGCACGCCGCCTGTGCACCTGTTCCGTAAAAAGGATGAGCTTAAGCTGGGTGTGCATTTTTACGATCTCTCCCTGCTGTATCCCTCCGGTATGGGGCTGAAGAACGTGGGCCGCCATGTTTCAAACGAAGTGGATTTTACGGCCGAATATATGCTGGACGAAACCACATCAGCCGCGGTTGCCGCAGGCACAGCCTTTAGTGGCCCGGCAGGGCGGGCGCTTTCACGCGCAGGGGTGCCAACGGGGTATCGTATGCACAATATCGGGCGGCATGCAGGCGTGCTGGAAGCCTATTTTTACAAGCATTTCTAACGAGAATTTCCCAAAACGTTTCGTTTTGGGGTAGAAACTTGCAGGACAACAAGAATAAAGGATTTCCTGATGCCCGAACCGACAACCCTTCCTGCGGAAAAACCCGCAGACGGGCTGCGTAATCGCCACATAGCTATGATCGCTCTGGGCGGCACTATTGGGGCTGGCCTGTTTGTTGGCAGTGGCGCTGCCATTGCAGCAACGGGGCCTGCGGTTCTGCTGGCGTTTCTGCTGGTAGGATTTCTGGTTATCCTGGTGATGCGCATGCTGGGGGAAATGGTTGTGGCGGACCCCGGGCGCGGGTCCTTTGTAGAATACATTCGCGCTGCACATGGAGATAAAGTGGGCTTTACCGCAGGGTGGCTTTACTGGTTCTTCTGGGTGGTGGTGTTGGGAAGTGAGGCCATAGCCGGCGCCATTCTGTTACAAGATTGGGTGCATCTGCCAGTTTGGCTGCTTTCTGTTGTGCTTATTCTTGTTCTTAAACTTATTAACTTTGCAGCCCCACGCGTTTTTGGTGAATGTGAATTCTGGCTTTCTGCCATTAAAGTTTTCAGCATTATCGCCTTTATTGCTATTTCCCTTTTATATGCGGCGCATGTGTTTGGGCCGGGCGTTTCTGTAAAGGAAAATCTGCTGGGGCATGGTGGGCTTTTCCCGCATGGTGTTGTGGCGCTGCTTTCTATTATTCCCACCATTTTGTTCACCATGATGGGTTCAGAAATTGCCACAGTAGCCGCTGCTGAATCTCCAGAGCCGGGTAAAAATGTGGCCCGTGTAACCCGCAGCCTTGGCCGCCGTATTACACTGTTTTACGTGGCCGCCGTGGGTATGATCCTGATTGTGGTGCCGTGGACAAACATTGTCGCCGGTAAATCGCCTTTTGTGGCGGCTATGGATGTTATGGGCGTGCCCGGTGCAGGGTTGCTGATGCGTATTGTGGTGCTGAGCGCCATTCTCTCCTGCCTGAACTCCGCCATGTATATTACATCGCGCATTCTTACAGAGCTGGCTGCTCAGGGGGATGCTCCGGGCTTTTTGGCGCGTAGCTCTGCCGCTGTTGTGCCGCGTAAGGCCATTATTGTTAGCAGCCTTGCGGGCACGTTGGTGGCTTTCTCATCCATTCTGGCACCGGGCACCATCTTTGCCTTTCTGCTAAGCTGTAGTGGTGGCGTTATCCTGCTGATCTACAGCCTGATTGTAACATCTTACATTGTTACGCGCCGTGCAGCGCGGAAGGCTGGCACAGAGGCAGAAAATTACACGCTGCCGCTTTTCCCGCTGTGCAATTACGTAACACTTGCTGGTGTGGTGCTGGTGTTTGTGGCCATGTTGCTGAACCCATCCGAACGGATGACGGCTCTGGCAACCATGGGCAGCTCGGTGGTGTGCTACCTTATGGCTGTTTACTTTGCCACCAATAACAAAAAAGCTGGCTGAGCTTTGTATTTACTGAGTATTCCCGTTGTTTAGGGAATACTCATTTTGTCCAGATGCAGGGCAAGAGGGTGGCGGCGCCAATGCAGCAGGCCACCCGCCGCAAAAACGGTAGCACCCGCAGCGGCAATACCAATTCCAACATTTTTATCAGAAACCAGAGTGCCAATAACGGCCCCCACAAACAGGCTGGCAATAGCGGCTAATCTGCGCCAAGTGCCAGAGTTTGTGCCCCCAGCCACTGTGCTGTTATGGGCCAGCCCGTGCAGCACCATAGTGGCGGCAGGCAGCACCATATCCGGCAGTTTGGCATGGCGCGTGGCAGAAGTTTGCAGCCCCATGGCTAGCGAGAGCATGCCCAGCGTAATGTAAATGCTGCCTCTAAGCTGTGCACACCACACAAACGCGGCCAGCCCCACAAGGCAGCCAACACCCAGCAGGATATCTCCCACTACAAGGCGTGTATGGCGTTCACGCCGTACAAGGCGTGCCACCAATAATGGCCCCCGTAAAGTAACAGGCAATGGCTTCTAGGCCAGAAAGAACAATGGCCTGAGAAGTGGCAATGTTAACAGCCATAAGAATAATGGTGGCTGTCATATATCCTGCAAAAATTTTCAGATGCAGTAGGGATATGGCATCCAGCATGCCCATTGCCATTGTAACCAGCAGAATGGCAATAACCAGCTTGGCATCATGTCCCGTACGGGCTGTCATAATTTCTCCTCTAAAGAAAAAGAATGAAAAGAGAGGTTTTATGCGCGTTTTGTAATAGAAGGATGCGCGTTATATCACCATCTCTGCTCACGAAAAGATGATCTCTTGTAAGATGAGCCATGCCCCACGCAGGAGGCACAGCCGTACAAACAAAACCCCCGGCGCACAAAAACGCCGAGGGCTTGGTTCATACCGTGCTGGCTGGTTAGTTCAGTGTCATCAGGCTGGCATTGCCACCCGCTGCGGTGGTGTTGATGCTGCGAGACTGCTCTTCCAGCACCACTTCAACACCAGGCAATGTTGCGCCCGTTACAAAGGCAGAAACAATGGGGCCATTGGCTTCTGCTAGTGTTTTGCGTGCACTGCGGAAGATGGCGTTATCATCTTCACCCAGCAGGATAGAGCAGGGCAGGGCCGTTGCGCTGACAACTGGGCGAATGGCCTGACGCAGAATATCTGGCAGTCTATCCAGCCATTCTGTCAGGTTTTCTTCTGCCAGCACCAGTGCGGTGTTGCCCCCAGCCAGTGCCAGAGAAACCTGATCATACAGCCCTGCCAGCGTGATGGGCACGCACAGCACGTTGCCGCGCGCGCTCAGGCGGTAGATGTTCTGCTCACCCACAGGGCCGGGGAGGGTGATTTCTCCGCCCACCAGCGGCAGGCGTGCCAGATTGCCAGCAATCTGCGCGGCTTTGCTTTCACCTTTTTCACGCAGCCAGTCTGTCCACTGCGCCATTTCTGGCGTGGTGCGGCCCCGCACAATCTGCGCCACTGTTGGAGCTTCGGACAGCAGACGGCGCAGAATAAGCGGGCCACCTGCCTTGGGGCCGGTGCCAGAAAGGCCACGCCCACCAAAGGGCTGTACACCCACCACCGCGCCAATGGTGTTGCGGTTGACGTAAAGATTGCCTGCCTCAACCTGTGAGAGCACGCTTTTGATTGTGGAATCCAACCGGGTATGCAGGCCGAATGTTAGCCCGTAGCCGGTATCGTTAATTTCCAGCAGCAGTTCTTCCAGCTTGTCACGCTGGAAGCGCAGAACATGCAGCACGGGGCCAAATACTTCCGGCCCGATTTCCCGAATGTTCAGCACTTCAATCAATGTGGGCGGCACGTAACTGCCATTGGCGCAGGCTTCTGGCACAGGCAGCGCCATAACCGGAGCCTTGCGCGCTTTAAAGGCATTAACATGCGCCGTAATGTTTGCAGCGGCTTCCTCGGTAATCACCGGGCCCACATCGCAGGAAAGATGCGCGGGGTTGCCAATACGCAGTTCACGCATAGCGCCGCGCAGCATAGCCAGAACGTGGTCTGCACAATCTTCCTGCACACACAGAACGCGCAGGGCGGAGCAGCGCTGGCCTGCACTATCAAAGGCAGAGGCCAGAACATCAGCCACAACCTGTTCTGCCAGTGCGGAGGAATCCACAATCATGGCATTCTGGCCGCCGGTTTCGGCCACAAATGGCACGGGCTGGCCGGTAGCTGTGCGGCGTTCCAGAAGCTGGTGGTTGATAATTTGCGCCACGGTGGTGGAGCCAGTGAACATCACACCCATGACGCGCTCATCCGCCACGGCAGCAGCGCCTACGTCACCTTCACCTGTCAGCAGTTGCAGGGCTGCGGGGGGCACGCCTGCTTCTTGCAAAATGCCCACGGCCACGGCCGCAACAAGGGGTGTTTCTTCTGCTGGTTTGGCCAGAACAACGTTACCGGCCGCAAGGGCTGCGGCAATCTGGCCGATAAAGATGGCCAGCGGGAAGTTCCACGGGCTAATGCAGGTGACAATCCCCAGTGGCTTGTGGGTGGTATTATCAAAATCCCGCCGGATGGTGGCTCCGTAATAGCGCAGGAAGTCTACAGCCTCACGCACTTCTGCCACGGCGTTGGGGAGGGATTTTCCGGCTTCACGCCCCAGAAGTGCCAGAAGATCATCTGTGCGTTCTTCCAGAATGTCAGAGGCTTTTTGCAGAATATCTGCACGTTCTGCCGGGCTGCGGTTGGCCCAATCCTGCTGGCCTTTTTGTGCGGCATCTACAGCTTTTGTCACCACATCTGGCGTGGCGTAAGAGACCTTGCCCACCACATCGCGCCGGTCTGCCGGGTTGGTAACGGGGCGGAAAGCGCCTTTCTTTTTCACACCCACAACCATGGGGCTGGCTTCCCACGTTTGCGGGGCATCTTTAATGCCGATTGCCAGTGCGGACAGAACTTTGTCATCCGCCAGATCCACCCCTGCGGAGTTGATGCGTTCTGGCGCAAACAGATCTCGCGGGTTGCGGATTTCTGTGTGCGGTGCGCCATAGGGTGCGTAACGGTGGGCCACATCAATGGGGTTTTCAATCAGGGATGAAAGCGGAATGGCGCTATCCCCAATCTGATTGACGAAGGAGGAATTAGCCCCGTTTTCCAGCAGGCGGCGCACAAGGTAGGCCAGCAGGGTTTCATGCGTGCCAACAGGTGCATAAATGCGGCACGGACGGTTGAACTTATCCGCCCCCACAACCTGTTTGTACAGCGGTTCGCCCATACCGTGCAGGCACTGGAATTCGTAAGAGCCAAGCTCGAACTTTTCACCTGCCAAAGTGTAAATGGTGGAAAGCGTGCGGGCGTTGTGCGTGGCAAATTGCGGGAAAATGACATCACGCGCGTTCAGCAATTTGCGGGCGCAGGCAATGTAGCTGATATCTGTGTGGCACTTGCGGGTATAAACGGGAAAATCCGCCATGCCCTCAACCTGTGCTTTCTTGATTTCGCTATCCCAGTAAGCGCCTTTTACCAAGCGCACCATAATGCGGCGGTTGGTGCGCTTGGCCAGATCAATAATGTAATCCAGCACATAGGGGCAGCGCTTGCCGTAAGCCTGCACCACAAAACCGATGCCGTTCCAGCCTTCCAGCCCCGGCGTGGCGCACAGGGCTTCCAGAATATCTAAAGAGACATCCAGACGTTCTGTTTCTTCCGCATCAATATTCAGGCCGATATCGTATTTGCGGGCCAGCAGCGTAAGTTCCTGCACAACCGGCAGCAGTTCCCCCATTACACGGTCATACTGCGCGCGGGCATAGCGTGGGTGCAGAGCGGAAAGTTTGATGGAAATGCCGGGCCGGTCATACACATTGTTGCCGGTTGCGCTGCGGCCAATGGTGTTGATGGCGTTGATATAATCCTGCCGGTAGCGTTCTGCATCGTGCGCGGTAAACGCGGCCTCGCCCAGCATATCGTAGGAATAGGAAAAACCGTCAGCTTCCAGCTTGGCGCTGTTCTTGCGGGCCTGATCAATGGTCTGGCCCAGCACAAACTGTTCGCCCATCAGGCGCATGGCGGCATCTACGGCCTTGCGGATAATGGGTTTAGATGTGCGTTCGGCAAAGTTGAGCAAATAGCTGGCAATCGTGCCTTCATCATGATCGGTTACCAGTTTGCCGGTAAGCGCCAGCCCCCATGCGGCGGCGTTGGCAAACAAAGGCTTGCCGCGCGCAACATGAGAAAGCCAGTTGCTTTCACCAATCTTGTCCTGAATTAGCGCATCGCGCGTGGCAACGTCTGGAATACGCAGCAGCGCTTCGGCCAGACACATTAGGGCCACGCCCTCGGTGGAGGAAAGCGAGAACTCCTGCACCAGTGTTTCCACCAGCCCCGGGCTGCGGCGCGCGCGCAGGGCTTCGGCCAGTTTGGCAGCCATAGTGGCAACAGAGCCGTTTTCTGCCTCTGTTAATGTGGCGTCTGGTGTCAGGGTTTCCACGCACTGGGCTTCGGGGCGGCGCATGGCTTCAATAATGGCCTGCCGAAGTGGTGTGCGGGATGCAAAATCAGGAGCGAACGTGTCTGTGGATGACATGGGCTTTTCATTCCGGATTGGTGAGCCATAACCGGGCCTGCCGTGTGTGCAGGTAGTTTTGGCTTCATAATGATTATTCCCTCCTGACATGATAATATATGATTTGCAACATAATATATTATCCAGAAATGCAGAGGTGTTCCGCTCTTTAAACCCTACCTGTAGCGCTAGGGTTTTTGTGAATTTCCATAAGGGGAAATCAGGTGCCTGTTCTGGCGGTTTTTGCAGCTTTTCTGCTGCGGAACACATCTATGGAAATAGTCGCCGCTTCCAGAATATGCGTGCGCGTGAGATGCGCGCATAAATCGGCATCGCGGTTGCGGCAGGCATCTAGAATCGCCTTGTGTTCCAGATCTGTAATATCCTTGCGGCCCTCTATCACCAGATGCCCACGAATATAGCGATCAAGCCGCACGTGCAGGTCTTCTATCATTTCAAGCAAGCGCGGGCTGCGGGCCGATGCGTAAATGGAATTATGAAAAGCCCGGTTGAGCGCGCCAGAGCGGATACGCCCAGAAGGGCCATGCACACCCTCTACAAAGGCTTCATACGCATCTTCCACGCGGGCAAAATCAACGCGTGTCATGTTGCGTACACCTTCTGCGGCGGCGCGTTCCTCTAAAATGGCGCGGATCTGGGAGTATTCCAGAATATCCGCCTCATTCATGCCAATCACCATCGCCCCTTTATTGGGCATGAAGGTGACAAGCCCTTCAGCTTCCAGATGTTTCAGGGCCTCGCGCACAGGAATAATGCTGACACCAAAGCCGCTGGCCAGTTCAGATTGCGGTAGCGGTTGGCCGGGCTGAATCTGGTCTTCAAGAATGGCGCGGCGCAAGGCGTCGCATATGGCTTCAGAAGCGGTGCCATGGCCTGTTATTTCTGTTTTTGCAAAAAGGCTGGCTGGCAGCATGCCTTGTATTCCCGCTCGTCGTTTCTTTTTCGATACAAGTTAACGTTGTACCCTGCTGGTTGGCTGGCTGTCCAATTTTCGGTGGAGGTTAAGCGTATATTTGGGTGGAACGCCCAGCTTCGCCCATACACTCACTAGATCGTGATCTAGCACGAGGAAGGAAAGAAGACACGAATAACACCTGTAGGACACTTTGTTATAACATAGAGGGATTGCTCAGGACTACCTACACATCTCAGATAGGTGCAACAGGGAAGTTCACAAAAAACTGGCTTTTTGTGTTGCGGCTGAATTGAGAAAAGTGAGGCAGATTCATCAATATTCGTATCTTTGCCACGCAAAAGCAGGCTGGCTGGGCTTGGGCTGCTGGTGCTGCGCAAGGGCAGGCACGGGCCATGCACACAGCAAGGCTTGGGGTCAGGCTTATAGAAAAACCCTGATATATCTGTGGTCTGCCATGTGCGGGGTGCGCAATGGGGCTGCTTGATCTTTCAGGCAGATACAGGGCAGTTTGAGGCATATTCCGCTAGGGAGATTCTGAATGAAACTGATTGCCGTACGTGCCCTGTCGGCGCTTGCCCTCACCACATCTCTGCTGGCAGGGGCTGCTGTGTCTGCCCATGCGCAGGAAAACACAGATGCGCCCGTAACACGCGCCGGAGATACATCCCGCCTGACAGATGTAGATCCGTCTGGCTTTGTTGGTTCCATTGATCCGGCAGAAAATGCTGGCCTGCTGAACTACTGTGTGCAGAACGAATACGTTGATTACGACGACGGCTGGCGCACGCTGCAGGAATACAACAAAAAGACCAACGCCGTACCAGAAGGGCAGGAAGGCAGCATGCCTTACGCCAATGGTTCTGCTGGTCTGCTGCATGCCAACAACCACACCTACACCATTGCCATGGCTGTTCTGCCAGTGCGCCAGAAAACCTGTAAGGCTGTTCTGGAACGGGCCAAGGCTTCTCTGTAAGCACAAGGCTGTTATTCCGGTTTTGTTGATAAGGCCGGATCACGCTGAACACGGCATGATGGAAGGGTCAGTCACACAGGTGGCTGGCCCTTTTTCTGTATGAACGCACTTTATTTAGTGTTCATGCGGTGCAGGGTCTTTCATGCAGGCGTGCAATATGGTCAAACCAGTTCTGTTTCGTAACAAGAACAACAGAAGCCGAAAGGGCCAGACAGAGTGGTAGATGCGTTTTTCCCCGCAACGGATAACCCCGTTTCTGATCGGTATCAGGATCTTGTGCAGCGGGCGCAACGTGATCCGGAGGAATTCTGGCTTGCTCAGGCGCAAAGGCTTGCATGGCATACGCAACCCATGCACGCATCCCGCTCTGACTTTACCGGCGATGTGCGGATTTCTTGGTATGAAGACGGGCGGCTGAATGCGGCTGAAAACTGTCTGGACCGCCATGTTCTGTATCAGCCCGATAATGCTGCTCTGATCTGGCAGGGGCAGGAAGACGGCCACCGCGAGGTGCTCTCATACCGTGAGCTACATGCCCGTGTATGCCGTTTGGGTAATGTGCTGCGCCGCTTGGGCGTAAAAAAAGGAGACCGCGTGGCCATCCATCTGCCTATGGTGGCAGAGGGTGTTATTTCCATGCTGGCCTGCGCCCGTATTGGGGCGGTACACGTGGTGCTGTTTGGTGGTTTTTCTGCCGAGGGTCTGGCCGAACGTCTGACGGATAGCGGCGCTGTGGTGGTGATTACCGCAGACGTGGCGCGCCGTGGGCCTAAGAAAATCCCCAGCAAGACCACAATGGATGAGGCCATAAAGCTGTGTGGGGCACAAAGTGCCGTGCGCAATGTGTTGGTGGTGCCTGTAACGGGTGCTGATGTGCCCATGCAAAAAGGGCGGGATCTGTCTTACACAGCAGAAGTGGCGCTTGAAATACCGGATTGCCCGCCAGAAGTTATGAATGCGTGTGATCCGTTGTTTCTGCTTTACACATCTGGCAGCACAGGCCGCCCCAAAGGGCTGGTGCACAGCACGGGCGGGTATCTGGTGTGGGCATCTTTCACGCATGAACTGGTGTTTGATGCCAAACCCAATGATGTGTTCTGGTGCACGGCGGATACAAGCTGGATTACCGGACACACCTATGTGGTGTACGGGCCATTGGTAAATGGTGGCACCATTCTTGTGTATGAAGGCCTGCCATCATGGCCGCAGCCGGGCCGCTGGTGGGATGTAATAGACCAGAATCAGGTTTCGGTTTTCTATACCTCTCCCACAGTTATTCGCGCTGCCATGCGTGAGGATGATTCTGTGGTGCAAAGCCGTTCTCTGTCCAGCTTGCGCGTGTTGGGCACGGTGGGTGAGCCTATCAGCCCAGAAGCATGGAAGTGGTTTTATGCAGAAGTGGGGCGCAATGCCTGCCCGGTGGTGGATACATGGTGGCAGACAGAAACCGGCGGCGTGATGATTACAGCCTGCGCCCAGAATGTTGCAGGCAAACCGGGGGCTGCTGGGCTGCCGCTGCCAGGTGTGGCTGTTACACTTACAGATGCCAAAGGGCAGGATATTGAAGGCGAGGGCGAAGGCCTGTTGAGTCTTGCGCAATCATGGCCCGGACAGGCCATGACGCTGTGGCAGGACCATGAACGGTTCTGCAAAACCTATTTCACCACATGCCCGGGCCATTATTTCTCTGGTGATGGCGCGCGGCGGGATGCTGCCGGCTATTACTGGATTACCGGCCGTGTGGATGATGTAGTCAACGTATCTGGCCACCGCATTGGCACGGCAGAAATTGAAGATGCCGTGGCCGAAGATCATGCCGCAGTGGAAAGTGCGGCCGTTGGCGTGCCGCATGATCTGAAAGGGCAGGCCCTTGTGGTGTTTGTGGTGCCCAAGGCGGAGGGCACGTTTGATGCTACAGCCGTAAACAAGGCCGTGGCCGCAGGCGTGGGCCGCTATGCTGTGCCAGAAAAAATTTACGTTGTGCCGGATCTGCCTAAAACACGTTCGGGCAAAATTGTGCGGCGTTTGCTGCGCAAGATTGCAGCGAATGATCTGGAAAATATGGGTGATCTGTCTACTCTGGCAGATCCGGATATTGTGGCCGAACTGATAAAGCTGGTTGCCCAGCAGAACGGCTGAGTAACCAAGCTACATATATATAAAGGCCGGGGCGCTTATGCCCCGGTTTCTGCCGCATTGGCGGCTTTTAGCAACGCAAAGCGTGGTACGCCGTTTACACTTTCTTGCCACATGGCAAGGGGGCGCACCCAGTAATCTCCCCGCGCTTCACTGCGGTACGTTACAAGCCATTCTTCGGTTTCACTGTGGCGGCCTGTGCAGATCACAGTATAAAGTCCACCCTTGTAATGTTTATAAAGACCGGGGCAGGGCATTTCTGGCACTTGGGTATCTACTTTATTCTGGTTATGTTCTATCATGATCGGGATATCCTGCTGGGGTAGGTTATGATCCTGTGTTGCGGAAGGAGCGCACTTTTGAACCATCGTGTTGTGCTGTGTCAGGCGTTAACTGGCTTTATGTTTCTGTTTTGCGTTAATCCCGGCCACGCCACAACCACGGGCCATACCAAAACGCATGCGCATACATCCAAGCGCACGCATCATACTGCCGCGGCCCGTAGCCCTGCTGGTGGTGCACCGGTTGTTCTGACAAGCCAGCCCGGTACATCGCTGGACAAGGAAGCCCGCCGCCTGAATTCCGAAGATATGGCCGCCGCCGCCCGACATAAGGAAAGACCATTGGTGCTGATTGGCTCTGCCCCGCTGAGCACCAGTGGCGGTAGCATGGCGCTGTTTGTACAAGTGCAATCTGCCAGCCTGTGTGGTTCTGCCGGTTGTTCAACAGATGTGTATCTGAAGCGTGGAAATGATTGGGATAAGATTCTGGATTCCGTCAGCGGGCCGATTGAACTGATGTCCACCGCCCACGGGGGGATGAAGGATATTGTGGTGGATGGCACAGACCGCTGGGTCTGGAAGAACAACACCTATGTAGATACCATTGTGGCGCAGGATGTGCCGGGCCTGAAAGATTCCATCGAGCAGCATCAGGCGCAGATGCGTAAACACGGTAAGTCCTCTTCCCGGTAAATTTGTAAAGTGCCTGCACCCCAACCCAGTTTGGCCTATACGGCGCTGAAAACACTGGCCACGGTGGCAATTACCGTGGTGCTGATTGCCCTTTTGCGCGGCGGCCTGGCGCTGCTGCCAAAATTTGATTCCGCTACAGGTGGGCAAGCGGGCACGCACCTGCTGCAACTTCTGGCTGGTGATGGGCAGGCCCGCACCCAGAATGCGGTGTCCATAGGGCTGATGCTGGGTTGTTTTGTTCTGGCTGTTCTGTTGGTGCAGGTGCTGCAAAAATGGTGGCGCAAGCAGGCCAGATAACGCCCACGCTAAAAAGCGGGTGTTATCTGGTTTTAAGCATGTAACTCTGCGGTGTGTATTAAGCGTCTTCTTGCGTAAGATTTGTGCCTGCCAATGTGGGTTTATTCTCGGCTGCGGCTGTTTTGTTCCAGAAAAATGTCAGCTCATGTTTGTTATGGGCCAGATGCGCCAAGCTGCCACCCGGAATGGCCTCAAACACAGCAACAATTTCATGGTCTGTTTCGCCCTGAAACTTCACTGTCAGCACAATGTTGTCTGTGTTGCCAGAAGCTACCCAGTTTTGCGTCAGCCGCAAAAGGCGCTGTGGGTAAGCAATGATGTCTGAAAACATCCAGTCCACAGCGGCGAGTTTTTCGGGTTCCAAGCCAAAGGCGCTGGCTTGTTGGAAGGATACGCCCGGCATAGCTGCCACTTTGGGGTCAAGCGGTGCGCGGTCAAATGCTGTAACTTGTGCACCAAGGTTGGCAATGGCCCATGTCCATCCGCCGGGGGTGGCGCCCAGGTCATAACAACGCTCTTCTGGCGTAGGCCAGCGGCCAAGGCGCGTGCAGGCTTCCCATAATTTCAGATAGGCGCGGGAAGGCGGGCCAGTGCGGTTTTCTACAAACTGTGGCGCGCCATTTACAAACGGACTGGTTTTACGTGCAGAAAAAAGCAGCGTGTTGGTGTCCAGCAATGTCCACGCACCCAAGGGGTTTGTTGGTGGCAGTGTAGGAAACACCAGCGGAGCGGCTTTAACCGGAGGCAGTTTGTCTGTAATCAGCGCGGTACGCCGAAAGTGATCAACCGCATATAGGCTCCAATTCCGTTGAATGGCGCGCAAAGTGTCTGCAGCATTGCGGATGGAGGCTATCTCCACCACCTGCGGGTTCAGCCAGATATCCAGCGCCCAAGGGGAATACACGGGTGGACTGCTGGAAAGTGCTAAACGGCCATGCCAACGGTCAATAGTTACGCCGCGCCATGCCAGATCAGCTTCTAAAACGGATGTCAGCCCATCGGCGGCCAGCCATGCTGTGCGAATGGTGCTCATGCTCGGCATATCCAGCCAACGGAAAGCAACAGCCACGAAAGAATGAGCAGGCTGCCACCTGTTGGGGCAACGTGGGCTGCATGGTGGCCCGTAAAAGCTGTGTAATATACGCCCGCGCAAAACAGCAGCGTGCCCAGCACCAGCCCACACCCACCGGCCAGCAAGATACGGCCTGCTTGGGGTTTGGCTGTAAGACCTAGAGCAACAAGGGCAATGCCTTGCCACATCTGCATTTCCATGCCGCTATGGGCCATAACGCGGCCACCGGCAGCAAAGGCCGAATCTGGCAGGTGGGCGGTAAGTGCGCCCATAACGGTGCCGGTAGCGGCCAAAAGGCCCCCGCATATGCGCCATAGGCGCGGAAGAAGAAGTGAAAAGGACATAAGTTCTGCTGTATAGGCGCAGCCGCTGTAATGGAAAACAGGAAAGGCAACATGCCCGGCTATTTCCTGCATTGGCCTTTATAAAGTTTGCGCCGCATTGTGGTGGAATATATGCAAAAATGAGAGCAGGAAAATCCAAAACATGAGCATCAGGCTGGATCGTATCGTCACGCGCGGTGGAGATGGTGGGCAGACATCTTTGGGCAATGGTGCACGCGTTCCCAAAAGTAGCGCACGCATTGAAGCACTGGGCACGCTGGATGAAGTAAACGCCATAACCGGCCTTGTGCGCGCCCACGCCCCGCAGGACAGTGCCGTGGTGAACCAGCTAGCAGCCGTGCAGAACATGCTGTTTGATATGGGGGCAGATTTGTGCCAGCCAGAAGAGGGCCCAAAAGCCGCCCGCGCCAAGCGTATGCAGGAAAGTGCTGTTTTAAAACTTGAAGAATGGGTGGAGCAGTTGCGGGCAGCCCAAAAGCCATTAACCAGTTTTGTATTGCCCGGTGGCTCTGTTCCCGCAACGTGGGCGCATTTGGCCCGCACGCAAGCGCGTGCAGCAGAACGGCGTATGGTGGTGCTGGCTGAGAAAGAAACAATCAATCCTGTTCTGCTACAGATCATGAACAGGTTATCTGATTACTTTTTTGTTCTGGCACGTCACTTTAATGCAGATGGGCAGACTGATCTGGTATGGATTCCCGAAAAATAAGAGAAAACCTTATGCAAACCCCTGTCTTGTGCTTGAACATGGCAGGGAAGACATGATAATACTGTTTAGTAAGAACCAAAACACATTATAAAACGTGTGTAATAATTCTGTCTGTCCGTTTGTAATGTGTGATCTCATGCCTGCTGCAAAGCATCATGAAGGATTGGCTGGAACCGTGTTGGGTATCGCGCGGGCTAATGCCAGAATATAACGGCTGATGGAATGTTTAAGAACTGTATCAACAGACCATTTTTCTTAAAGTGACTTCCAGATTTATGAACACAACATCTTTTATGCCACCCTTGGATGCCGATAGAGAGCAGGATGAAGGGCTGGAAGAAGCCTCCATGCGCAACGCGCTGGAACGGCTTGGCGCATCTCACAAAGGGCGGTCTGCGCCGTCCTCCCCCCGGCCTACGGCAGATGCCACAGGCAACAAGCGCCGAAGGTTTGTGCGTGATGGCGAAGTGCCGGTAGAAAAGCATTCTCTGGCCCGTATTACGCCCCGCATGGTTGCAGCCCCCCGGACACCCACTACATCTCGCGCTGTTCATTTTTCTGAAGAAGAAAACAGCGAAGTTTCTCGCCTGCGCCGTTTGGTGGCGGAAGAAAAGCTGCGTGTGGAAGAAATGGAACGCCAATTGGGTGAAGTGCAGGCCGCCCAGCGTGCATTGCAAACCCAAAAAGGCCACGCGGATATGATGGTGCGTGAGCTGAAAGCCAAAGTGGCGGAGCAGGAAGCCGAACTGGCAGAAACAGGCCGCCAGCTTCGGGCCGCACACCGGCAGGTGGCAGAGCGTGATGAAGAAATTACCAGCTTAAAGCGGCAGGTAGAAGCCAAGCCGCGTGGCCGCCCACGCCGCCAGTATGAACTGGCAAAAGAAGAAGCGGTTGAAGATGAGCCGCAGCCCGTAAAATGGTGGAAGGACTAATATTCTGCTTCTGTTTGTAAAAAGACACTCTGCGTGAGAAATCCTCCTGTCACGCCAGCGTTGGTGTTGCTGGTGGCGGATATTGCCGTGGGGGTGGCCTGTGTGTTGCTACCGCCTCTTGTTATGGGCTTTCTGGCCTTGTTGAAGGATATTTTTGGCGTGCTTATCCTGCCGTTCAGCTTTTTGTTCGGGCTGGCGGGGTGGTCGTCTGATATGTCTTCTCTGGAAACCATGCAGGGCGGATTGGTGCCAGATATGATGGCCCATCCGTTCCGGGCAGCTTCTGCTGCCGCGTTGCTGGTGGTGGGCGGCGCGTGCTCTCTTATGGCATGTGGCACGCCAGATGGCGCACGTATGGAACGTAACCTAGCGCCGGTTTTTACCTTTGCCGCCATGGTGCTGGTAGGGTTTGATCCGGGGCTTGTGGTGTTGCCTGCGTTTATTTTGCAGATTCTGGCGTTACGCTACCCTGCAATGGATTTTTTAAAAATCCGTAGGTAATTCTGTATTCAGAAATATCTGTTCAAGTAATAAAAAGGGCGACCATTGCATTGGCCGCCCTTTTATTGTGCAGAGTGTCACATTATTTTTTAGGCTGCGGGAAAAACCTTGCCCGGGTTCATCAGGCTTTTGGGGTCCAGCGCATTTTTGATCCGGCGCATGGTTTCCAGCTCTGCACCGCCACGCCATGAGGGCATCATGTAGGTTTTAAGCTGGCCCACGCCGTGCTCGGCAGAAAAAGAACCGCCAAGTTTGCGCACAATCGCGGCCACAGTATCCATCATGGCATGATCCTGCGCCAAAAATGCCTTGGGGTCTGCGCCTTCGGGCTGCACCAGATTGAAGTGGATGTTGCCATCCCCAATATGCCCAAACGGTGCCACCCGAATACCGGGAATAAGTGCTTCACACGCTTTGGTGGCTTCATCAATAAAGGTAGGAATAGCGGCTAAGGGCACGGAAACATCGTTTTTAACAGATGCTCCGGCACGTTTTTGGGCTTCTGCGTGTTCCTCACGGATCATCCACAGGCTTTGGCGCTGAGCTTCACTTTCTGCCAGCACGGCATCTGTTACCAAGCCGTCTTCCAGCGCCGTGCCCAACACATCTTCCATAAGGGTGCGCAGGCTGTCATCTGCACGCGGGCTTCCCAATTCTACCAGCGCGTAAGCGGGGGCGGGTTCGCTCAACGGCAGCGGCGCGCCTTCAATCAGTTTGTTCACCAGTGCCATGCTGGTGCCGGACATGAACTCAAAAGCCTGAATGGCAGAAGGGTCCTGCTTACGAAAAGCAGCAAACAGATCCAGCGCGCCCTTGGCATCCGCCACAGCGCACAAAGCCGTCTCGCGTGAGCGGGGGGCAGGTTGAAGCTGAATAATAGCCTGCGTGATAATGCCCAGCGTGCCTTCAGATCCCACCAGAAGCTGGCGCAGGGCGTAGCCGGTGTTATCCTTGCGCAGCTTGCGCATTAGGTTCAGCACGTTGCCATCGGGCATTACGGCTTCTAGCCCCAATGCCAGTTCACGCGCATTGCCGTAACGCACGGTATTGTTGCCGCCCGCGTTGGTGGCCAGAATACCCCCAATATCGGCAGAGCCTTCGGATGAGATAGAAAGCGGCAGCAGCAGGCCTTCCTTGGCGGCGGCATCCTGTGCGGCTTTAAGCGTTACACCAGCTTCTACCGTCATGGTCAGATCAGCGTGGTCAATTTCATGAATACGCGTCAGGCGGGTGGTGGAAATTACCACAGCCTTGCCAGTGTTATCTGGCGTAGCACCACCCACCATGCTGGTGTTGCCACCTTGTGGCACCATAGGCACGTTGTGCTGGTTACACAGGGCCACAGCTTTTGCACATTCTTCCGTATTGGCCGGGCGCAGAACAGCCGCACATTTACCATGATAAAGCGCGCGCCAATCTATGCAGAACGGATCTACGTCTGAAGCCGCTGTCAGCAGGCCAGCAGGGCCTAAAAGCTGTAAAAGGGCATCATGCAGGGGTTGGGGAAGGGCGGCGTTTTCAGGCATAGGCGCGGGTTCCTGCAAAAGGGGTGAACACACAAAATAAAGAAAACATCAGTAAAGGTAACGAGCGTTTTCTGCCGCAGTATTGATGTGCGGTGGAAAAAAGGCATGAAAAAGTTCGGTGCCTGCAATACCAGCCAGAAGCCCTGCAATAGTGGCAATAACTATAGTCATGCGCCGCTGATACTGGCCAAAGCTTTGTATCTGCGCCATCTGGGCCTGCATTTCGGCACGGGCTTGCAGGGTAAGATACAGTTCGGATTTAAGGGTTTCGTTCTGGGCATTGGCGCTGCGCAGTTTGCGATCCAGAGAAACAATATTGTTTCTAAGTTCCTGCAACTGGGCACGGTAGGTTTCAGACATATCCGCCTGCGCCTTGTTGCCTGTGCTACGGCTATTGGCCCGTGTTTTGCTAGTGCGTGCGGATTTTGCTTTTTCGGGGTCTGTTGCAATAGTCTGGAACAGGTTTTTAAGCGCACCGCCTGTTGTAGCATTACGTTTGGCTCGGTTGCGCAGGGCTTCCAGCGCAGTGGCAGACTGGCCCGGCTGATCTTCCAGCACCAATGCCAGAATATCTGAAAGGATTTTCAGTTCTTTGGGGTCAATATCGCTCATGCTGGCAAATCTTCCGGGGGCAGGGCAGGGCAGGGCGCGGTGCTGCCGCACGGTTAAGCCGATCTTGTATGGCAAGCCCAAGCCCATGCTGCGGAATGGGTTGCACTGCAATGCCACGCAAATGGTGGCTCTGACCTTGTTTGTCTAATGTGCGCAAGCCGGCAAACAGGCGGGCGGCAGCTTCTTCCAGATTGCCACTTTCGCTCAGATTCCAGCTTATAACTGCGCCATTGGGCTGTGTGTTGCCAAAGGCCAGCAGGGCTTCATCTGGCGCAACATCAACAGCGTTCAGCCGTACGGGCAGGTGTGGCGCATAGTGTGAAAGCAGCCTACCGGGAGATGCCGGGGCCGTATCTACCTCAGTTTCCGGCATAAATATGGTGACGCAAACAGCTTGCAAGGCTTCCAGCGTAATGCCGCCGGGGCGCAACAGGGTAGGGCGTTCAGGGTTGGAAATATCCAGTACGGTGCTTTCCACCCCGACCAGGCAGGGGCCACTATCCAGCACGGCATCAATGCGCCCATCCAGTTCTTCCAGCACATGGGCTGCATCGGAGGGGCTGATGCGGCCAGAACGGTTGGCCGAAGGCGCTGCAATGGGGCGTTGTACCAGCTTGAGCAATGCCTGCACGGTTTCCCCTTTAGGCACGCGCACGGCCAAGGTGGGCAGGCCATCGGCAGCCAGATCACTTACTGTGCTGTAAGGTGCGCGCGGCAGAATGAGCGTAAGCGGGCCGGGCCAGAATGCTTCCGCCAGTTTATGCGCAAGCGGGTTGGCGGTAACCTGTGTGAAGGCTGCCTGTGCATCTGCAAAATGGCTGATAAGCGGGTTAAAGCGCGGGCGGTTTTTGGCTTCAAAAATCCGGGCCACGGTTTGGGGCTGCGTGGCATCTCCGCCAAGGCCGTAAACAGTTTCTGTTCCAAACGCCACCAAGCCACCTTCGCGCAGAATGCGGGCAGCTGTTTGAAGGCCAGAGGAGGAGGCATCCAGAAGGTTGGTCATACTTCTCTGTAATGGCAGCAAAAGGGGCGGCCTGTTTGCTACATTGGCCAACCTTTGCGCAAGGTTGGCCAAAGTGCAGCGTAATGGAGTTACAGCGTTCCGGTACAGACAAATGGCGGATTTTTCCAGCCCGTTTTGCCATAAACAAGCGGAGAACCATCTAGTAGCGTAATATTTCCGCCAGCAGCTTCCACAATAGCCTGCGGGGCTGCGGTATCCCATTCCATGGTGGGGCCAAGGCGTGGGTATAAATCTACCAGCCCTTCTGCCACACGGGCAAATTTTACGGCAGAACCAATATTGCCCAGCTTGGCCACAGGGCGTCCGTTTAGATATTCGGCCAGCCGCTTATCATCTGCATGATGGCGAGAGGCCAGAACTGTCAGCCCTTCTGCCGGAGCCTTGCGCACATGAATGGGCTGTGTGCCGTTTGTATCTGTGCGATGCGCGCCTAAGCCTATGCCGCCTGTATAAAGCTGATGGTAAGCGGGCAGCGCCATGGCGCCTAGCACCGGGCGGCCATCACGCACCAGACCGATATTTACGGTAAAGTCATCACGCCCGGCGGCAAATTCACGCGTGCCGTCCAGCGGGTCTACCAGCCAATAGGCAGGGGCCACGGCAGTCTGTTTGCCAGCGGCCACTTCTTCTTCCGCAATAACGGGAATATCCGGTGTTGCTGCCCGCAGGCCGCGCAGAATATGCGCTTCTGCAGCGTGGTCTGCCTCCGTTACGGGGGAAGAATCGGTTTTGGTTATGGTTTCAAAGCCGCGCGCACGAATAGTACGAATAATTTCAGCAGCTTCATCGGCCAGTCTGGCAGCAAGGGCCAGAAGGTCGGCATCGGTATGGCTTGTCATGGCTGTTAGCATACGCCAGCGCGCGGGCGGCGTCATGCCCACAATTGCAAGCGCATGTCATGCACTCGTGGGCTTCCTATTGCCAAGCCGCCGGGGGAGACGTACGCAGGAAGGATGAGTTTACAGAAAGGGCAGTAAACACCATGCTTCAGATCAAGTTTTCTTCCGCTTCGCTGCCAGCAGGTGGCGCTCTGGCTATTTTGGTGCCGGAAGGGGAAAAACGCTCTGCCATTTTTCAGCAAGCCGATAAAGCCACCAACGGCGCGCTTACCCGCGCGGCCAAAGCGGATGATTTTACAGGCAAGGAAGGCACCACCTGCGTTGTGCTGGCACCATCTGATGCGTTTGAGCGCGTGGTGCTGATTGGCATTGGCAAGCTGGAAGCCGTAGATGCCTGGGCCGCAGAAAAAGCCGGTGGCGCTGCGGCATCTCGCCTTGGGCGGGATGAGCAGGCCACGCTGGCAGTGGGTGATCTGTCCGGCGCGTTGGCAGCACATGCGGCACTGGGTGCCGTGCTGGGGGCTTACCATTTTGGCCTGTATCATGGTGCGCCAGAAGCCAGCAAAAACCATCGCCTTGCCGAACTTTCTGTTCTGACAGACCACGTGGATGCAGCCGCAGAAGCATGGCCATCCCTTTCCGCCGTGGCACGTGGTGTGGTGCTGACGCGTGATTTGGTGACCGAGCCTGCAAATGTGCTCAATCCGGCTGAATTTGCAGAACGCGCCACCACATTAAAGAGCTTGGAGCTGGAAGTGGAAGTGCTGGACCGCGCAGCCATGGAAAAGCTGGGCTTTGGTGCGCTGCTTGGTGTGGCACAGGGCAGTGCGAACGAACCGCGCACCGTTATCCTGCGCTGGAATGGTGCGGCTAACAAGGATGAAGCCCCGCTGGCCTTTATCGGCAAAGGTGTAACGTTCGATTCCGGTGGTATCTCCATCAAGCCTGCCGCTGGTATGGAAGATATGAAGTGGGATATGGCAGGTGCCGCTACGGTAACTGGCCTGCTGACAGCACTGGCCGGGCGTAAAGCGAAGGTAAATGCCGTTGGTGTTGTAGGGCTGGTGGAAAACATGGTGTCTGGCACAGCCCAGCGCCCCGGCGATGTGGTGCGCAGTGCCTCTGGCCAGACCATTGAAGTGCTGAACACCGATGCTGAAGGCCGCTTGGTGCTGGCAGATATTCTTTGGTATGCGCGTGAACGTTTTGCACCGCAGATTATGGTGGATCTGGCAACGCTTACGGGCGCCATTATCATCAGCCTTGGGCACGAATATGCGGGCCTGTTCTCCAATAACGATCAGCTTGCAGCAGGCCTTGCAGATGCGGGCGCGTTTGCGGGTGAAAAGCTGTGGCGTATGCCCATGGGCAAGGAATACGATGCCCTGCTGAAATCCGACATTGCGGATATGAAAAACATTAGCGGTGGCCGTGCGGGTGGCTCCATTACCGCAGCGCAGTTCCTTAAGCGTTTTGTGGGTGAAACACCTTGGGCGCATCTGGATATTGCCGGTGTGGCTTGGGCATCCAAGGCGCAGAATGGTCAGCCCAAAGGGGCGACTGGCTTTGGTGTGCGTCTGCTCGACCGCTTTGTGCGTGATGGTTATGAATACGAGCCGAAAGACTGAACCCGCTGTAATTTAAAGCAGTTGGCGTAATACCAAAGGCTGGAAGGGCGTTGCGGTAAGGTTACCGGGCGCGTTTCCAGCCTTTTTCTTCCTGCCGCCAGTAAGCCAGTTCATGCCCGGCAGCTTTGGCGGCACTCCAGCGGGTGCGGGCGGCGGCAACGGCTTCCTCATCATGCCCGTCAAACAGGTCAAACACCCGTTCAAAAGCTGCCAGATCGGGAAAGCTGCGGTTTTCCAGCAAAAACAGAAAACGTGCATTATTGGGGGCATCTTCCCCCATGCTTAACCAGATAGGCTGCAAATCCGGGCAGGCAATGCCTTCGCGCCCATGTGGTAGCCATGTTGGGTTGGTGACTTTCCACAAGGCTTTATCCAGATCATCCAGCATGGGTTTGCTGGCGCACCAC
Source organism: Acetobacter ascendens (assembly GCF_001766235.1). Lineage (NCBI taxonomy): Bacteria > Pseudomonadati > Pseudomonadota > Alphaproteobacteria > Acetobacterales > Acetobacteraceae > Acetobacter > Acetobacter ascendens. The sequence continues at coordinate 322,671 of NZ_CP015164.1, forward strand.
ACAGCGGCTTTTTGCCCGCTGGCTAGTGTGCGTGCCAACAGTTTGGGCAGGGCCTCGGTCACGCTTGTGCGCGTAAGGTGGTAAAAACCAATCTGAGTCATACGTGTTAGTATATCCAGCCTTACCTGCGGGCAGAAGGCTGATTGAGTGCGTTTAGAAAATTAACAGGCAGATAAGCCGCCTGTTTGACAAAGGAGAACCGGCGCAATGGCAAATACAGTAACCCTGGCCGATGGTACTGTTCTGCCCGCTTTGGGTGTGGGCACATGGAATATGGGTGAAGAGCCCGCCCGTTGGCCAGAGGAAGTGGAAAGCCTGCGCTATGCCGTGTTGAACGGTGTGCAGGTGGTGGATACAGCCGAAATGTACGGCAATGGCCGCTCCGAAAGTGTGGTGGGTGAGGCCATTTATCCCTACCGCAAAAAAGTTTTTCTGGTTACCAAAGTATTGCCCTCAAACGCATCTTCTCAAGGTGTGGCGGAAAGCTGCCGGAAATCTTTGCGCCGTTTGGGAACAGATTGGATAGACCTGTATCTTCTGCACTGGCGGGGCGGTGTACCGCTGGGTGAAACGGTAGAGGCATTTAAAAAACTGCAACGGGAAGGTTTGATCCGCCATTGGGGTGTTTCAAACTTTGATACAGATGATGTGTATGAACTGGATGGATGTTCCCGTATTGGGGAATGTGTGGCCAACCAAGTATTGTACAATCTGGAACATCGCGGCGTGGAATATGATCTGCTGAAAACGGATTATCGCCGTAAAATTGTAACTATGGCTTACTCCCCCATTGGGCAGGGGCAGGAACTGCTCAAAAGCCCGGTTCTGGCAGATATTGCCAGCAGGCACAGCACGGTGCTTGGCCCAGCCACACCGGCACAAATTGCGCTGGCATGGGTGCTGCGCCAAAACAATGTGCTGGCTATTCCCAAAGCTGCCTCGCACGAGCACATGAAGCAGAATCTGGCCGCACGAGACCTTGAATTAACAGAGCAGGATCTGGCTCAGTTGGATGCAGCGTTTCCGCCGCCCACCAAAAAAACACCGCTGGATATGATCTAAAAAACCGGAATGGGGGTTATTTGCCCCCGTTGCCGTCCTCCCATTTGGGGCGGCGGCCAATGTGGATGGTAAGAGTTATTGGTTGGTTATTGCGCAGCACGTTCAACTGCGCATCCAGTCCCGGCTTGGCAGATGCCACGGCGCGTATCATGGCGCGGGCGGTTTCTACATGCTCATTGTTCATGCCCACAATGATATCGCCTTTTTTCAGCCCGCCTTTGGCCGCGGGGCCGTTACGGTCCACCTCCGTAACCTGCGTGCCGTTATGGGTCATAATATCTTCCAGCGTGGCACCCAGCCACCCGCGCTCGATATGCCCGGCTTGCCGCAGTGTTTCTACAATGGGAATGACAATTTCGGAGGGGATGGAAAACCCAAGCCCCACAGAGCCACCGGTGGGGGAAACTATGGCAGTGTTTAACGCCACAACCTGCCCAGCAAGGTTAAAGGTGGGGCCACCGGAATTGCCGGGGTTTATGGGGGCATCTAGTTGCAGAAAATCATCAAACGGACTGGTGCCAATATCGCGCCCGCGGGCAGAAACAATACCTGCGGTAACTGATGAGCCTAAGCCAAACGGGTTGCCCGCAGCCATAATCCAGTCTCCCACCTGCACCAGCCTGCTATCCCCCCATGTGACATAGGGGAGAGGCTGTGGGGAGCTGATTTTTATAACGGCAATATCCGTTAGGTTATCTATGCCTGCCAGCGTAGCGGTAAATTCCTTACCACTTGCAAGGGCAACGGTAATTTTATCTGCATCTTCCACCACGTGGCCATTGGTAACAATGGTGCCTTCGGGGTCTATAATAAAACCCGAACCCGCCCCAAGCAGTTCATCCCGGTGGCGGCGCATGCGTTCGCGGTACCGCTTTTCCAGCGGGGTGCCTTTAACGGTGGATGGCAGCTTGTGTTTGGCGCTGGTATCAGAATCTCGCGTAACAGAAATATTTACCACTGCGGGCACAACCTTGCGCACCAAAGGCGCAAAGCTGATAGGCCCGCCAGAAACAAGCGGTACAGCGGGCTCAAATGTCGGGAGAGATGCAGCCTGTGCCAAATGGTGCGCGCCTGTTTCCTGAAGGGAAAAGCAGGCTACGGCCAGTGCAGGCAGGTTCCGTAGAAGCGTCTTCATGGAAATGGCAATAAAGCTCCAGACATTACAAACTTGTGGCCCGGATTATCTGCTTTATGCAACCGGCTATACGGGTTTGCCCTTGATCTGGTACGTTTTTATGGCGGCAGGGTGTTGTTTACGCCACGTCCACATCTTCTAGTTGCGTTTGGCACGCGGGCGCGCCGGGGCTAAAGCGGGGTTTTCTGGCCATTCATGCTTGGGGTAACGCCCGCGCATATCGCGCCGCATATCTGCCCAGCCGCCTTGCCAAAACCCCGCCAGATCCGCCGTAATGGCCTGCGGCCGCCCTGCGGGAGAAAGCAGAGCCAGCCGCAACGGCACGCGCCCCCCAGCCAGTTTGGGTGTTTCCGCTGTACCGTAAAAAGCTTGGGCACGGGCCGAGGCCACAGGCACAGGCTGCGTATAATCCACCTCCGCCACACCACCGGGGAAGGGCAGAGAGGTAGGCAGTTCCTTATCCAGCCAGTTTGTACGGGCATAACCCAGATAAGTGCGCAGCAGATTGAGTATATCCAGCTCCCGCAATGCGGTGATGGATGTGCAGCCTTCAACATACGGGGTCAGCCATTCATCCATACAACCAGCAAGGGCTGTGGAGGAAAAATCCGGCCAGGCTTCTTCCATGCCGGTACCACCGGGCAGGGTACGGGCCAGTTCTACGCGGGCCTGAAGCTGCCGCACGGCATCTGACCAGTTGAGCGTGGTTTCTGGTGCTTCCTTGGCCTGTGCCAGCAGCAGCGGGCCTGCATCTTCTGGTTTTACTTTTTCTGTGCGGTCTCGCAGTACAAGGCAGCCAATGCGGGTGCGCCTGCGGGCCATGATATTGCCCGATACGGGGTCCAGCGTGGTTTCAATCTGTTCACGCGTGCGCTCCAGCAGGGCTGGAGGTAGGGCGTTGCTATCCAATGGGGCCGCCATACGTATTTCGGCAGCGGTGCGTAGGTGTAGGCCTGCCACTGCCAGCAATTTGTGTTTTGCCAGCCCGTCATCTCGGCGTAGGCGAGCATTGCTGCCATTGGCCATGCGGTAGCTGCCCATATCTCCCCGGCACAGGGCAACCCGATCTGGAAAGCCTGCGGCCAGAAGGGCTGCGGCATCACCGGCTGCCGGGTGGCGAGGTTTCAGCCCCATGCGTGTACGAAAACGCGCGGCCGCCTGCCGAATACGGGCCAAAGCGCCACGGTCTGCCTGTGGGTTATTATCTTCTCCTGCAATCAAATCCAGCCGGAGGGTAATATCTGCGGGTGGAATGGGCGGAGGGCCACCGCGCCCGGCAGCGCGTGGGCGCAGGGGGTCACGCTCCTCCAGCAGGGCGGCAAGGTCTGCGGCCAGTGCGGCTTCTTCTGCCGTGCGGGCGGCCAATATCATGGCGGCAAGGCGTGGGTGCGTGCCCAGATTGGCCATGCTGCGACCAAGTTTTGTAATCTTGCCCGCATCATCCAGCGCGCCCAGCAAAATCAGCAATTCCTTTGCGGCGGCTACCGCGCTGCCGGGGGGCTGATCTGGTAGCGGAAGCGGCGTATCGGCAGAACCCACCGTATCGGCCCACAAGGCAGTTGCCAGCACAAAGTCAGACAGATCGGCTTCTAGAATTTCTGGCCTGTCATGCTGGGGCAAGGCGCGCTCTGTATGGGCAGACCACAGGCAATACGCCATACCCGGTGCCTCTCGCCCCGCACGGCCTGCACGTTGCCGTGCGGCTGCCTTGGAAATACGCACAGTATCTAACCGGGAAAGCCCAGCCCCGGCATCAAAACGCGGCACACGGCGGAAGCCGCAATCCACCACAACGCGCACGCCGGGCACGGTAAGAGATGTTTCGGCTATAGAGGTTGCCAGAATCACCCGCCGTTCGCCTTCATTTCCGGGGCGTAGCACGCGGGCCTGTTCTGCCGGATGCAATTCACCATGCAGGGGGAGCACCGTGGCGGGTACGTTTTCCAAAAGCTGCATCACGCGGCGGATTTCACCCGTGCCGGGCAGAAAGGTGAGAATATCGCCTTCTGTTTCAGCCAAGGCTTGCCGCACACCTGTTGCCGTGGCGGTGGCAATATCACGTAGGCTCGGAATATCGTGTTTGGCATGGTGGACGGTAAGTGGGAACATCCGCCCTTCACTTGTTAGCACAGGCGCGTTCATTAGCGCGGCAAGGCGTTCTGTTTCCGCCGTGGCAGACATGGCCACAAGGCGCAGATCAGGCCGCAAAGTGCGTTGCAGATCTAGGCAGAAAGCCAGCGCCAGATCTGCATCCAATGAGCGTTCGTGTATTTCATCCAGAATAACGCAGGCCACGCCTTCCAGCATGGGGTCACCCAGCAGGCGGCGCAGGAACAGGCCCTCTGTCAGCACCTCAATACGGGTGCGGTCTGAAACAGCAGATTCCAGACGGGTGCGGAAGCCAACAAAACCGCCAACCTCTTCCCCCATTAGAGATGCAATGCGTTGGGCAGCAGCGCGGGCGGCCAGCCTGCGGGGCTCCAGCATGATAATTTTATCAGACGGCGCGCGCCATGCTGCCGCTGCCAACACGGGAGGCACGGATGTGGTTTTACCCGCCCCGGGAGGTGCGACTAAAATGGCTGATGCAGGATGGTCTGTAGTGGGGTTTTGAGCCAGTACTGCGCAAAGTTCTGACAGTACATCCTGCACAGGCAGGCCCTGCGCAATGGAAAATGGGTTCAGGTTGGAGGCGGAAGCGGTCATGCCCTGCTTTATGGCGGCCCCACCGCCGCAGTGCAATGCTGTGCGGCAATGGGGGATGTATACGCCAAGTATTAAAGCGTTGTGTTGAGGATAATAGCCTTATTGAGGCTGGGACGGCAGCTTGAGATACCCCGCTTTGGGAGACGTAGCTTTTGTAGAAGAGGAACTGGAGGACGAATCATCATCCTCACCCGCCGGGAAGATGGCGTTGGGTTCAGTATCCTGCACTTTGGGGGCAGCAGCAGGTTTGGCTTCCGTGCTGCTGGTGGTGGAGGATGTTGCTGCATCGGTGGAGGGGGCAACAATAGGGGCGTTTTCCGGTACCGTTACGGGGGATGTAGCCTGCCCGGTTTTAGCGGCTGAAACGGGTGAAAGTGCTTCTTGCGTAGCTGCGGCACCAGCACCAGCACCCGTGGCGGTGGCTGGTGAGCCATCAGATGTTAGCGGCTGGGCCTGAATGGCGCCCTCTACGGGCATACCCCCGGCATCTACCAGCCATTTGCCAAGTGCACGATGTACCTGCGTATCCAGTTCGGTATTGATGCTGTCCATCATCCCTTTGGTGACATTGTACAGGTTGGCCTGGCTTTCCGTATCCTCTGTGGGGTCTGGGTGCAGGCTTTGGGTGGCGTGGGCTTCTGTGTGTGCGGTTTTGCTGCCATCGGGGTTCAGGATATCCAGATGCACATCTATCTGGCCCTGTAGTGTGCCGCCGGGTTCGTGCAGGATGGAGGCCCGATCAATCACAAACTGGGCGGAATTGGCGCTGGTAATGCCCCCTTTGGCGGCCAGCCTGTCCTGCACCATCTGGCGTAGGGCCTGCACGGGCGGCGTGGGGGATTTGTAGCCGATATCGCCCGCAACCGGGTGGGTTACAGTGTTATCCACCAATGTCAGAGTGTTTACGTTGAGGTTGATCTGGCTGAGGTTATCATACCGCAGCGGCGCAAACTGCGTAGGCTGTTTTTGATCTGCGCAGCCTGCCAACAGGGCAGGAAACAGCAGCGCGGCTGTTAGGCCAGAAAGGCGCATGCGGGAAAACAGCATCATGGCGCAAAACCTCTTGTGAACTTTATCCGACATTCTAAAAAATGCCTGCCCTGTGGCAGATATCTTATACCAGCAGCGCCTTAAGATATTGCGCTTATGGCCCTGCTGGCAAACTTTGCGGCTATATTTACTGTTTTACTGCGCCTGCGTGGCAATGTTTTTGCGTGCAAAGCGGAAATCCACATTACAGAATTCGCACGTCATGACGATGTTTCCATCATCTTGGCACATATGGTCTAGATCATCCTGAGGGAAAGTTTCCAGCACATTGGCCAACCGTGCGCGGGAGCAACGGCACCCAAAGGCCAAAGCCCGAGGCTGGCTGACATGCAGGTCTTCTTCATGGAAAAGCCGGTGCAGAAGCTGCAAAGTGGGCAGGCCATCATCCAGCAGTTCCTTGGTAGAAAGTGTGCCTGCCAGAATGGTTGCTGTTTCCCAGCTTGCTTCTGCGGCTTCATCTTCCACCACGTGGCTGCCGCCTTCGCCCGCAATGCGTTCCAGTATCAGGCCACCAGCGCGCCAGCCTGTATCTGTCATCTGGCAGGCCAGCATAATCCAGCAGGCGTGCTGCTCACTGCTGGCAAAGTAATGCATGGCCATTGCAGACAGATCATCACCGGCAATTTCTACAATACCCTGATGCCGGTCCATTTCCGGGCCTTGGTCCACCGTAAGAGCCATATACCCATTGCCCAGCAATTCGCGGTCTGTGGGTTTAGGTGTTTCTGCCAGCAGAGCTTCCAGCGCTTCATCATCCGTGCGGGCGTAAAAGCGTAGCGCGCCGGTATTGGTGCAGTCTGCTACCAGCATGGAAACGGGGCCATCGCCCTTCATCTGGAGGGAGAAAGACCCCTGAAACTTCAGGGCAGACGCCAAAGCTGCCACCAGTGCCAATGCCTTGCCAGCAAGGCGCGTAACAGGGGCTGGATGATCATGCCGTGTGAGCAGCGTATCCGCCAGCACGCCCAAACGCACCAGCCGGCCACGCACGGGCCGACCAGCCAGATAAAAAGGTGTTACACCACCGGGCACCACCAAATCGGGCACATCTGGGCGATCGCGGTCAAGAAAAGCAGGTTTTTCCATGGGAATTTGAGTTTGTCCTGAGTCCATCAAAAATACGGGAATATCAAGAACGTGCGCCTGATGCGTGCGGACTCTGATGGTGCTTTTCAGGCGGACAAAAAGGGTAAGGTGGAAAGCAGGGGATTACGCCCCTGCGGAAATATCCAGCTCCAGCTTTTCCAGCTTCTGTTCAAGGGCTCGGCCGGTTTCTGAATCCATGTTCAAACCGTCCTTGAGCGCAAGAAGCAAACCCTTGCGGCAGGCATCGTGCTCGCTATCCAGATCTTCCGTGCGGCCACAGCCAGCCAGACAATCCAGATAGGCGTTACGGAACGGCACCAGCTTTTCTGCCGAAAACGGCAACGTAGCCAGAATAGCATCCAGACTGCTTTCCACCCAGCCGGGGGTGGAGGGTGTCTCTTCGGTAGATGTCATGGAAACTGTTCTGTCTGTGCCGCTCATGTGCTTATTCCTTGCCGAAAGAGGTCCAGTTTGTGCCGCCCATTGTCCATGTCAGCACGCCTTTCTGGGCATGAAGGCGGTTTTCCGCCTCATCAAACACCACAGAATGCGGGCCTTCAAACACGTCCTTGGTTACTTCTTCCCCTATATGGGCAGGCAGGCAGTGCATGAACAGGGCATCTGGCGCAGCAAGGGCCATTAAATCTGCATTTACGCGGTAGGGTTCCAGCTTGCTCATGCGGCTGGCGGCTTCCTTGGGTGAATCAGACATGCTGATCCATGTATCCGTCACCACGCAATCAGCATCTTTTACGGCGGCTTTTGGGTCTATCGTCCATTCCACATCACCGCCTTCGGCGCGGGCCCAATCCAGCACATCCTGCGGGGGCTTCATGTCTGCGGGGGTGGCGGCACGCAGGGCAAAGCCAAAACGCACGGCCCCTTCAATAAGAGAGACAAGCACGTTGTTGCCATCACCCGTCCACGCAAAGGTGCGGCCACGCACGGGGCCACGGTGTTCCTCAAACGTCATGATATCGGCCAGAATCTGCACCGGGTGAGAATGAGGTGTGAGACCATTGATAACGGGCACCGTGCTCCAGTGTGCCAGTTCATGCATGGTTTTTGTGTTGCCGGTGCGCAGCATAATGGCATCTACAAAGCGGGAAAGCACGCGGGCCGTATCGGCAATGCTTTCACCACGGCCAATCTGCATTTCCTGCGGGCTAAGCACTACGGCATCGCCCCCAAGCTGGCGAATACCCACTTCAAAAGAAACACGGGTGCGGGTGGAAGGCTTGGAGAGGATAAGCCCCAACTGCCGTCCGGCCAGCGGCTGGCGCGGGTGCAGCGGAAACCGGCGGTTCTGCTGCATGCGTTTCATGCTGGCGGCCACATCCAGAATCTGGCGCAGGGTTGCGGCATCCAGATCTTTCAGATCCAGAAAATGGCGTGGCGTTGCCAAGGAAGAAGAGGGCAGGGCAGTGGTCATGTTGGCGGCGCTCACGCTGTTGGCTCCAGAACTGTCTTGTTGTTATGATTTTTTCTGAGTGTGCTGACAGCCTGCGCCAGCAGGGCCACAGCTTTGCGGCATTCTTCTTCGGAAACAGTAAGCGGCGGCACAAGGCGCAGCACGTTATCACCCGCCGTAACGCACAGCAGGCCCACATCTTGTGCGGCCCCCTGCACATCACCCACTGCGGGCACACAGCGCAGGCCAATCAACAGGCCAAGGCCACGGCGCTGGGCAAAAACATCCGGTGCATCAGCCACAAGGCTGTCCAGCAGTTCATCCAGCAGGGCTGCACGGGTGCAAACCTGATCTAAAAAGCCGGGGGCCAGAATAACATCCAGTACAGCGTTACCAGCCGCGCAGGCCAGCGGGTTGCCGCCAAATGTTGTGCCGTGCGTGCCCGGTGTCATGCTCTTGGCAATGGTTTCTGTGGTAAGGATAGCCCCAATGGGGAAGCCCCCACCCAAACCTTTGGCCGTGCTGACAATATCGGGTTTGATGTCAGCCCATTCATGCGCAAACAGACGGCCTGTGCGGCCAACGCCACACTGCACCTCATCCAGTGCAAGCAGCACACCGGTTTCATCGCACAGTGCGCGCAAGGCACGCAGATATTCCGGGCTAGCTACCTTAATGCCGCTTTCACCTTGAATAGGCTCCAGCATGACCGCTGCCGTGTTGGGGGTAATGGCGGCTTTTATGGCTTCAATGTCGTTAAACGGAACGTGCAGAAAGCCTTTTACAGGCTCACCAAAGCCTTCCAGATATTTTGGGTTGCCGGTGGCAGAAAGCATGGCCAGCGTACGACCATGAAAAGCCCCATCCATGCAGATAATATCTGTGCGTTCGGGGTGGCCTGCCATCATCTGGGCGCGGCGCGCCATTTTCACCATGCCTTCGTTGGCTTCTGCGCCGGAATTGCAGAAGAACACACTATCAGCAAAGGAGTTTTCAACCAGCCTGCGGGCCAGCTTTTCCGCCTGCGGAATCTGGAACAAGTTGGAAACGTGCATCACCTTTGCGGCCTGCGTGCTTATGGCTTCCACCATCTTGGGGTGTGCGTGGCCAATAGAGCACGTGGCAATACCCGCAGCAAAGTCCAGGAATCGTCGCCCGTCCGACGTTTGCAGCCAGGAGCCTTCTCCCCGCTCAAAGGCGAGGTCAGCGCGCTTGTATGTCGGCATCAGGGCAGAAATCATGGAATCTGGTCTTTGTGTTGGCGGTTGTTGAACCTGCATGGTGAGAAGTGGAATGCAGAACGAAAAACGCCCGCTGCCTTGATATAAGGTGAGCGGGCGGCCCGTATTGCGGGCGTATCATGGCCTTTTGTGCGGATTAAAGTCAAATATTCTGTGTGAAAAAATTCTGCATACGCAACATGCGTGATGTGGCCCGTTGCGTATTTTCCTGCACGGCGGGAGTGGGTAATAAAGAGGAATGACGCATTCTGGTTCTTCCTCATCTGTCCATACATCATCGGGGTTTCCGCAGCTTGATCGCCGGGTGTTGCGAGAGGCCGCGCTGGCGCATCTGGCACGCTTTGGCACCACGCGCCACGGGCTGGAACAGGTGCTTCTGCGCCGTATTGCACGGTGGGAGAAGCAGGCCCTTAAAGCTGGAGCAGATACGGAAGATGTGGCCGAAGCCGTGCAGGCGCTGCGCCCCGTAGTGGCTGAAATATCAGAAGAAATGGTGCGCCTTGGCGCTGTGGATGATGCCAGTTTTGCCACATCCCGCGCACGCAGGCTGGTACGGTCTGGCCGATCTGGCCGTGCGGTACAGGCGCATCTAGCCGCACGCGGGGTGGAGGCTGATCTGCGCGATGCCGCCTTGCAGGATGCGGTGGAAGGGTTTTCTCCTGCGCAAAGGGAATTATGTGCGGCATTGGTTCTGGCGCGTAAGCGCAGGATGGGGCCATTTGCCACGCCTTATGTTGCGGATGATGATGAAGCCGATACCGAGCAGGCTTTGGCCCGCAGGCACAAGGCGCTGGGTGTGCTGGCCCGTGCTGGGTATGCGCGGGATGTGGCGGAACAGGTTTTGGATATGTCCCCCACAGAAGCGGAGGACTGGATGCAACGTTTGAGGGCCGAATCGTGAAGCGTAGCCTTGTTCTTGTTCTGCCTTTATTACTTGCTGCCTGTGCAGGCGGGCGCGGAAGTTGGAATGGATCTGTACAGTGCGCCCCCTATGCGCGGGAGCATTCTGCCGTAAACCTGCGTGGTGCGGCTGCAAGCTGGTGGGGGGAAGCGCAGGGGCAATATGGCCGCACGTCCTCCCCACGTGCGGGGGATGTGTTGGTGTTTCGATCCACCGGCAGGCTGCCATCTGGCCATGTTTCTGTGGTCAAACAGGTGCGGAATTCACGCCTTGTGCTGGTGGACCATGCAAACTGGGAGCCGGGGGAAGTCACGCGCCACGCCCCTGTGGTTGATGTTTCCCCCAATAATAACTGGACACGTGTGCGCGTATGGTGGAGCCCTATTCATGCCATGGGCAAAACGGTTTATCCGGTTTATGGCTTTATTGAACCAACAGGCACGGGCGGCAGTTAGCACCCAATAGGCGGGTAGGCCGCGCAAGGAAAAACTTGCAAGAAAGTGTTTCCGCCATCATGTACAAACAAGGATGTGCAGCACGTGTTCATTTCGGGCGCGTACTGCAAGTGTAGGGGACTGGTTTGATGGGTAGCTTAAGTATCTGGCACTGGCTGATCGTGCTTGTGGTCGTACTTGTGGTTTTTGGCGGCGGCGGCAAAATTAGCTCGTTGATGGGCGATATGGCCAAGGGCATCAAATCCTTCAAGAAGCACATGGCGGATGATGAACCGATGGATGATGGTACGGCACGCCCCGGTAATGGGCATATTGCCCCACCGCCTGCATCTTCCACAGTGGAGCAGCGCACGGCTGCACCAGCGGATAAATCTGTCCAGCCGTAAGGCTCTGGCAGTTTAAGACGGGCAGAGAACGCCATGGATCAAACCGTTACGGATTTTGCCCGTGCCGTGCAGGATATTCTGTTTGCCGGGCAACGGATGGATCAGCGCGGGTGGGTGCCTGCCACGGCAGGCAATATCAGCCGCAAGCTGGCAGATGGCCGCATGGCCATTACGCGCTCCGGCTGCCACAAAGGTTTTTTGCAGGCGGCAGATGTTATTACCGTGGATATGCAGGGCAAACCGCATAGCCCGGAAAATCGCCCCAGTGCAGAAACACTGTTGCATTGCCAGATTTACCGCCATTTCCCCCATGTGGGCGCAGTGCTGCATGGCCATTCCGTGGCGTCCACTGTTCTGTCTATGGAAGAAGAAACAGCAGTACTTACACTGGCGGATTACGAAGTTCTGAAAGTGTTTGAAGGGCAGACCACACACGAAACATCCGTGCAGGTGCCTTTGTTTGAGAACGATCAGGACATTGCACGGCTGGCCGAAGTTGTGGAACCGTTTTTTGGCACCGGCATGCCAGCGGGCTACATTATTCGCGGCCACGGTGTGTATGTGTGGGGCAAGGATATGCCCACCGCCCTTGCGCGGCTGGAAGGGCTGGAGTTTCTGTTGGCCTGCGCGCTTGAGCGAAGGAAACTGCACGCATGAGTTCCCTGACAGTTTACAAAGATACCACCCCCCAGCACCCTGTGCTGCAAACGCAGGACCCGGCAGAAATGGCCCGTGTTCTAGCCCCGTTAGGCGTGCGGTTTGAGCGTTGGGAAGGCCCGCAAATTCCTCCAAGGGATGCTGATGAGCAGGCCGTGCTGGATGTGTATGGCCCATTTTTAGACAAGCTGATGGGTGAAACAGGCGCAGGCTCTGCCGATGTGCTGCGGGTTAGCCCTTCCACGCCCAACCGCGAGGCTTTGCGGGACAAGTTCTTGTCCGAACATACGCATAGTGAAGATGAAATCCGCTTTTTTGTGCACGGCAGCGGGCACTTTATTTTGCATATTGCAGGCTATGTTTACGATGTGGAATGCACACAAACTGATCTGATTTCTGTGCCCGAAGGCACACAGCACTGGTTTGATGCTGGGCCAGAGCCAGATATGGTCACGCTGCGTATTTTCACACACAAGGAAGGCTGGGTAGCCCGCTATACAGGCACCGATATTGCCCGGCAGTTTCCTTCTTACGAAAACTGATTGAGGGCATAATGGCCGATACCCGGATTTCTCCGCGCGTGGTGCTGCTGGATATTGAAGGCACCACCCTGCCAGTGGCTTTTGTGCATAAAGTGCTTTTTCCCTATGCGCGCAAACATCTGCCCGCATTGCTGGAACAGCACGAAAACCCAGTGGTGCAGGAAGCGCTGGCACAAATTGCCCAAGCAGCCCCCGGCGTGCCCCCGCTAGAACAGCTTGAACGCTGGATGGCGGAAGATGCCAAGGTTGCCCCGCTTAAAAGCCTGCAAGGTCTATGTTGGCAGCAGGGGTATGAAAAAGGAGAGCTGGAAGCCCAGCTTTACCCGGATGTTGAACCAACCTTAAAGGCATGGAAAGCCGCAGGTCTTACGTTGGCAGTGTATTCCTCTGGCTCCGAAGCCGCGCAGAAGCTGATTTATGGCTATACCGAGCAGGGGAACTTGACCTCGCTTTTCAGCGCGTTTTTTGATCTGCGCGTTGGTGGTAAGAAAAGCGCGCAAAGTTATCGCCATATTCTGGAACAAAGTGGCTGGCAGGGGCAGGATGTGCTGTTTCTGTCCGATGTGGTGGCAGAGCTGGATGCAGCAGCCCAAGCAGGCCTGCGTGTATGCCAGATTGCCCGCCCGGAAGATGGCACGGTGGCAGGTACTACCCACCCTGTAGCGCAATCTCTGCCGCAGGCGGGGCAGATGTTTGGCCTGCCGGAAGGAGCATAATAAAGTGCTGAAAGCACAGTTGCACACAAACTGGCGGGATATACCGCCGGAAGCGCACGGCTGTGCGGCAGCGCTTGGTAATTTTGATGGTGTGCATCTGGGCCACGCCCATCTGGTTCATTCCACCCACGCAGCGCGGCCAGATCTGCCCTTGGCGGTGGTTACGTTTGAACCCCACCCGCGCGAACTTTTTCGCCCGCAGGACCCACCATTCCGCCTGAGCCTGCCAGATGAGCGCTTTGCCGCCCTACAGGCGCTAGGTGTGAAGCATGTGTTCCAGATTGGGTTTGATGAAGAATTCTCCCGCATGACGGCGGAACGGTTTGTAGAAGACGTGCTGCATGATGCCCTGTGCCTGCGCCACGTTGCCTGCGGGCCAGATTTTGCCTTCGGGTATCGGCGCGGGGGCGATGTGACGTTCTTGGCCGAACGCACGGGTGAACTGGGTATGGGCTTTACATCCGTGCCCGCGCTGGCAGATGCCGCAGGGCCATATTCCTCCACCCGTATCCGGCGGTTGTTGCAGGAAGGGTATCCAGAACGGGCAACGGAAGAACTCGGTCGCCCGTGGTTTATTCGTGGCCAAGTGCAGCATGGTGATAAACGCGGCCGTTTACTGGGCTTCCCTACAGCTAACATTCCACTTGGGCGGCATTTGGAGCCCGCACGTGGGGTTTACGCCGTAACGGTGCGCTTACCCGGTGGTTATACACGCCCCGGCGTGGCCAATATTGGCCGCAGGCCCACCATTAACGATGGGCAGGAAAGCCGCGTAGAAGTGAACCTGTTTGACTTTGATGGTGATTTGTACGGCCAAACGCTTTCTGTAGCTTTACACAAAATGCTGCGGCCAGAACAGCGCTTTGCCGGGCTGGATGAACTCAAGGCCCAGATCGCGCAGGATGCGCAGCAGGCGCGCATGGTTCTGAACGCCGAACTGGCTGGCATATAACCCCCTGTAAAAGTGCGGACAGATAGGGCAGAATAGAATTTGCGGCCGCAATGTGGCCGTTCATGCTTGACCCTGCGCTTGTCCTTTTTGATAAGAGCCTGAATGCAAGATGGTTTGACCAGCACATGCGGGGCCAGACCATGAACCCGAACTGAAGTGACATCACCCGCTCATGACCACATCCAGCAGCGACCAGGACACCCAATCCCCCGCCGATCTGTATCGTGATACGGTGTTCCTGCCCCGTACATCTTTCCCCATGCGCGGGGGCTTGCCTAAGCAGGAACCTAAATGGCTGGAAAAGTGGGCAGAAACCGGGCTGGATGCGCGGCTGAAACAGCAGGCGGAAGGGCGGCCCACCTTTACGCTGCATGATGGCCCCCCATATGCCAATGGCCACCTGCACATTGGCCATGCCATGAACAAGATCAATAAGGATGTGATCAACCGCGCCCATCGTATGTCTGGCTACGGCGTGCGCTACGTGCCGGGTTGGGATTGCCACGGCCTTCCGATTGAATGGAAGGTGGAAGAAAAATACCGCAAGGCAAAGAAAGACAAGGATTCCGTGCCTGTGCTGGAATTCCGTGCTGAATGCCGTGCCTATGCGGGTGAGTGGCTGAATATCCAGATGCAGGAATTCCAGCGTCTTGGCGTGCAGGCGGAATGGCAGAACCGCTACGCCACCATGGATTTCTCATCCGAAGCGGCCATTGTGAACGAAATTGGCAAGTTTCTGCTGAACGGGCGGCTGTATCGTGGCTTGCGCCCCGTGATGTGGAGCCCGGTTGAAAAAACCGCTCTGGCTGAAGCTGAAATCGAATATCACGATCATACCTCCACCACTATTTTGGTGGCCTTCCCGGTTGTGCGGGATCCCACGCCAGCCCATGCGCTGGAGGATGTATCTGTTGTCATCTGGACCACCACACCGTGGACCATTCCCGGCAACCGCGCTTTGGCCTACGGGCCGGAAATCACCTACG
Organism: Acetobacter ascendens; assembly: GCF_001766235.1. NCBI lineage: Bacteria > Pseudomonadati > Pseudomonadota > Alphaproteobacteria > Acetobacterales > Acetobacteraceae > Acetobacter > Acetobacter ascendens. Next base: position 337,957 of record NZ_CP015164.1, read on the forward strand.
TGGTGCTGCGGGTAGATGAAACGGGTGAGGGCGCATTGCTTGAACCCGGCGCAAAGGTGCTGGTGGCCGAAGCGTTGGTAGATGCCTTCTGTCAGGAAGCTCACGTTACTGCGCACCATATCCTCTACACCCTGCCGGGCAGCGCGCTGAAAGGGGCTGTGTGCGCCCATCCGCTGCGTGGTGCCGGGTATGATTTTGATGTGCCGATGCTGCCGGGTGAATTTGTGACCACCGAGGCTGGCACCGGCCTTGTGCACATGGCGCCTTCTCATGGTGAGGATGACTTCCAGCTTTGCCGCATGTACGGCGTGGAAGTGCCCGAAGTGGTGCAGGCCGATGGCACATATGCCCCGTGGGTGGCGGGCTTTGCAGGCACGCATGTGTTCAAAGCGGCAGATGTTGTGTGCTCCACGCTGGAAGCCGTGATGGAACATGCCAACGCCAACGGCACAGCTCCGGCTGGGCTGGTGGGGCGTGGTGAAATTGTACATTCCTACCCCCATTCATGGCGTTCCCGCGCTCCGGTTATCTATCGTGCCACGCCGCAATGGTTCATCCGTATGGATGGTGAAGATTCACTGCGTGAAAAAGCCCTCAAAGCGCTGGAAGACGTTACCTTCGTGCCCGCACAGGCACGCAACCGTCTGACATCCATGATCCGCACGCGCCCAGACTGGTGCATTAGCCGCCAGCGTGCATGGGGCGTGCCCATTGCCGTGTTTGTTGAAAAACGCACCGGCGAAGTGCTGCGTGATGCCGATGTGATGCAGCGCGTGGTGGATGCGTTTAAGGAAGAAGGGGCTGATGCTTGGTATAGCTCTGAACCAGCACGCTTCCTCGGCCCGGATCGGAATCCAGATGACTACGATCAGGTGTTCGATATCGTGGATGTGTGGTTCGAAAGTGGCTCCACCCACGCCTTCGTGCTGGGCCAGCCGGGGCTGAACTTCCCTGCTGATCTGTATCTGGAAGGTTCGGACCAGCATCGTGGCTGGTTCCAGTCTTCCCTGCTGGAAAGCGTGGGCACGCGTGGTGTTTCACCCTACAAGGCGGTTGTTACCAATGGTTTTGTTCTGGATGAACAGGGCCGCAAGATGTCCAAATCCCTCGGTAACGTGATTGCCCCGCAGGATGTGAACGACAGCTTGGGTGCAGACGTGCTGCGCCTATGGGTGGTGAACTCCGATACCAATGATGATTTGCGCATTGGTAAGGAAATTCTCAAACAGCAGGGTGAACTGTATCGCCGCCTGCGCAATACGCTGCGTTGGCTGCTGGGTGCGCTGGATGGCTACACAGAAGCAGAAGCCGTGCCTTATGCCGAACTGCCAGAGCTGGAGCGCTGGGTTCTGCATCGCCTCACAGAACTGGGTGGGTTGATTGCCCGCGCGGTGGAAACGCATGAATGGGTAGGTGTGTATCCGGCCCTGCATGGATTCTGCACTACGGATCTGTCTGCTTTCTACTTCGATATCCGTAAGGATGCGTTGTATTGCGATGCGCCTGCCAACCCCACACGTCGCGCAGCCCGCACGGTGCTGGATATCCTGCACCGGTGCCTGACAACGTGGTTGGCCCCTGTGCTGGTGTTTACGGCAGAAGAAGCATGGACATCCCGTTTTGGGCCAGACCAGAGCGTGCATGAACAGGCCTTCCCTGAACTGCCTGCAGAATGGAATGATCCGGCATTGGATGAACGCTGGGCGCGTATTCGTTCCGTGCGGCGTATCATCACTACGGAAATTGAAGGTGCACGGCGCGAAGGCACCATTGGTTCTTCCCTTCAGGCGCAGGTTGAACTGACGTTCTCTGAAGAAGAAGCCGCACTGTTTGCCGGTGTAAACTGGAGCGAACTGGCCATTGTCTCTCACGTGGATGTGGTGGTGGACCCCACGTCTTCCTCTATTTACGTGGAAGGGGATGAAGGCGGCACGCTGCACGGTGCTCCGGTTGTGCAAGTTGCGGATGGTGAAAAATGTGTGCGTTGCTGGAAGGTTCTGCCAGAAACCGGCACGCGGGATGATTACGCCGGCCTGTGCCTGCGTTGCACCGATGTGGTGGAACAACAGGGTGGCCCGCGCACAGGGCAGGAGGGCGCGTGAGTTCTCGCCCCTTCATGCTGCGTCCGGCAGGCCTTGGCCTGCTGATGCTGATGCTTACTCTTTCAGCAGATCAGCTAAGTAAATACTGGATTCTGTATGGGCTGGATCTGCCCGCACGGAGTTCTGTTAAAGTGCTGCCGTTTCTTAACTTCACTATGGTATGGAACCACGCCGTTACTTTTGGCATGTTTGGCGGCCTAGGCGGGGCGGGGCGGATTGTGTTTTCCGCCATTGCGCTGGCCGTGGCCTGCTGCCTTCTGGTATGGATTTTTCGCACCCACAGCAAACTTACCGCTGCGTGTGTTGGGGCCATTACCGGTGGGGCCATTGGCAACGTAATGGACCGTGTGCGCTATGGGGCCGTGGTGGATTTTCTGCATGCCCATGCTTTTGGGTGGTCATGGTATGTATTCAACGTGGCAGATTCCGCTATAGTATGCGCCGTATGCATGCTGCTGGTGCAGAACTTTCTGGCAGGCGGGCAGCAACAAGACAACGTAAAAACCGGGTAACCCCCAAAGGGCTGGGTGTTTTTTTTCAGGATGAGTGGAAGGCAGACGATGGCGCGCCGTGTTTCGACACTGATTTCTCCGCTGCTGCTTCTTGGCGGCTGCTTTTTGCTAAGTGGCTGCTCAGGGAACGAAGCCGCCCGTGCTTTCGGGCTGGAACGCAGCCTGCCGGATGAATACACGGTTACAACCCGTGCCCCGCTTTCCATGCCGCCATCAGATGAGCTGGTAAAGCCATCAAAGGGTGATGACCACCGGCAGGATGAAAGTGAACGCCTACAGGCGCTGGAAACACTTTCCCCCGATGTGGCGCTGCGTGGCACAAACGGTGATACCAGTGAAGGCCAGACCATTTTGGTGAATGAGGCCACAGAGGCATCAGATGCGCCAGACCGGGGTGAGCTGGGTGAAGCCGGTTCGGGCTTCGTGCAGGAACTGATGTTCTGGAAAGGTGGCAAGGCCGGGGGCGTGGTGGATGCGGATGGAGAAAACCGTCGCCTGAAAACCAATGCCGCTTTGGGCAACTCGCCCACCAAAGGCGTTACGCCTACACAGCACCCCAAAGGTTCCGGTCTGTTCTGATCGGAAAGGTCTGACGCATGTCCGACCTATTTGCTAAACCCGGTATGGATACAAACCAGCCTGCAACGCCGGCCCATGTGCGGCGGTTGCCAGAGGTTATTGTTAACCGCATTGCTGCGGGTGAGGTGATAGAACGCCCTGCTGCAGCGGTGAAGGAACTGGTTGAAAACGCCATAGATGCAGGTGCCCGCAGGCTGGAGGTTTCTCTGGCAGGTGGGGGTGTGGACCGCATTATCGTTACGGATGATGGTGGGGGCATGTCAGCCGATGATCTGGCTTTGGCGGTAGATCGGCATTGCACATCCAAACTGCGCGATGAAACATTGGTGCATATCAGCACGCTTGGTTTTCGGGGGGAGGCTCTGCCTTCAATCGGGGCGGCAGCGCGGCTGTGCATTACCTCTCGCCCAAAAGGGGAAAGTGGTGCGTGGCGGATTAGGGTAGAAGGGGGCAAGGTCTCCCCCGTTGAACCCGCAGCCGGTGCGCCGGGCACCAGCGTAGTGGTGGAAGATCTGTTTTTTGCCACCCCCGCCCGCCGTAAGTTTCTGAAAAGCGCGCGTGTGGAAGGCCGGCACGCTGAAAACGTGGTGCGGCGTCTGGCCTTGGCTGTGCCGCAAACGGCTTTCCGGTTTGTGCTGGATGAGCGCGTGCTGTTTGATCTACCCGCGCAGGATATGGCCGCCCGTTCTGCTGCTCTGCTGGATGCCAGCGAGGCTGATGGTTTTTTAGAAATTGCAGGTGAGCGCGATGGTATGACCCTAAGCGGGTTTATCTGCCCGCCATCGGTTCATCGTTCCACGGCTAATGGGCAGTTCATGCTGGTGAATGGTCGCCCCGTGGTGGATCCGGTGCTTAAAACCGCCGTGCGCGTGGCCTATAGACGCGTGATCGAGCCCGGCAGGCACCCTGTTGTGGCACTTACGCTCACAGTGCCGCCTGACCGAGTGGATGTAAATGTGCATCCAGCCAAAACAGAACTGCGCTTTGCGGATGAAGCCAGCGTGCGTTCCTTGGTTATTGGCACCATTCAGCGTGCGTTAGAGCATGGGGCTGGTAGCGTGGGCGTGCGGCCTGTTCTGTCCTCTGCACCACGGCAGGCACGTATTTGGTATCCGCCAGAAAAAGAGGCAGCACCGCCGGTTCCTGCTCCTGCGTTCCATGCCCCCACGCCAGAGGGTGTGCGTTTTGCAGAAGGCCGCTTGCAGTTTGGTGATGCCCCGGCAGCCAGAACTTTGCCGCCTGTTGCCATGCCTTCATCCGGTGCGGGGTGGGATGCTCCAGCAGTCAACACCGCAGCCCCCACGCAGGCTATGCCAACCTATGTGGCGGATGGAGCATCTGCGCAGCCAGTAGCGGCGGATCACCCCTTGGGTGCGGCGATCGCACAGGTGTTGGATACATATATTCTGGCCGTAGCCGCAGATGGCAGCTTGGTGCTGGTAGATCAGCACGCAGCGCATGAACGGCTCACGCATGAGCGTTTGCGGGCGCAGTTTTTAAGTGGGCATGTGCAGGCGCAGCGTTTGCTGGTGCCCGATGTGGTGGATCTGCCCCGCGTGCAAGTGGAACTGCTGTTGGCACGCCAGCCCACGCTGGAAAAACTGGGTGTGGAAATAGAAGCCTTTGGCGGCGACTCCGTTTTGGTACGTGCCTTGCCCGCCATGCTGCGCAGCAGTGATGCTGTAAACCTACTGCGTGATCTGGCTGAAGAGCTGGAAGCGGATGAAAACGGTGCACCGGATGAAATGGCAGCGCTTGATGGGCGGCTGGATGCTGTAATTGCCCGCATGGCCTGCCACGGCAGTATTCGGGCCGGGCGCAGGCTGAGCGTGGAAGAAATGAACGCGCTGCTCCGCCAGATGGAAGAAACACCCCGTGCAGGCACATGCTCACACGGGCGGCCAACGTGGCTGAAGCTTAGCAAGGCCGATCTCGAAAAGTTGTTTGGCCGCCGTTAAGGATATGGCTGTTCTGCGTGGTGTGATCGGCTGAACGTGAACGGCTACCTGCTGGTATCAGCCAGTAAAAAAGAGCAGGTTTGCAGCATCTTCATATAACCTGAATGGTGGTGATGCCGTGCAGCCCATCCTGCTTTCGCTCATAACCTATCTTCCTCTTGTTGCGGCGCTGGTGGCATTTTTTGCCCCTGGCAGGCCAGAACAGCAGGATAGTACAGCCCGATGGGTTGGGCTGTGGAGCAGCCTGATTACCCTTGGCCTTAGCGTGCTGATGTGGCTGGAGTTTGATCCTACCCAGCCCGGCCTACAATTTGAAACACGCCTGCGCTGGATGGGGGATTACGGTATTTCCTACCATACGGGGGTGGATGGCATCAGCTTGGTGTTTATTCTGCTTACGGCGTTTCTTACCCCGCTGGCGTTGGGGGCAGGTTGGCGCAGCATGCAAACACAGGGGCGGCAGTTTGTGGCCGCCATGCTGGCGTTGGAAACAGCTTTGTTCGGCCTGTTTTCCGCACAGGATATGCTGCTGTTTTACGTGTTTTACGAAGCAACGCTTATTCCCGGTAGCCTGATGATAGGCGTTTGGGGTGGGCCAAAGCGCGTTTGGGCTTCACTTCAGTTCTTTCTGTTTACGTTTGGTGGCTCGTTGTTCATGTTGGTGGGGCTTATCATCATGTGGCTGCAAACGGGCACCACGGATATTCCGGCCTTAATGCATGCAGGATTCTCCCAGCCCTTGCAGGGGTGGTTGTTGCTGGCCTTTTTGTTGGCCTTTGGGGTCAAACTGCCGCTGTTTCCGCTGCACGCGTGGCTGCCCGATGCGTATTCCGAGGCCCCAACACCGGCTTCAGCCATGCTTTCTGGCGTGCTTTCCAAAACCGGCGCTTACGGGCTGTTGCGTTTTGGGGTGCTGATGTTCCCCGATGCGGTGCGGCTGTTTGCGCCCTATGTGCTGGCCCTTGGGGTTGTGGCCATTATTTACGCGGCTTTTGTGGCCTTTGCCCAAACAGACATGAAGCGCGTGATTGCGTATTCCTCCTTTTCCCACATGGGCATGATTGCCGTGGGGCTGTTTACGCTGACAGCGGAAGGTATTGATGGTGCAATTTTCCAGATGCTCTCGCACGGGGTGGTGATTGCAGCGCTCTTCTTCTGCGTGGCAGCGGTGGCGTGGCGGGCCGAAACGCAGCAGATTGATGCACTGGGTGGCGTTGCGCGCCAGATGCCGGTGCTGGCTTTGTTGGCTATGCTGTTTACCATGGCCAATGTGGGGCTGCCGGGCACGGGGTCCTTTGTTGGGGAATTGCTGGTACTTATGGGCGCTGTGCATGTGTCCTTCTGGGTGGCGCTGCTGGCAGGTAGCACCATGATTATGGGCGCAGTTTACATGCTCTCATTCTATCGGCGGGCGTTGTTTGGCGGCGTAAAAGGCACGGTTAGCCTACTGCGAGATCTAACTGCCGCAGAAATTGCCGTGCTGGCCCCGCTGGCTATTGTAACGTTGTGGATGGGAGTGCATCCGGGCAGTTTTACCCGGTTGTTTGACCCCGTCATCATGCAGGCCATACACGGCAGCGCGGCCAATGTAGCTTCGGCTTCTGGCCATGCTGTTCTGCATGTGGCAGCCCGCTAACAGGGCTTGAAAGCTCAGATTTTTCTAGTTGGGCAGTTCTGGCACATCCTGTGCTGGAGCTGCCTTTCGTTTTGATGTGTCGGGGCTAAGAATAATCCCAGCCGAGGCCGCAACTACGCATAAAATTCCACAGAGCTGAAGGGGAGATGGCGTTTCGTGCAGGATAACCGCGCCAGCCACCGTGGCGCATACGGGTTCCAGACTGCTGAGCATGCCAATATCGCGGGCGTTCAGGTTCTGCATGGCCAGCATTTCCAGAGAATAGGGCAGGGCGGAAGAACAGAACGCCACCAATACGCCCAGCCCCAACATGGCAGGGGCTGAAAAGCCGATAACCAGTGCAGGCACAAAGCAGGGCAAAAACACAACGCACGCCCCGCATGCCATGCCCAGTGCGCAGGCATGTGCCCCCGGCACTTTGCCAGCCACACGTTGCCCGAACAGAATGTAAAGCGCCCAGCAGAGTGCGGCCAACAGGGCAAACCCTACACCTGTAAAATCGGTTTTGGTGGATGCAGATGGGTTAAGCACCAGTGCCAACCCCAGCACGGTAAGCAGAATCCAGCCAATATCAGCCAGCTTGCGAGAGCCCACAAAAGCCACAACAAGCGGGCCAATAAATTCCAACGTTACGGTTGTGCCCAGCGGAATGTGTTGGAGTGCCAGATAGAAGCAGAGGTTCATGCCTGTCATGGCCAATCCGTAAGGGATGACCAGCCGCAGAACAGGAACGGACAGAAATCCCCAGCTCCTAAAAAACGGCACCAGCATAAAGGCTGCCAGGCAAACACGCAGGCCCACCACCCCAGATGTGCCAAACACCGGGAAAATGGATTTGGCGAGGGAGGAGCCAAACTGAATGCACACCATGCTGGTTAACAAATAAGACAGAGCCAGCAGGCGTGTGCGAAGGGGCAGGGCAGTAAAAGTGGAAGATGGGGCTGCTGTCATGCACACCCATCTAGAGGCAGATACGCAAGCCCTATGCCGCCCAGCCCATCTGCCGCGTTGGAGAGCGGGTTAAACATCCAGCAGGTCATCTACGGTGCGTGCATGTTCCTGAATAAACGCAAAGCGCAGTTCTGGCTTACGGCCCATCAGGCTTTCTACCCGCTGGCGTGTTGAGAGCCGGTCTTCTTGCGGGGTAACAACGCGCAGCAGGGTGCGGCGCTTGGGGTCCATTGTTGTTTCTTTCAGATCCCCCGGTGGCATTTCCCCCAGCCCTTTAAAGCGGGAGACATCAATTTTGCCACGCGCCTTGAACTCGGTTTTCATTTTGCGTTCACGGTCTGCGTCATCCATGGCGTAAACCGATTTTGCACCTTGTGTCAGGCGGTAGAGCGGGGGCTGGGCCAGATACAGATGGCCGTTGCGGATAAGCTCCGGTAGCTCACGGTAAAAGAATGTCATGAGCAGCGAGGCAATATGCGCGCCATCCACGTCTGCGTCGGTCATGATAATCACGCGGCCATAGCGCAATTTGGAAAGGTCGAATCTATCGCCCGATCCACAGCCCAGCGCTTCAATCAGATCGCGCAGTTCCTGATTTCCACGCAATTTTTCTGCTGTGGCGCTGGCAACATTTAGAATTTTACCGCGCAGGGGCAAAACGGCCTGTGTTTCACGATTACGGGCCTGTTTGGCAGAACCACCAGCCGAGTCGCCCTCTACCAGAAAAATTTCTGTATCCGGGGCAAATTCCTTGGTGCAATCCGTCAGCTTGCCGGGCAGGCGCAGGCGGCGGGTAGCACTTTTGCGCGGTGTTTCCTTCTGCTCCTTACGGCGCAGGCGTTCTTCCGCCCGTTCTATGGCAAAGCCCAGCAGCGTATCGGCCTGTGGCGGGTTTTGCGCCAGCCAGTGGTCAAACCTATCCCGCAAAGCCGTTTCCACCAGCTTGCTGGCGCTGGATGAGGTGAGTTTTTCCTTAGTTTGGCCTTGAAACTGCGGGTCACGAATAAATACAGAAAGCCGCCCCGCGCTCATGCCCAGCACATCTTCTGCCGTAATGGCAGAGGCTTTTTTGATGGAGCGTTGGTCCCCCCAAGCGCGCAGGCCTTTTACCAGTGCGTTGCGGAATCCGGTTTCATGCGTGCCGCCTTGCGGGGTGGGGATAGTGTTACAGTAGGACACCAAAGAGGCCGGGCCGTTTTCTAAAAACGCCACAGCCCATTCTACCTTGCCATTATCTGTGCCGTCTGCTGCGGGCGGCAGAGGGGCCTCTCCAGCCCACAGAGGGGTAAGTAGCGGGGCCTTGGGGCCAAGCTCATCTGTCAGGCTGTCTGCCAACCCTCCGGGGAAGTGCAGGGTGGCTTCTGTTGGTGTTTCATCTCCTGCTTTGATCAGCGCCGGATCGCAGGACCAGCGGATGGTGACGCCACGGAACAGAAAAGCCTTGGAGCGGCAGAGCCGGTACAGGCGAGAGGGCACAAAGACATGCGTGCCAAAAATTTCAGGGTCTGGCTGAAAGCTGATCTGCGTGCCGCGCCGATTAGGGGCAGCGCCCACTTTTTCCAGCTTTGTTACGGGTTTGCCGCGTTCATATACTTGTTTCCACACAGTACGATCGCGCGCAATTTCCACTTCCATGCGGGTGGAAAGCGCATTCACTACAGAAGAACCAACCCCGTGCAAGCCGCCAGAGGTAGCGTAAGCCTTGCCAGAAAACTTACCGCCAGCATGCAAGGTGGTAAGAATAACTTCCAGCGCAGAACGATCGGGAAAGCGTGGGTGTGGGTCTACCGGAATACCGCGCCCGTTATCCCGAACGGTCAGGCGGTTTTCTGTATCCAGCCGCACATCAATGGTGTTGGCATGGCCGGCCACGGCTTCATCCATGGCGTTATCAAGAATTTCTGCCGCCAGATGGTGCAGGGCACCTTCATCCGTGCCGCCAATATACATGCCGGGCCTGCGGCGTACAGGCTCCAGCCCCTCCAGAACCTCAATAGCGCTGGCATCATAGGCCTGTGCCGAATCTGCCTGCGTTCCCGGCTTGGCATCACGGGTTTTGCCGGTGGAGGATTTGCGGGCCGGTGGGGTATTGGAAAACAGATCGCTCATGCGGGAAATCTGTCCCGCGTTGGCGCTGATTCGTCAAGCGTAGTGGTGAGGGGGCGGCAAGCTTTTAACGGCTTCCTTGCCAAAGCCCCCTTACCAGCGCGCTTTTTATGCGCGGCGTGTGGTACGGCGGCGCGTTGTGGTGTGCGCAGAACGGGAAGCAGAAGGCGCTGCGCAGGTTTCAAAGGAAGCGGGCTGCGTAACGTCCTTGGCATCGGAATAGCTGGAAAGATCTTCCCCGCTTTCCAGTGCGTTCACTTCATCAAACATGGCAAGGCGCTGCTGGCAGAAAATGGTGCCAGACTGCAAGCCACGCTCAGACTGCACGTTGGCCAACTGCGTGATGTAATCATCATGCTCCTGCTGGGCGCGGCGGCCATAGGTGGTGCGGAAGTAGCCGTTCAGGCGTTCTTCTTCCCGCAGGAGGGTGGTGCGAAACTTGGCCACGAATGCGTTGTAGCGGTCCTGCGCACTGCAGGACAGTGCTGTAACCATCAGTTCGCTTTTAAGGCCCTGCACGTTAAAGGCTTCGTGCGCAGGGGAGTGGCCACATTCGCTAGCGGCAAAGGAAGCCGAGCTGTGCAGAACGCCCGCGGCAAGAACCCCCGCGGCAAGGAAACGGGAAAAGGACATAGTACCTCCGACAGATGCTGGGAAGGGAATACCGCATTCACGCAAGAAAGAAACGGGTATTTTTTCATACCGTCTGCCTGCTTTGATAAGTGCGGATAGGCCAGCATGTTATTTTGGCGTAAAAGTTGGAAAAATAGGCGGCTCTGTTTAACAGAATATTTGCGGTTAAAAGATGTTTTCGCGCAGTTGTGTGGACGTTGATATGCGACAAGCTGCCCACCAGTGCTGTATGCCTCTTCCTTCCTGCTGCGGGATGTTTTAAAGGCAGATGCGAATCATGCTTTGTGGGTAGGGGGCAGATGCCCGGTTTGGGCCTCTTTCCATTCAGCCCCGAAGCGTGCAGAAGAGATTGCAAGTTTAATTGATACAACAGAAGCGGAGCTGTCGAGTGCGCTTACGAGGAATTGCCGGTTTGGCGCTAACTGGTGGGATGCTTGCCGGCTGTGCAACAACGGGCGGCCCTATTCATGTCGGGTCCCCCAATCCCTTTGGGTACCTTAAAAAGTCTGCCGTGTGCAGCACAACGCCTATCAAGAAAGAGGCCGATGGCTCACTTTCCACCACCATGACCGTGCGGTCTGATGATGGTCTGTGCGAAGTGCTGGTAGATCAGCCCGGTGGCAAGGCGTATGCATCCTTTGGGGTTTCTCCTGCGCCAGAACACGGCAAGGCGTTCCTGTACACGCTGGATAGCGATACGCACGTTACCTACACCCCAACACTGGGCTATGCTGGGCAGGATAAATTTACGGTTATCCTTATTCCCGGTCCGGGCCAGCAGCGCACGCGCCTGACAGTGACGGCTCAGGTAGATGCAACGGGCGTGGTTATCCCGCACGCGGCTGTAACTGCACCTGCGGCAGAAGCTCCTAAAAAGAAAGCAGTCGTGCGCAAGGCCGTTACGCGTAAGCGTTAATCTGCCCTGCTGCCCTGTTTTTGGGTGCTGAAATTAAAAAACGGTGTTCCAGAAATGGAGCACCGTTTTTTTATGCCAATACGCTCCGGGTAAAACCCGGCAGCGTATTGGGCAGAATAAAAATTAAATGGAAAATGTAATAGGTTCGGCCAACGGACGTTTCAGCCCTGCGGATTCTGCCTGTTTTACCAGATCATCCAGCGTGGTTTTGCCCATCTGCGTAATCAGTTTCTGATCAAACTTATCCCAACATGGGGTCAGAACTTTCTGAAACAGCGCACCCTGCGGGCCATCATTGGCATCGGCATCTGTGTTCAGCACGGCTTCAATAATATCCACCAAGGAAATATCGCGCCGGGGGCGGCCAAGCCGATAGCCCCCACGTGGGCCACGAATGCTTTCCAGCAAACCAGAACGGGAAAGAGCCTGAAGCAGTGGTTCTATGCCACGCCGCGCCAGTTCGGAGCGTTCTGCAATATCAGCAGCACTTACCGTGCCGGAACGCCCGGCGTGAAACGCAACATCCAGCATAATAAGAACGGCGGTCATGGCTCTATCACGACGGAGGATCATGCAAAACAGTCCCTGTCCTGGTTGGGGGTATGGTTGATCATGTTTTATTTCCAGATCTTATGTTCAGTATAGCAGCACAGATATGGTTTATCTACGCTATAAATTCGTATTATATGGGTCTGAGATTTGTAAAACAGACATGGGAGAGCTTCTAATGGCAGCATCAACGCAGGAAAAAGAGGATTACGGCTTTGCCGCACCCAGAGGGCGGGTTTACGAGTCTGTCCTTAATCTGGTGGGGGGCACGCCGCTTGTTGCGTTGCCACGGCTGACACAGGAAGATGAATTAAAAGCCCGCGTGCTGCTGAAGCTGGAATTTTTTAACCCGCTTGGTTCTGTAAAAGACAGGATCGGCACCGCCATGGTGCTGGATGCTGAACGCAAGGGCCTGATTACACCGGGCCGTACCCTGCTGGTGGAACCTACATCGGGTAATACGGGTATCTCTTTAGCGTTTGTAGCGGCTGCACGGGGCTACAGGTTGATTGTGACTATGCCAGAGGGGGCTTCTATTGAGCGGCGGCGTATGCTGCGCCTAATGGATGCACAGGTGGAACTTACCCCCGCACGTTTGGGTATGGCCGGGGCTATTGCCCGTGCGAATGAAATTCTGAACGAAACCCCAGATGCATGGATGCCAGACCAGTTTGATAATCCGGCAAACCCCGCAGTGCATGCCGCCACCACGGCAGAAGAAATCTGGGTAGATACGGATGGCAAGGTGGATGCGGTTGTGGCTGGTGTTGGCACAGGCGGCACGGCTACAGGTATTGCAGAAGCCCTAAAGCCCCGCCGCAATACTCTACAGGTTTTTGGTGTGGAACCGGCAGAAAGTGCGATTCTGAATGGTGATGAACCCGGCCCCCACGGCATTCAGGGTATTGGCCCCGGTTTTTGCCCGGCCACGCTGAATACAAAGCTGCTGGATGGCGTTATCACTGTTTCTGAGCGTGAGGCCATTGCCGCTGCACGCCGATGTGCGCGTCTGGATGGTATTCCGGTAGGTATTTCTTCCGGCGCATCCTTGCATGCCGCGTTACAACTGGCTGGGCAGGATGAATACAAGGGCAAAACCATTGTAGCCATTGCGCCTTCCTTTGCCGAACGTTACCTTTCCACACCTCTGTTTACCGGTCTGTAAGGCCGGTTTTTAGCAGTCAAGTTTGGCCTATTGGCCACAAAAAAGCCCGTTCGGCCATGTGGCCAACGGGCTTTTTTTGAAGCTGTAAAGCTAAAGCAAGTTTTTAGCGGAAAATAATTTCCACACGCCGGTTCTGGGCTTCCTTGGTGTTGGGGCCTGTTGTAACCAGCGGATGTGTTTCACCATATCCGTGAATATCAATGGTAGTACCCGGCACGCCATCACGCATCAGTTCGGCTTTCACCACTTCCGCACGGCGGAGAGAAAGCCGCATGTTGTATTCTTCACCCGCTTTCTGGCCGGGATGGGCAGAGGAGTTATCCGTATAGCCAGAAACCGTAATGCGGGTAAGCGCCACATGGGCGGCAGCTTGCGCCGCTACACCAACAATAGAACGTGACCGATCTGTAAGGTCGGATTTATCCCAATCAAAGAACACCAGATAGCTGCGGGCGGCTGCCGGGGCGGGTGCTGCCACAATAGGTGCTGGCGGAGGTGGGGGCGGGGCCGGATTGAATTCATACCGCAGCCCCAGCATGAGGGTGTGGTTGAAATCGGTTTTGGTATCGTGATGCCCGCTGGAGAACTGATACGGGTGTGTCTGGTTGATGCTGTTGATAGTGCCGCCAATAGTGCCCCATGATGTAGCGCCATGAGACTGCGGGCCAAGCATTGTCCAGAACCGATATTCCGCTGTGGCAGAAAGCCCAACAACCCACGGAATGGGGAAGGCAAGGCCAAAAATGCCCTGATAGGCAAAGTTGCCAAACGTGCCACCCATTTTTTCTGCAAGCTGGTTGCCCGGTGCGGTTACGGATGTGCGCATGGCTGTCCAGCCATAGCCAATACCGGCCCCAAAATACGGAAACAGCCACGGCTTGCCGATATCCAGATCAAACAGGGCATTAGCCATAACGCCATAAGTCTGGCGGCGGCCATCTGCACGGCTGTTGAAGGTATTGGTGACAAACCGCTGATAACCTATGCTGCGGTAATCGCCTTCAACTTCCACACGGAAGCCGTTGCCCAAACCCCAACCGATGGAGCCAATACCCGCAGCGCCCGTGCGCCAGCGGTCTCGCCCATCAGGAAACTGGGCGGACGTACGTACGCGCTGATCCTGGTTAAAGGTGGCACCGCCTTCACCCGCAATATAAAGCCCCTGCACAGGCTGGGCTTTTGCGGTTACGGCAGCACACAACAGAAGCCCCGCGGCCAGCGGCGCAGAAAGCAGCGTTTGCGCAAGCAATTTCTGGCGCGGCTTCATGGTCTTCTCCCTGCTATGGCAGTAGTCGCGCGATACGTCCGGCATCGCATCTAATAGTACGAAGGCACACATGCTTGCCTTCTTTGCTGTAAAGTTGCCCGCTGTGCAACAGGTAGAACGGCCAGTTGACACAAACAGACGGGATTTATGTGTAATAAATGCCGCAGGCGTGTGCGATAAGCCACAATTAAGCAAATTGTATCAGAGCAGTATTGCTTCAAACGAAGGGCTGAAGCTGTCCGATTCAATTTCCAGAACCCATAAATCGGGGTCAAACTTAACCTGACGTTCTATAAACTTTTGAATCTGTTCCGCATCAACAGGCGTATTACCTGTCGCGCGCAACCATGCAGGTTCACCTTCTGGTGTACGAGTCTGGCTTAAAACCACGCCAGAACCGTTGCGTGCCGCCAACACCACCAGAATGCCACCTGCATCCGGGTCTCCCTTACGCAGGAGCATGGCGGATCGGCCATCCTGCCCGCTTTGGCGGAGTATGGCGCGGGCCATGATATCGGTTTTAAGGCGGGGTGGGGGGGGCATGTATCCTGCTTTACGGGGCTGCGGAAATCTGAGGAGCCGTTACGGCATCATCCGGAATGGCGTTGATGGCCGTTTTATACCACTCTGGATTCTCCAGCACGTTGCGCGCCACGTTCACATCCCGGTCAGTGCCCAGAGCGGCCGGACAGGTTTTGCGAATGGACATGATCTGAGAAACGGGAATCGGAAAGCGGGCATTGCGTGAAGCCGTAATGGCGGCCTGATTAGCCACTTGCCCTTCTGCCAGATCATGCAGATTTTTTTCTACATCTGCGGCACCAAGGCTGGTGCAAACCTGCGGCATCACGCCAAGCCCCTGCAACGGCCAGCGCAATGGGGCTATTACACGGCTCCATGTTACAAACAGCTCACCTTCATCGGGCAACTGTGCCACGGTTTGCACCAAACCTTTGCCTAAGGTTGCGCTGCCAATTACCACTGCACGGCGATGGTCCGCCAAGGCTGCGGCCAGAATTTCTGCGGCACTTGCGGTACGTCCATCTACCAGAATGGCAATGGGCAGGCCGTTTGTCATGTCACCACCTTGCACGGCCCATATATGGTTGGCCTGCGCATCCCGCCCACTGGTTACGGCGGCCACGCCTCTATCAAGCAGCAGGGCGGCGGCGGTTACGGCCTGTTGCAGCACACCGCCACGGTTGCCGCGCAAATCTATAATCAGGCCTTTTAAGTGCGTATCCTGCACGGCCTGATCCAGATACTGGCTCATTTCCTCTGCGGTATCGGAGGAAAAGGCCGTAACGCGCAGCACCACAATGGAGCCACTGGCAAAAGCAAATACGGTTTCGGGCGGTGTTTTGGCGCGGCGTAAGGTTACGGTGCGCGCACGGCGTTGGCCGGGTGTGAGCAGGCGCAGCACAACGGGGGTATCTTCCTCTCCCCGCAGCCATTCCATAACCGTTTCTGGTGTTTTGCCTGCCGTTAAACGGTTGTTGACGGAAAGCAGTCTGTCACCTGTATCTATGGCGGCTGTCCACGCCGGGCCGTTGGCATTTATGGCGGATATAACAAGGTAGCGGCCACTTTGCCCAAGACTGACGCCAATATCTGCTTCTCCACCCACGCGCGCAGCCCGATCCGAGGTGGCGGAAGTGGGGCCAATGTAGCGAGAATAGGAGTCTAGGTGGTTAAACAGTTCATCAAAAAACGCCTGCACCAGTTCTTCGCGGCTGGTTGTGCGCACGGCAAGGGAATGTGCGCGTGCGGTATCCAGAAAATCTACGACAATTTGTGCCCAATCATCCGCTGAACCCTCTGTAGGGGCTGGGCGGGAGAGCAGGCTGGTCTGGCCAGAAAGAAGCTGGATATTGGCACCGCGGGAATCGAAGGATAGGGAAGGATCAAGCGCTGAAAGGCTGGCCAGCCCCCAAAGTGTGAAATCCCGATAGCTATGCGCTTCCAGCGTGCGTGGCTGCAAAAACTGAAGAGCCGTGCTGATAACGGATTTAACCATCAGCATATCCGGCACAGGGGCCTTGTCTGGTACCGCAGCGGCGGATGCAGGTTGTTGTTCTGCTATAGGTGATGCGGATGCAGCCGCCTGTGTTGTGGAGGCAGAGCCCGGAGCACTATCTGGTAGCGGTGTATCGGATTTGCTTTGGGCGTGCAGGGGGGCAGGTTGGCAAAAAAGCAACACAGCCAGCACCATGCCCGGTAAGGCACGCGGCAGACCACGCACAAACCAGATGGCGTTTTCAGTGCTCATATACGGCATCAGTCAGCATCAGCGTACCTCGCGCCGGGCAGGTGCCCGCCAAGGTAACTGAAAGCACAGCCCCACTTTGCACGTGGGGGTGATGTGCCGAGGCATGGGTGTGCTGCGAGTCGTCATTCATCCCTGTGCGATCCGGAAAAGCTGACCATGCAAGGAAAGACGGAGTTCCGGTTTTCGTCAATCTCACTCGCAAGCCATGCCGTGTTGCTGTCATGACATGGGCAAACATTTTCTGGCCAACAAACGGGGCAAGAAAGATAGCAGCCAGCCGGTTCAGACTATCCTGCATGATGGTAGCTGCCCGGCGTTCTGTAAAGTTTAGCTGTGATGCTAAAGCCACATCTGGCGCAGGCAAGCGAGTATCAGCCTGCGCAGAGGAGTCGTTTATGTGGGTTAAGGCGCGGTGTGCCAGCAGATCTGCATACCGGCGGATAGGGCTGGTAAAATGTGTGTAGTGGCCCAGCCGTAGGTCATAATGTGATGCTGCGCGGGTGCTATAGCGCGCCATGTGGCGTGGGCTATCTGGGCTGGGCTGCGCATGGGTGCGGAATAGTGCTGGCAATGCCTGCGCTTGCAATTTTTCCGCCGCGATCTGATTAGCCAGAATCATGCACGCCGCCACCATATAATGTGCTTCCTGAGTGTTACGCGACACAAAGGCACAGGGTTGCCCGGTGGTATCAAACTGTACGTTCCAACCCGTTTCTTCCCGTTCCATCACACCGCGCTGCGTGGCTGCCTGCCGAATAGCGGCCCCTACATTACGCAGTGCGGGAAGTAGGGCAGATGGTAGCTGGGCCGCAGGATGTTCGGGCGGCAAGGTGGGCTGATGTGCGGGTGTATCAAATACTTGCTGCACGGCTTCGTATGTCAACCGCGCTGCACTTTGCATAATCCCTTGGCCAATTTGGGCAGAAACCACATGCCCTGCAGGGGTGATGTGCATATCTGCAAACACACAAAATCGATCCTGCCCCGGAAGCAGAGAACAAGCTTGCGCAGAAAGAGCCAGCGGCAGCATGGGTACCACTTTGTCTGGCAGATAAATGGAATTGCCCCGTTCTTGGGCTTCTTTATCCAGCGCGGAGCCGGGCTTTACCCAATGCGCTACATCGGCAATGGCCACGATAAGATGAAAACCCTCGGCCGTTTGTTCAGCCCAGAGTGCATCATCAAAATCATGCGCCGAGGCATCATCAATGGTGATGAGTGGCAGGTGGCGTAAATCTGTGCGGCCAGAAGGTGCTGGTGCGCCCTGTAAGGCAGCACTTTGCTGTGCGATCTGCTGGGCTTCGGCCTCGGCCTGCTCTGAAAATGCCGTGGGTGGATGATGGATCAACAGGCTGAGGCGCGAGGGCATGCCTGCATCATTCGCCTTGCCTAAAATGCTATGCACATGCCCCGCATAAGCGCCATTGGGCAGAGTATGAGGTGTTGCCAGCCCAATCTGCTGTGGTGTGAGCGGGAGAGAGCTTGCGTCTTCTTCTGGTGTAAGCGGCAGGTTTAACCGGGCATCACATGGTAACAGCAAGGGTTCCGGTGTACTGGCAGGGGTAACGGGTAGGTTGTTATCAAGCCGGGTAAGCAGCCGCAGGCCACGGACCTCGCGCTTTTGGGTGCCTGTTGCCGGTCGCAGGCGCACAAGCACGATATCGCCGGGAAAGAGATACGGTGTATCCGGCGGCTTTATCAGCAATACAACGGGGCGGGACAGAGCATCATCGGCCAAAAAGCCAGCCGCGCTGCCATCATCTCGAATATAGGACACCCGCATACGGGCGATATCAGGCAGGCCGATGGATGCCTTGAGTGTGCCGGGAGCAAGATCAAGCAGGTTTTCCGCAACAGCCATATCGTGCAGCAGGGCACGTATGGCGGCCTTTTGCCGCATGGGAAGCCGGAAGTTGCGCAGAATGTCTGTTAACCCGGTGGCAGTTCCGGTGCGGCTTTCAAGAAAAGCCCGTAGCTCCTGCTCAGATGGCAGGGCAGAAACATACGGGCTTGCCGACATGACAGATTACTCGGTTTCGGCTTTTTTCTTGCGCGTTGTGGTGGTGGCCTTCTTTTTGGCGGGCGCCTTTTTCTTGGGGGCCGCTTTTTCTGCACCATCTGCATCAGCCTTGGCTGTGCTTTTGGTTGCGGTTTTCTTTTTGGCTGCCGTTTTTGTGGTGGTGGCCTTCTTTTTGGCGGGCGCCTTTTTCTTGGGGGCCGCTTTTTCTGCACCATCTGCATCAGCCTTGGCTGTGCTTTTGGTTGCGGTTTTCTTTTTGGCTGCCGTTTTTGTGGTGGTGGCTTTCTTTTTAGCACCAGCCTTGGCTTTTAGGGGTTTGCCCTTGTCTACCAACAAGGCCACGGCCTCATCCAGCGTTACGGCATCCATATCCGTGCCACGCGGCAGGGTAGCCACTATCTGGCCATGCTGCACATACGGGCCAAAGCGGCCTTTGCGCACCATAACTGGCTCACCATCCTTGGGGTGCACACCCAAATTGCGGATAGAGGCCAGCTTTTTAGCCAGTGCATCCACAGCACGGTTGAGGCCAATGGTCAGAACATCATCGTCCTTGTCCAAAGATCCGTACACCGCGCCCATTTTTACAAACGGACCAAAGCGCCCAAGCCCGGCCTGAATGGGCTCGCCCGTTTCGGGGTGAATACCAACAAGGCGCGGCAGAGAGAGCAGGCCAAGAGCCTGATCCAGCGTAATGCTTTCCCCAGTGATATTTTTGGGCAGGGAGGCACGTTTGGGCTTGGCTTTTTTGTCTTCTGGGTTGGGTTCACCCTGCTGCACATACAGGCCCCACGGGCCTTGGCGCACGGTAATATCCTCATGCGTTTCCGGGTTCTGGCCCAAAAGGCGCATACCGTCCTTAAGGGCGGCCTCATCACCTTCTTCCGCGCTGTCGGCCGTTAAGCGGCGGGTGTACTGGCATTCCGGGTAGTTGGAGCAGCCAATAAACGCGCCATAACGGCCCAGCTTCAGGCCAAGGCGGCCTGTGCCGCAGGAGGGGCAAACCCGTGGGTCTGATCCATCAGCGCGTTCGGGGAAGAAGAATGGCCCCAAGTCCTTATCGAGTGCATTGAGCACATCGGTAATGGTGAGTTCCTTGGTGCCGGATACGGCTTTGGAAAAATCGTTCCAGAACGCGGCCAGAACCTGCTTCCACTGCGCGCGGCCACCGGAGATATCATCCAGCAGTTCTTCAAGGCTGGCGGTAAAGCCCGTATCCACATACCGTTCAAAGAACGAGACAAGGAAGGCCGTTACCAGCCGCCCGCGTGCTTCGGGAATAAAGCGGCGGTTTTCTAGGCGCACGTAGCTGCGGTCTTGCAGTACGGTCAGAATAGAAGCGTAGGTAGAGGGGCGACCAATGCCCAGCTCTTCCATCTTTTTGACCAGAGATGCTTCGGAATAACGCGGTGGCGGCTGTGTGAAGTGCTGCTCGGCATCCACTTTTTCGCGCTTGAGCGGGTCTTTTTCCTGCATGCTGGGCAGCATACGGGCATCATCATCCGCTGCTTTCTCGGTATCATCGCGCCCTTCACGGTAGAGCTTGAGAAAGCCCTCAAACGTGATGATGGAGCCATTGGCACGCAGCACGGTCTGGCCGGAGGGACCTGCGATATCTACTGCCACCTGATCTAGCGATGCAGATTCCATCTGGCTGGCAACAGCACGCTTCCACACCAGTTCGTACAACCGGCGCTGGTCATTATTCAGGAATCGGGCAACGGATTCAGGCGTGCGGGACACATCGGTGGGGCGCACGGCCTCATGCGCTTCCTGCGCGTTCTTGACCTTGGAGGTATAGATACGCGGTTTGGCAGGCACATATTCTGTGCCAATTTTCTGGCCGATATGCTGGCGAATAGCGTTGATGGCTTCTTGCGCCATCGTCACGCCATCGGTTCGCATATACGTAATCAAACCTACGGTTTCACCACCCAGATCCATACCTTCATAAAGCTGCTGGGCGGTGCGCATGGTGGTTTGCGCGCTCATGCCCAACTTGCGGGAGGCTTCCTGCTGCAAGGTGGAGGTGGTGAACGGCGGTTGCGGATTGCGGCGAACCTTGCGGCGTTCGATAGATTTTACGGCAAGGTTTTCAGCTTCCACCGCTTTTTTGGCGGCCTCGGCCAGTTCCGCATTGTGCAGATCAAACTGATCCAGCTTTTTGCCGTTCAGATGTGTTAGCCGAGCGCTAAAGGCAGCACCTGCGGGGGTAAGCAGCGATGCAATAACGCTCCAGTATTCCCGCGGTTTAAAAACCTCAATCTCGGCTTCCCGCTCACAAATCAGGCGCAGTGCCACAGATTGCACACGCCCCGCACTGCGAGACCCCGGCAGCTTGCGCCACAACACGGGGGAAAGCGTAAAGCCCACCAGATAATCCAGCGCCCGGCGGGCCAGATAGGCCTCAATCAGCGGGAAATCCAGATCCCGCGGGTGCTCCATGGCGTAGCGAATGGCAGATTTGGTAATTTCGTTAAACGTAACGCGCTGAACGTCTACCCCTTTCAGGGCTTTGCGTTCTTCCAGCATGGCGCGCACATGCCACGAAATGGCTTCACCCTCACGGTCCGGGTCAGTGGCCAGATACAAACGGTGTGCGCCTTTAAGCGCTTTGACAATGGCGGCAACCTGCTTCATGCCCCGCTCATCAGACTGCCACTTCATGGCAAAGTCTTCATCCGGCAGCACGGAACCATCCTTGGGTGGCAGATCGCGCACATGCCCGAAGGAGGCCAGCACCGTGTAGCCATCCCCCAGATATTTGTTGATCGTTTTTGCCTTTGCGGGCGATTCGACCACAACAACGTCAGTCATACTCTCTCCGACCTGCCTGCAAGCAGCACTTACCCTGCCGTTTCTGCCTGATTATCCGCCAGACCGACCATGCCCCCAGAATAAGTGGAGACGCAGCCGGAAAGCTCAAGTTCCGTGAGCGCGACAAGCACGGCAGAAGCCGAGAACTGGCAGCGCCTAATCAGATCGTCAACCGCTATGGGCGTAAAGGAGAGGAGCGAAAGCAGGTTTTCACGCACATCTTGTGCGGTGGAGGGCGCTGAAAAATGCGGTTTTAGGGCAATTGGTTCTTTTTCATCCACATTTTGGGGAGAAGCAAAAAATGCAGGCTCCGGACGGTCTAAAACAAAAGGCAGACCGGTTTGAGCAGAGGATGCAGATTTTTTTTGGCGTGGCGCAGAAACGCCGGGAAGGGATACGATAGAGCCAGCAGGTTGAGGGACGACTGGTGGCAGATGCGGCAAAATATCTGCCACACTTTCTGTGAGAATAGCGCCGTTACGCAAAAGATTGTTACTGCCCCGGCAACGCGGGTCTAGCGGTGAGCCGGGAACAGCAAATAATTCCCGCCCGTAATCCACCACC